>CAUSHZ010000082.1:0-6903 GCA_963531605.1 uncultured Actinomyces sp.
CTACGCGGCCATGGACGAGCGTCGCGCCACGAAGGTCATGCTCACCGTCTGATTCTGTCGCCCGACGGCGGCACTGCGGGCGTTGCTGGCGTCCCGGGCGCGCCTAGCCTTGCTGGCGTCCCGGGCGTTGCTGGCGTCCCGGCCCCTATCCGCACGCAAACCCCTATTCCGGGTGTGGGTGCCCCCGCCCACACCCGGCAACATCGCGTCTGGCCACCGCTCACCTGCCCGGCCACGCCCGGTCGCCTGCCCGGCCACGCCCGGTCGCCTGCCCACCCAGCCACCGCTCACCGGCCCGCCCAACAGGGGGTTTTGCACCATTAGACGCACCGCCACGGCGTGTCGCCGGCGTGTCGCGCCCCTAGTGCTGCAATTCCCCCCATTCGCCCGCGGCAACCACGGCCCCGCCCGCCACCAGCGACGGATCACCGGGCCACACCCGGCCGCCAACGCCGGCAACAACGTCGACCCACACTCCACAGCCCGCGGGCCAGGCCGCGCCCGACCCACACTCAGCCACCCAACAGGGGGTTTTGCACCATTAGACGCACCGCCACGGCGTGTCGCCGGCGTGTCGCGCCCCTAGTGCTGCAATTCCCCCACTCACCCGGGAAGGAACGACTGCCGCACCGCCGTCGGCGCCGCCTTCAGCCCTGGCAGGCACATCCGACGCCCCACCGCGCCCAGCCGCCGCCCCACCCGCGCAGCGGCTCCACTTCCCGGCCGCGGCCTCGGGCCAGTCAGTCGCCCGCCGCCACGGCGGAAACTTTGGACTCCACCCGCTATTCAGTCGAAACGAAATCAGATCAACTCAACTCACTCAAACTGTCACAAACCGATCTTCAACGCACTAGAATTCATGCATGAGCCCAGAAGATGGGGGCATCGGAGCCCCCTACATCCTAGGAATTGTTGAACGTGCAATTATTCGAGTCCCTCGCTCGAGTCATCACGGTCTGACGAGGGTGCCGACGGCTGTCAAAATCGCGGGCAGGACATACCTTGACCTGGCGAAGCTGCGAAACATCGGCGTCGAACACCTACCGGAGGTCGTGCTCGCCGCGCGCCTCTACCACCTTGCGCACACGCACCAAACTCTCGTTGCTACCGGACAATGTGCGCTATGGGCTCACGGCTATGGAAGTAATCCCCCGCTTCCGCCCATCACGGTTGCCGCATCATTCACTATCCACCCCATCGTCCTGCCCGCCATAGCAATCGGCACTCACACCTTTGCTCCCATGAAGGTCAAGCCCAGGCACGTCCGTCACCTCCCTGCTATCAACGACACACGCGGGCTCCTCATTGAGAGCCTTGAATCTGCGCAGATTACTGCGGCCCGAACGTCACGCAATCGACGTGATGCTTTCACACAGATGTGCATGAACGCCCACGCCTACACGCACTTCGACAACTTCCACATGAAAGCGTCGCGCAACAACGAGGAGTCATGGAAGTTTTTTCTCGAGCGCGAGCTGAAACAGCTGGGCAATCGGGCAAGAGGACGCTCTCAAGCACAGTGGATCATCACCCACGCAGATGCCGGATGCGCATCCCCCGGAGAAGCGCGCGTACTGTACGAGCTGTGCGCCGCGGGCTTGACAGGCGTGCGCACACAGGTCGAGGTGCACACGCGGGGTCGTCGCTATTTCATCGATTGCGCGTTCACGGCCGAAAAAGTCGGTATCGAGTTCGACGGTCGCGCCAAATACGGGGACGATGCCCGCAGCATCCACGTGTCACTGTCCCGCGAGCGCGAACGCCAACGCCACCTCGAAGCCGAGGGCTGGCACATCATCCGCGTCGGCTGGCACGACCTCGATCATCCGGACGAGCTTGTTGCGCAGGTCCGCGCGGCGCTCGCCGCGCGCCTGGGGTGAGACAACATGAGGACTGTCGACCCAACTGGGGGTTTTGCACCATTAGAAGTTCCATCACGGCGTGTCGCCGGCGTGTCGCACCCCTAATGCTGCAATTCCCCCGGCCTCCCATGTCCAGGTCGCTGAAACGAGCTGCAACCCCACAACCCGGCCCATGCCTCGTGCAGCGGGCGCGAGGCAGACGCCGCGCCAGCTGCCCAAAAAGCAGCCCCACAACGCCATGCGCGAACGCGCCCCACACGTATCCCCCACCCCACCTGGCCCTACACTGGTGGCATGCACGATCCCGCCCTGTCTACCGCGCAGCATCGCGAGCTGATCGAGGCGCTGGCGCTCAGCCACGTCCTCCCCCACGACACGCTTCCCATCGAGGAGTGCCTGGGGTGCCGCCTGGCGGTCGACGTCTTTTCACTGATTCCCCTGCCGCCCTTTACGAACTCCGCGATGGACGGGTTTGCGGTGCGCCTCGAGGACCTGGAGGGCGAGGGCCCGTGGACGCTGCCCGTCGCGGGCGACATTCCGGCGGGCGACACCCGCGACAACCGCCTCAAGAAGGGGCAGGCCTGGCGCATCATGACGGGTGCTCCGATCCCGCAGGGCGCGGACACCGTCGTGAAGGTCGAGCACACGGACCATGCGGCGGGCATCGCTCAGGCGCCCGCGACGGTGGAAATCCGCGTCGCCCCGAAGCTGGGTGAGAATGTGCGCGTGGCGGGCGAGGCCCTCGAGGCCGGCTCCCCGGTCCTGAAAGCCGGCCGCATCCTGGACGGGACGGCCCTGTCAGCCGCCGCCTCGGTCGGGCACGGCACCCTCACAGTTGCGCCCCGCCCGCGCGTCATCGTCGTCTCTACGGGCACGGAGCTTAAGCGCGCCGGCGAGGTCCTCGAGCGCGGACAGATTCCCGATTCGAACGGCATCCTGCTGCGCGGCCTCGTCGAGGAGGCCGGCGGGCAGGTCGTCGCCCACCTGCGCACGGGGGACACCCCGGCGGAGCTGCGCGCGGCCCTCGATGAGGCCCCGGAGGCCGACCTGGTCCTGACGGCCGGCGGCATTTCGGCGGGTGCCTTCGAGGTCGTGCGCCTGACGCTTGGCACGGACGCGGGCTTCCACCACGTCGCTCAGCAGCCGGGCGGCCCGCAGGGCGTCGGCTCGACGCGGGTGGGCGCGGGCGGCCGCGAGACGCCGGTGATCTGCCTGCCCGGCAACCCGGTCTCGGTCTTTACGACGTTCCACATGTACGTCGCGGGCGCGCTGGCGGTCATGTCCGGCCTCGTCGCCCCCGAGCACGGCGGGACTGTCCCGAGCGGCATCATCGCCCGCGCGCACGTGGGCTGGGACTGCCCGCCTGAAAAGACGCAGTTCATCCCGCTTCGCTTCGTCTCCGGAGAGGGGGACGAGGCCGGGGCCCGCTGGGTGGAGCCGGTGCACCCCCTGGGGTCGAAGTCGCACCTGGTGGCCTCGCTCGCGAATGCTGAGGCGATCGGTGTGGTCGCGCCGGACGTCGAGGCGGTCGAAGCCGGCCGGGAGCTGGCGGTCGTCCCGCTCGTGGGCTGACGCTGCTGTTAAGAATTAACGAGAGGAAAACCGTGAAATTTACGCATCTCAACGAGGATGGCGCCGCCTACATGGTGGATGTGACCGCGAAGAATCCGACGGTGCGCCAGGCGAGCGCCGTGTGCCGCGTGGATTGCTCGCCCGAGGTGATGCAGGCACTGCGTGACGGCACCGTCCCGAAGGGCGACGTGCTGGCGGTGGCGCGCGTGGCCGGCATTTCGGCGGCGAAGCGCGTCCCCGAGCTGCTACCCCTCGCGCATACGATCGGCGTGCACGGCTGCGCGGTGGATCTCAGCCTGGAGGACGATCACGTGGCGATCCGTGCAACAGTGCGCACGGCTGACCGCACGGGCGTGGAGATGGAGGCGCTGACCTCGGTGACGGTCGCGGCTCTCGCGATCGTCGACATGGTCAAGGGCGTGGACCGCTCCGCCCGCATTCGCGAGGCGAAGATCGTGGCGAAGTCGGGCGGCCGCAGCGGCGACTGGGTGCGCCCGGAGGATCCGCAGGACTGACGCTCCGACGTACGAGGAGGCCGCCCGCAGCACGTACGCCGGGCGGCCTTTTCGTTGCCATTTCGCCCTTTTACGCGCGCGGGTGGTCGCCGCCCGCGAGCTGGTCGATGATGTGGGCGACGAGGGGGCCGATGACGGCCACGGCATCGGTGACGCCGCCGCGCGAGCCGGGCGCGTTGACGACGAGGGCACCCTCGGGGGATCGCGCGGTCACGCCGACGAGGCCGCGCGACAGGGCGGCGGAGGCGACCTTTTCCTCGCCGCGGCGGCGAATCGCGTCGGCGAGGCCGTCGATGCGGGTGACGAGGAGAGGCTCGGTGGCCTCGGGGGTGACGTCGCGGGGCGCGAGACCGGTCCCGCCGGTCGTGAACACGAAGCGGGCACCGTCCTCCACGGCGGCGGTGATCGCGGCGCGGATGGCGTCGACCTCGTCGGGGACGACGCGCACCGAGGCGTCAACGCCGTGATCGGCGAGGAGGCGTGCGGCGAGGGGGCCGGAGAGGTCCTCGGCGAGGCCGGCAGAGCAGCGGTCCGAGACCGTAATGACGCGCGCGGGGATCATGTCAGTGACGAGCGTTGCCGCGGCGGCGCGCGGAGCGGCGCACGCGAATGCCGGAGGTGATGGGGTCGACGTCGTTGAACTGCCGCGGGGACAGTTCGTAGTCGACGCGGCGCGCTGGCTCGGGTTCGAAAGCCTGCGGGAGCGGGCGCTGCGGGCGCGCGCTCTGGCGCGACGTGGCGCGCTGCGGGAACGCGGGCGGCGCGGGGATCGGCACGGGCGTCTCCTCGGCAGGGGCGGGTGCGGCTTGCGCGGCGGGGGCCGGCGGCTCCGTGGGCGTTGGCGTGACGACGGGCTCAGCGCCGCGAGGCCGGGGCGCGCTATCGCGCAGCGGCTGAGCCACGGGACGGCCGGGCTGGGCGGGCGTGTAAAGGCCTTCGGGCACGGACGCGGACGGGCGCACGTGGACAGGTCGAATCTGGGGGACGGAACGCGTGATGGGACCGGGTGTCGTGCTCGGCGAAACTGCCGGCAGAACGGGGGCGGCGCTGCTGTAGGGCGGCTGCGAGGCGGGAGCCGCCGCGGATGCACCGGGGGCGATCGACTCGCCCGCGGGGATGTCGGCGGGGTTGTCGGCATTGCCGGAGACGCGCTCGGAGAAGGGGCGGCCCACTCGACGAGGCAGGGGCGAGGCCTCGGTGCCGCGGTGGCTGACCCTGCCGTGCCGGGGAGGCACGGGGAAGGCCCCGGAGCGGGGGTCCTCGTCGGAAGGAGCGGGAGCGGGAGGAACGGCGGGAGCGGCGGGAGCCTCGGGGGTAACGAGCTGCGCGGGAACGCCCTCATGGCGGGCGGCTTCCTCGTGGACCGGCTCGGAGGCCTCGTCCTCCTCGTAGGGGACGACGATGGGCGCGACCAGGTCACTGGGCTCGTGGACGGGAGCCTGGATGACGGGCATCTCGTCGGGCGTGCGGCAGCCGAGGAAGAAGGAGCGCAGCTGCATGGCGGCCTCTTGGGCGAGGACGCCGCCGACGACCTCGGTCGGGTGCGGCATGCGAGCATCGCGCAGGACGTCGCGCAGGGATCCGGCGGCACCGGCCTTGGGGTCCCAGGCGCCGAAGACGACGCGGTCGATGCGCGAGGCGAGAATCGCGCCCGCACACATCGTGCAGGGTTCCAGGGTGACGATCAGCGTGCAGCCGCTCAGGCGCCAGGTACCCCTGGCGCGGCCCGCCTCACGTAGGGCGACGATTTCGGCGTGACCTGCGGGGTCATGGTTGGCCTCCCGGCAGTTCCACCCGCGTCCGATGATGCGGCCGTTTTCGTCGACGACGACGGCTCCGACGGGGACGTCCCCCGTTTCGCGGGCGCGGTTGGCCAGGAAAAGGGCCTTCCCCATTGCTTCGCGGTACTGCTCATTCACGGTCACTCTCCTAGCTTACCGGCCAAATCACTGTTGGGATAGTTGGAGCCCATCGTGACTCGTGGTGCTCGTGTGACGGATGAGTTTGACACGACACCCAACGCGCCGCCAATCCAGGCCGTCACCGAGCACGGCACCAGCGCGCAGGAGACCCTCGCTTCGCGTTCGACACACTGGATGCGCGCCAGCGGACGAACAGGGTAGCCTATAACCATGCGCCTCCACGTAGCTAATCACCCCCTGATCACCCACAAGCTCACCGTCCTACGCGATCGCGAAACGCCGTCGGCGACGTTCCGCCAGCTCGTGGACGAACTGGTCACCCTGCTCGCCTACGAGGCGACGCGCGAAGTGGCAGTCACCGAAACACCCATCCAGACCCCGGTTGCACCCACCGTCGGCCTGAAGCTCTCCGAGCCTCGCCCGATCGTGGTCCCCGTCCTGCGCGCAGGCCTGGGCATGCTCGAGGGCATGACCCGCATGCTGCCCACCGCCGAGGTCGGCTTCCTGGGCATGCGTCGCGACGACGACACCCTGGAGATCGAGACCTACGCGAACCGCCTGCCGGACGACCTGTCGGGCCGCCAGTGCTTCGTGCTGGACCCGATGCTGGCCACCGGCCACACCATGGTGGCCGCCACCAACTACCTCTTCGAGCGCGGTGCCAAGGACGTCACCTGCGTGTGCATCCTGGCCGCTCCGGAGGGCATTAAGACCCTTGAGGACGCGATCGGCGAGCGCGCCGACGTGAACGTCGTTGTCGCCGCCGTCGACGATCACCTCAACGAGAGGTCCTACATCGTCCCCGGCCTGGGCGACGCGGGCGACCGCCTGTACGGCATCATCGACTGACGAGGCGCACGCTCCTCGCGCATCGCAGCGCCGGGGGATGCAACGCAGCTAACGCCACACGAGGGGTGGGCGCGGGATGAAAGTCCCGCGGCCCCCCCCCAAAAATTAGAAAGAATAAGGGGAGAAAATAAAAGACGAAAGGAGGTTTTTGCCCAAATTAAAAAAGAAATCAATATATGGACC
>CAUSHZ010000083.1:0-6691 GCA_963531605.1 uncultured Actinomyces sp.
ACGACGAGGCCGTGGGCTACCTTGCGGATCGCCTGAACGCCGCGGGCGTCGAGGACGAGCTGATGAAGGCCGGCGCCCTCGCCGGCGACACCGTCGTGATCGGTGACCTGGATGGAGGCGTCGTCTTCGACTGGGAGCCGACTCTGACGACCGGACCGGAGCTGCTGGGTTCGCGTGGCACCGACCTGCGCCTGGATCAGAACGCACGCCCGAGCCGTAAGGAACGTCGCGAGGTGTACCACCAGGTGATGGACGCCAAGACCGCCGCCCGTGATGAGCTGTGGACGGAGCGTCAGGCCGGGCACTGGACCGACGCGTCGGATCAGTCATGAGCGGAGTGTCCGCGGCTTCTCGCATCGTCGTCAAGATCGGCTCGTCGTCGCTCACGCGTGAGGACGGCGGCCTGGATCTGAACCGTATTGACTCGGTTGCACGTCTCGTGGCACGCTGGCGCGGAGCGGACCGAGAGGTCGTCATCGTGTCGTCGGGTGCTGTCGCAGCGGGCCTTGATCCGCTCGGCTTTACCTCGAAACCGAAGGACCTACCGAGCGTGCAGGCTGCTGCCGCGATGGGGCAGGGGCTCCTGATGGCGAGGTGGACGGCCGCCTTCCAGGCGCATCATCTCGATGCCGCCCAGGTGCTGCTGACCACGGACGACGTGATGCGCCGCGACCACTATACGAACGTGCGCGCCTCGCTGACGCGTCTCCTCGGCCTCGGCGTCGTCCCGATTCTCAACGAAAATGACGCGGTGACCACCCGCGAGCTGCGTTTCGGAGATAACGATCGCCTTGCCGCGCTCATCGCGCAGATGATCAAGGCCGACGCCCTCGTGCTGCTGACGGATGTGGACGGCCTCTACACCGCTCCTCCGGACCACCCGGGCTCGAAGCTCATCGAGCGTGTTGAGAGCGCGGACGACCTCATGAGCGTGCTCGTGACGGGCGCGGGCTCCCGCGTGGGCACGGGTGGCATGGCGACGAAGGTGCAGGCTGCCATGCTGGCGACCACCAGCGGTATCGGCGTGCAGCTGGCCTGCGCGGATGCGTTGGAGGCGGTGCTTGCGGGTAAGAGTGTCGGCACGTGGTTCGAGCCCTCGCAGGCGCGTCCGGCCTCGCGCCGCCTGTGGATCGCCCACGTGGCTCCGTCCCGCGGCGAGATCATCGTCGACGAGGGCGCAGCCCAGGCGATCACGGTCGGCAAGAAGTCTCTGCTGGTCGCAGGCGTGCGTTCCGTGCTCGGCCACTTCGAGGCCGGTGACGTCGTCGACGTGGCGTCCCCGACGGGCCTGGTCGCCCGCGGCGTGTCGGGATACGACTCCGACACGCTGGCCGAGGTCGCCGGCTCGGGCACCGCGGAACTGCAAGCCGCGGGCCATGAGCACCCCAGGCCGGCAATCCACCGCGACGACCTGGCGGTGTTGGGCGACGCATTTTCTGCGCTGAGCGTTGACTGACGCGGCTTGACAGGCTCTCGTGTGCCATGATGGCCGGGTGGATACTGCTGCAGATATTTCCCAGGTGACGGATGCCGCTCGCCGCGCGGCTCGACTGCTCGCGAACGCGACGACCCAGGTCAAGAACCGCGGTCTCGAAGCGATCGCGGCTGCGCTCATTGATCGCAGCGACCAGATCCTGGCCGCTAATGCTGAAGATGTCGCCCGCGGCCGCGCGGAGCAGATGAGCGAGGGTCTGCTGGACCGCCTCGCGCTGACCCCCGATCGTATTCGCGGGATCGCCGAGGCCGTCCGGCAGATCGCGGGTCTGCCGGACCCGATCGGTCAGGTGGTGCGCGGCATGCGCACCGATATCGGTCTGCGCGTGACGCAGGAGCGCGTCCCCCTGGGCGTTATTGGCATCATCTATGAGGCACGCCCCAACGTGACGATCGATGCCGCCTCCCTTGCCTTGAAGGCAGGAAACGCGGTCGTGCTGCGCGGTGGAAGCGCCGCCCAGTCTTCGAATCGCGTTCTTATCGAGGTGTGCCGCGATGCGTTGACGTCTGTCGGCCTGCCCGCCGATGCGATTACCACGGTGGATCCGTGGGGCCGCGCGGGTGCCCGAGCGATGATGCGCGCGCGCGGAGCGATCGATGCGCTGATTCCGCGAGGGGGAGCGGGGCTCATCAACGCTGTCGTCGAGGAGTCGCGGGTTCCGGTCATCGAGACGGGCACGGGCAACTGCCACGTGTACGTGGACGCCTCCGCTGACCTGGAGGCCGCCGAGGCCATCATCATGAATGCGAAGACGCAGCGCGTGGGCGTGTGCAACGCGGCGGAGACGCTGCTCGTGCACGCTGATGTCGCCCAGCGCTTCCTCGTCGCCGCGATCACCCGTCTGACGACGGCGGGCGTGACGATCCACGCGGACGAGGCCACCCGGGCCGTCGTCGATGGCCAGCCCTCGATCGATGCTGAGATGATCGTCGACGCGACCGAGGCCGACTGGGAGACCGAGTACCTGTCGATGGACCTGGCTGTGCGCGTCGTTGCCGACGTTGACGAGGCGATCGAGCACATTCGCCGTTATTCCACGGGTCATACCGAAGGCATCGTGGCGTCCGACGTGGCTGTCGTGCGCGCGTTCCGATCGGGCATCGATGCCGCTGCTATCGCCGTGAATGCCTCGACGCGCTTCACGGACGGCGGCCAGCTGGGCCTCGGTGCCGAGGTGGGCATCTCGACGCAGAAGCTGCACGCGCGCGGCCCGATGGGCCTGGCGGAGCTGACGACGACCACGTGGATCTACGAGGGAGAAGGAACGATCCGCCCGTGAGTGCGCAGGATACCCACGAGGCACCCGCCTCGGAGGAGGCGGCGATCGAAAAGACCACCGAGGCCACGGCGGGGGCGACGGCAGCCCCGGCCTCGCCCCAGCATCCCCCGCGCGCGCTGCGTCGGCGCCGCGCGATCGGCATCATGGGCGGCACTTTCGATCCGATCCACCATGGCCACCTCGTTGCAGCCTCCGAGGTCATGGACGTCTTCGGCCTCGATCAGGTCGTCTTCGTTCCGGCAGCCGTGCAGCCTTTCAAGGCGGATCGACGCGTCACCTCGGCGGAGCATCGCTACCTGATGACGGTCATCGCAACGGCGTCGAACCCTCGTTTTGCCGTGTCCCGTGTGGACATTGACCGTGGAGGGACGACCTACACGATCGACACGCTGGCTGACCTGTCGCGCGAATACCCGGACTCGGATTTCTACTTCATTACGGGTGCCGATGCGCTGGCGCAGATCGCGCAGTGGAAGGACGCCGATAAGCTCTTCGAGCAGGCGCACTTTATCGGTGTGACGCGCCCCGGGCACAACCTGTCGGATCCCGGTCTGCCGCACGAGTCTGTGTCGCTGCTGGAGGTCCCCGCTATGGCGATCTCGTCGACGGACTGCCGCACGCGCGTCGAAGAGGGAAAGCCGGTGTGGTATCTGGTGCCTGACGGCGTCGTCCAATACATCAACAAATACGGCCTGTACCGGTCCTAACCCAAGGAGAAACGTGAGCCTTCCCGACGCTACCGCAGAACTGGCGAGCCTCGTTGCTCGCGCCGCGCACGACCGTGGCGGCATCAACCCGGTGCTTGTCGACGTGACCAGCAAGCTCGCCCTGGCGGACGCTTTCGTGGTTGTCTCGGCACCGACGGACCGTCAGGTGCGCGCCATCGCCGAGGACATCATGGATCGCATCTGGGCCGAGCACCATCGCCGTCCCGCCCACATCGAGGGGCGCGCGGAGGGCACCTGGGTGCTCCTCGACTACTCGGATCTGCTCGTGCACGTTCTGTCCGAGGAGGAGCGTGAGTACTACGCCCTCGAGCGCCTGTGGGGCGACTGCCCGGCCGTGCCGATCGACGTCGACACCGACGAGGCCCGCGCCGCTGCCGCCGAGCGTGCCGCCGCGCACGGTGTGGAGGCTGCCCAGTGAGCGCCTCGCGGATCGTCCTGCTGCGCCACGGCCAGACGGACTTTAACGTCGCGCGGCGCTTTCAGGGGCGCATCGATCAGCCCCTGAACGAGGCCGGACGGTCCCAGGCGGCGGGTGCCGCCGGCGTGCTGGTGAGTCGTCTGTGCGAGCCGAGCGCCGAGGTGGGCATGTTTGCCGCCGCGGACGGGCGCAGCTACGACGATGGGGGAGTGCGTATCGTGAGTTCGCCTCTGGGGCGCGCGGTCGATACCGCGAGGATCATCGCACGAGTATTTGACATCGCTGGATATCCCTGCGAGGGCCCGGAGCTCGACGAGCGGCTCACGGAGCGCTTCTACGGGAGCTTCGAGGGTAAGACATACGAGGAGATCGCCAGCGAGCAGCCCGAGGCCTACGCGCAGTATCGCGCGCAGGGGGAGTGCGACCTCGCCGAGGTGGAACGGTCCGAGGTCGTGGGCGAGCGCGTTCGCGATGCCGTCCTGGAAGCGGCACGCGCGTGTCGAGACGATCAGTCTTTGATCGTCGTTTCGCATGGCTCCGCGATCGCGCGTGGCATCGTGTCGCTGCTTGGCCTGGATCCGGCGGTCTTTAATGGACTGCGCGGCGTCGATAACTGCCACTGGTCAGAGCTCGTGCCCGTGGGGAAGTCGACCTCCAAGAGCGCAGCGATCAACGGGTGGCGCCTGGCGTCGCACAACATTGGCTCTCGCGAAGACATTTTGGGCGCGTGATGACTGTTCGGCCCCTCGTTACCGCAGAATATCAAGCTCATTGAGTGCTGTGACGAGGGGCACTCGATTGGATTTGCGTCATTCTCGAAAGGTCCGCTATTATTTATCAGGTCGCCACGGCGACGAACTAAATACGGGGCTATGGCGCAGTTGGTAGCGCGCTTCCATGGCATGGAAGAGGTCGGGGGTTCGAATCCCCCTAGCTCCACAGAAAATGTCGACATCCGGTTTCGGATGTCGATTTTTTTGTTGCATGAGCAGTGGCGACGCTGATGGTTGCAGCTTGGTCAGTTGATTGATCCAAAATGTAACGTTTCGGTATCGGCATGTGGGATATTCAAAATCTGTCAAACTGAGAAAGCCTTGAAAATAGGTGGATTCACCTGTAAAGACTTACTGAAAAAACCTTGAAAAATGCTGGACCACATGGAAAGATTTACCTGTTCTTGTTCCATCGTGTTAGGCCGGTAGCCAATGTCGTTCCAGCTCACTCGTACACACACGTCCGTGGTCCTCGCTGCAACCACAATCGCCGCTTCCCTCGTCGTGATCCCCACCCTCGCTGAGGGAAACGCGACGACCAGCGACGCTTTCTGCAACGCCCTGTCGGGGGCGGAAGGTCGCATCACTGCTGAATACAATCCGCTCCTGGCGAGCTACGCAGCCGCGGCCGCGGGCAACTCTGCGACTCCCGCCCTAGACCCTGCACGTGAGTCCGAGCTGCGAGCTGCCCTCGCCGATGCGCAGGCCGCACTCGAGGCTGCGCAGCAGGCTGCCCTTGAGCCCACCACTTCCGCCGGTGAGACTGCACCCGCAGGGGATACCGCAAGCCGTGGCCTCGACTGGGTTGACTGGTCCCAGGTCGATGACGCCACCCAGGCACGCGTCATCGAGGCTCTGGTCATTCAGAAGATGAACGCCTACCGTGCGAACGCTGGCCTGCCCGAGCTGGTTGTCTCCGATACGGTGACCGCCGACGCTCGCGCGTGGAGCAAGCACATGTCGGACAAAGACGACTTCAGCCACGACCCGGACTACAAGTACTTCGGCGTCGGCAAGCTTGACGGCGGTGACACGACCTACGCCGGCGAGAACATCGCCTACAACCACCGCGAAAACTTCGGGGACAAGTGGGGCGCCTACGGCACCTCCAAGAATCCGATGCAGGCTGCGGACGCCCTTTTTGATCAGTGGAAGAACTCCTCTGGTCACGACAAGAACATGCTGGCCCAGAACAACGTTGTCGGCGTCGGCGTGCACATTGCGAAGCACGGCAACTTCACGCGCATCTACGGCACTCAGAAGTTCTACGCCATCACCGGCGGCTCGCCCAACGTGTCCCGCTTCCACACGACTGGCGATACTGCGTCCGCATACGGCTTCGACGGTGCCGCTTTCAACGCCGACAACACCAACTACGTCTCCGGCCTCGCGGGTGGTGGCGACGCACAGCGTGCCAACTCCTGGCAGAACAAGGTGGGTGCCCTTCCCGGCGTCGCCCTCCCCGTCGACGTGTCGAGCCTTCCTGCAAAGGCCGGATCCGCTGCTCCCTCGACCTCGACGCCCGCACCCGCCGACACCGCACCCTCTGCGGATCGCCAGCAGGCCGTGGTCGACGCGCAGGCATCCGTGAACGCCGCTCAGGCTGCTCTGGACGAGTACCTGGCCTCGGCTGAGGAGAGCAAGCCTGCGACCTCTCTCGCGGATATCGACGCTGAGCTTGATCGCGTTGCGGAGTCCATTGCGTCGCAGAGTGCCGTGCGTCCTGAAAAGGATGGTGGCGTGACGCTGCAGGGCGGCGAGAACGCTGGCCGCTACCTGACCGCCACCGAGTACCGCGATGCCCTGATGCGTTGCACGACGCTGTCTGTCGAGCAGGGCGGGAACAACCCCTCCGTGGGCGATGGGGCAGGTTCGACGCCGGATCAGCAGACCCCGTCGGATGAGGCGACCGCTCCCGCGAACGGCGACGGTAACCCCTCTGTGGGTCAGGAGCCCAGCCAGACGCCGGCTCCTTCTGCTCCGTCGGCCGCGCCTTCC
>CAUSHZ010000084.1:0-6405 GCA_963531605.1 uncultured Actinomyces sp.
CATTGACGTCCGATGCAGCGATCCTTCGTGACGCACTGCGCGCAGTCGCGCCCGGCACGCCTCTGCGAGAGGGACTGGAACGAATCCAGCGCTCCCACACGGGTGCTCTCATCGTCCTGGGGTATACCCCGGAGGTGCAGGCCATATGCTCGGGCGGCTTCGACCTCGACGTTGCTTTCACGGCCGCACGCCTGCGCGAGCTGTGCAAGATGGACGGCGCGGTCATCATCGATCCCAACCAGTGGCGCATCCGCAAGGCGAACGTGCAGCTCTTCCCGGACCCGATGATTCCCACGGACGAGTCGGGTATGCGTCACCGCACCGCGCAGCGCACCGCCCGCCAGACCCACCTGCCGGTGCTGTCCCTGTCCGCGTCCATGCGCATGATCTCCATCTACGTGGGCTCCGAGCATCGCCTGGTGGAGGAGCCCGAGGCCCTGCTCTCGCGCGCGAACCTGGCCGTCGACACGCTCGACCGCTACAGTCAGCGCCTCGACGAGGTCCTGCAGACCCTCACGATCCTGGAAATGCGCGACAGCGCGACCGTGCGCGACGTCGCCACCGTCATGCAGCGCATGGAGATGATCCGGCGCATCACCTCCGAGATCACGGAGTACCTCGAGGAGCTGGGCTCAGAGGGCCGCCTGCTGGCCCTGCAGGTCGAGGACCTCGTGCGCGGCTCCGCGTCCGAGCGCGCCCTCGTCATGCGCGACTACATCGCGAACCCGGACGACCTGGCCCGCGTCGAGGCCGAGCTGTCGTCGCTCGGCTCGGAGCGGATCGTGGACCTGACCGCGATTTCGAACATCCTGGGCCTGGACGTGTACGAGGTCGCGGACCTGGATCGCGAGATCACGCCGCGCGGCGTGCGCGCCCTGTCCCTGGTGCCGCACCTGTCGTGGAGCGCCATCAAGATCGTGTCCGCGCACTTCAACTCGCTGCCGCAGCTGCGCATGGCCACCGTTGCGGACCTGGAGGCGCTCGAGGGGATCGGCCCCTACCGGGCGAAGCTCATCAAGGAGAACCTGGCCCATCAGGCTCAGGCCGTCAGCGCAGGCATCGTCGGCTGGTAGCAGCCCGGCGGCCGCTAGCCCCTAGCGGCCCGACTGCGCGCCGGACTGGGTGCCCGACTGCGCTCCCGACTGGGGCGCGGGAGTGGGCGCAGGCGTCACGTCGACGACGGTCGATCCAACTTCGCGCGTCCCCATCGTGACAGCGACCTTGTAGGTGCCGGCCGCAGCCGCGCTCGCGCCGCCCGCGGGAGCCGTGCAGCCGTTCGTGTACACGTATCCATCCCAGCGCAGCGTGCCGGACCAGGTGCCGCCCGGGCGCAGCAGCAGCGTCGTGGAGGACTGCTGGCTGTCGGCGCAGCGCGAGGAGTCGTAGACCTGGTGGTCGCCGGTCGTCACCGCCAGGTTGAAGCGCGTCAGCGACGTCGAGCAGGCGACCGCGCCGCGGTTTTCCAGCGTGAGCGTCACGGGCATCGCGGAACCAGAAGCCACGGAGCTCGCCTTCGCGGTGGCCGTGATGTCGCGGTCCAGGCAGGCGGGAATGTCGATCGTGGTGCCGTCGGTGAGCAGGCCGTCGGCGGTGGCCTCCTGGCCGCCCTTGAGCGCGTATCCGGAGGCGTCGAGGGCCCCGGACTGGACGACGGGCTGCGGGGTCGACTGGGGCGTGGGATCGGCGCTGAAGGCTCCCGCGATGGCGCGCACGGCGGCGACGATCCCCCACACGATGAGCGCGAGGATGAGGATCAGTCCCAGGCCGGTGATGATGCGCCGAGGCCACAGGTTCACGGGCGGGCGTCCACCGCCCGACGAGGCCTTCGTGGGCCGACGCGCGCCTGCCACGCTCCCCCGCTTAGCGCTCGAGGCTCCGGCGGAAGACGCCGCGCGCGTCGAAGCTCCCCGACCGCCCGTTGCAGCACGGGAGGCGCGGTCGCCTGCGCGCCCGGATGCGGACGCGGAGCGACGGGGGGAGGGTCGCCGGGGGGAATTCTTACGCTGGTCAGCCACGCGTCCACGATACCGGCCCACGACATCGGGGCGCGACTAACGCTCGGGGCACGCTCACTTTCGCGCGCGAGAGGACTCCCACACGAGGCGCTTAAGCGGCGGCGCTGCGCTTATGCGAGCTCGACGATCCATCGTCGTCGGGGTCGATCACGCACCAGCGTTCCACGGCGAGAGCGACGACGGTCCAGACGAGACCCACCAGGCCGCTGATGCCCGAGGCGATCGCGTTGGCGACCATCGCCGAGGCCTCGAGCTGCGTGAGGGACACGATCATGACGCCGATGAGGACACCGGCGAGCGCACTTCCGACGATCGCGCTGGCCCTGGCGAACACGGCGACGCGCATCGCGCCGATCGCGTCGATCCACGTGTCTTTGTTCGCGCGCAGTCGGCGCACAGCCAGGCCAGACCAGATGAGGAGCGCGGTCGCGACCGCGAAGACGACGGCCGGGCCGGGCGTGACGATCAGGGGGGTGCCTCCCGCGCGCATGTGCGCGAAGAAGCCGAGGAAGCTGAGGAGGGCACAGACGAAGCCGACCAGCGTCACCCAGGTGATCGACAGGGGTTTCATTTAACGCCTCTTGACGATGGGGATCGCGCCCGTCATCGTTGGCCGCACGACGACTCGGCGCAGGATGCCGGTCTGAGTGGCCTCGTCCTCGGGGATGGGGCCGACGGGGGTGTTGTCGGGCAGCCCGGGGGCGAGGATGGTGGAGCGTCCGTCGGCGTGCACGGTGGCCTTGGGGGGCTCGTCGTCGCGGGCCAGGCCGGAGCGGTCGTCGACGACGCGCACGTCGTGGGAGGCACCCACGGAGAAGTTCCAGTCGGGCAGCGCGATCTTGGAGCGGGACTCCTCGCGCTTGGACTCGAACACGGGGGCCCAGCGGGGCTTTTCGGTCCCGCTCGGCGTGTAGTTGCCGGTGCCGATCTTGCGGGTCATGCGACCTGCCGGGGAGTCGGCGGGCACGGAGGACACGGGGTGCCAGGACGGGCGCGACGAGGCCTTGGCGTCGTCCGCGCGGCGGCGCTGACGGTGGGGCGGGCCGGGCACCGCCGGGGCGGTCGCGGCCTCGTCCGCGGGGGTCTCGCCCTGCGGGGCTGCGGCCTGCGGGTCCGCGTCGGGTTCATCAGCGTGGGAGGCGCTCTGCGCGGCCGGAGCTTCAGCCGCGGGCACGTCGACGTCGTGCGACGCGGGCACGTCGGCCCCTGGCTCGTCAGCCGCGGGCTCGCTGGCCTCGGGCTCCTCGGCGCTCGTTGCCTCGCCCGAATCCTGGACGGCGGACAGGCGGCTCCAGATGCTGGCGCGAGGGGCGGGGGCCTCCTCGACGTCGTCGAAGGAGTCCTCGAGGACCGTGTGGGCGGCGGGAATCTCCACCGGATCGGCGCTCTCGCCCGGGCGTGTGACGAGGTCGCTGACCTGGCTGATCTCGCCGGTCAGGGTCTCGATGAGCTCGCGCATGTCGGCGCTGGCCTGCTCGGCGCGCTGGGCGAGGAGCTGGTCGGAGTCGGCCATGACGGCCGCGGGGTCCTCCAGCCAGTCGTCGACGGCGTCGATGATGCCCTCGCGGTCGGGGGTGTTGGCCAGCAGGTCGGACACGCGGCCCACGCCCTCGAGGACGGCGTCGGGGTCGCACAGGAGCCAGGGTGCCAGGACGAAGGCGCGTTCCTTGGCGCGCGGGTGCGGCAGGGTGAGGACCGGGTCGGAGGAGGCCAGGCCCTCGATCTGGATGATGTCGATATCGACGGTGCGAGCACCCCAGCGCTCGTGGCGCTCGCGACCGAGCTCGCGCTCGATGCGGCTGGTCTGGGCGAACAGCTCGTCGGGGGTCGCGATCGCAGAGCCGACGACGACGGCGTTCCAGTAGTCGGGCTGGGGGGCTTGGCCGGGGGCCAGCACGGGCTTGGTGCGCATGATCGGCGAGACGTCGTCGATCTGGAAGCCCTCCATGTAGGACAGGGCCTCGACCGTGTGCATGAGGGTGACGGGCACATCCCCGAGGTTGCCGCCGATCGCCAGGACGACTCGGCGCGAGCGCAGGCGCTCGGGGCGCGTCGCGTCGTGCGCGGGCGCTGCGTGGGCGGCCTGCACGTCGCGGCGCGTGGGCAGGGCACCGCTCTGTTCCTGCTCGGCCGGGCTGGGGGCCTGGGCGCGGCCGTAGGCCTCGATCTCGCCGGTGAGGACGGAGCCGTCCTCGGCCTCGTAAATGCCCTTGAGGGACAGCGACAGGGGCATCGCGTCGGTCTGGCCCGCTCGCACGGTCACGGACACGTCCGCGAAGGGGTGGTCGATGGGGGCGTCGGGCTTGTGGACGGTGACCTCGGTGCCGACGACGCCCTCGTGGCTCATGACGCGCGAGGCGATGGTTTCGGCGAGGGTCTCGATGAGGTCGACGGCGGTGCCGGTGAGGACGGCCATGGCCTCGTCGGCGATGTCCGCGTAGGAGACGGTGGCTGCGATGTCGTCGGCGTTGCCGGCGGTCTCGACCCACATGATGATGTCGGCGCTGAAGCGCTGGTTGCGGGCGCGCTCGAAGTCGTAGACGCCGTGGTTGGCCTCCGCCCCGAGTCCTTTCAGGGCGATGATGACGCGTCGGTTAGTCAACGTCGTTCTCCTTTCGGGCGATGGCCGCTACGGTGGCTGCTACGTCGTGGACCCGCACGGCCCACGCGCCAGCTGCCGCGCAGTAGGCGGCGATGTCCGCGCTGTTCGCGTCCACGTCGCCCCCGAGGGCCTTGACGAAACGCTTGCGAGACGCTCCGACGAGGACGGGGTATCCGACCTGCGCGAAGCGCGGCAGTTCGCGCAGGATCTGCCAGCACTGGTCGCCCGTCAGCGAGAAGCCGAGGCCCGGGTCTACCACAATTTTATCAGCTGTCACACCAGCATCAATAGCGTCTTGAACCTGGGACCCCACGCGCTCGATGAGCGTGCCCACGAGGTCGTCCCCGTAGTCGAAGTGCTCCCCCGGCATGCCCGGCAGCGCGCGGTAGTGCTGGACGACGTACGCGCAGCCCGACTGTGCAACAGCCGCGTTCATCTGCGGATCCCAGCGCCCGCCGCTCACATCGTTGATGATCGCCGCACCCGCGCGCGCGGCCTCGCGGGCCGTCGACGCATGCAGCGTATCCACCGACACGATGACGCCGTCGGCGGCCAGGGACTCGACGATGGTGCAGATGCGCGCCCACTCCTCGTCCGCGCTGATACGCGTCGAGTTCGGGCGGGTCGACTCCCCGCCCACGTCAATGAGGTCCGCACCGGCGGCCACCATCTCGCGGGCGTGGCGCAGCGCGGCCGCAACGTCCGTGTAGCGTCCCCCGTCCGAGAAAGAATCGGGGGTCACGTTGAGGATGCCCATGACCGCCGTCCGACCGGCAGGCAGGGTCAGGCCACCGGGCAGCGCCAGGGGCGGGACCGGGGACGAGGCCGGGGCGGCGGGCAGGGGCAGGGCACTCACGTCATCGGCTCCCGGACAGGACGAGGGCCATCATTTCGGCGCGGGTCGCGCCGTCGCTCATGATGCCGCGCAGCGCGCTGGTCACAGTGGAGGAGCCGGGCTTGGAGATGCCGCGCATCGACATGCACATGTGCTCGGCCTCGATGACGACGATGACGCCCTGGGGGTTCAAGACTTCGTCGATCGCGTCGGCGACCTGGGCGGTCAGGCGCTCTTGGACCTGGGGGCGGCGCGCGTAGCCTTCGACCACGCGGGCCAGCTTGGACAGGCCCGTCACGACGCCGCCACGCGGAATGTAGCCCACGTGGGCGCGGCCGTAGAAGGGCAGCAGGTGATGCTCGCACACCGAGAAGAAGGTGATGTCACGGACCAGGACCAACTCGTCGGTGCCCGCGTGGAACTGGGTACGCAGGTGCTCGCGCGGATCCTCGGTCAGGCCCTTGCACATCTCGCGCCACGCGCGCGCCATGCGATCGGGGGTGCCGACCAGGCCCTCGCGCTCGGGGTCCTCACCGATTGCGACGAGCAGGTCGCGCGACGCCTTCTCAACGCCTGCGGGATCGTAGGTCATTCCTGTTCCTCTTCCACTCCCGAGGTGCCAATGACGTCAATCGGCGATACATCGATGCCCGGCTCAGGAACGGACGTCCACTCGTCCTCGGCCTTGATCCCCACCGGGTGCCCCAGGACTACGCCGGGCACCGCCGCGTCGGACTGGTAGTTCCACACGG
Source organism: uncultured Actinomyces sp. (assembly GCA_963531605.1). Taxonomy (GTDB): domain Bacteria; phylum Actinomycetota; class Actinomycetes; order Actinomycetales; family Actinomycetaceae; genus Pauljensenia. Next base: position 6,205 of record CAUSHZ010000084.1, read on the forward strand.
GGCGCTCGGGGGCCTTCACGACGTCCTTGAAGATCTCGGCGAGCTGCGCCTCGTCGAGGGTCTCCTCCTCGAGCAGGCGGGAGGCCAGGGTGTCCAGAACCGCGCGGTTTTCCGACAGGATCCGCCACGCCTCGCGCATCGCGTTATCGAGGAGGCGACGCACCTCCTCGTCGATGATCGCGGCCGTCTCATCGGAGAATG
>CAUSHZ010000085.1:0-6331 GCA_963531605.1 uncultured Actinomyces sp.
AGGGTGTAGGGGTGTTGGGTGGGGTTCGGCGTGTCGTGGCCGGGTAGGGGTCGAGGTCTTTCGATGATGGAGATTCCTACACCGTCCATCTGAAAGACCTCGACATGCCCAATACTACCTTTGATCGCCCTGACCTGAGCGCGTTCACGCGCCTGGATGGCTTGGGGTTGGAGGTGACGGGTCAGCGCATTTGGCCAGACCGTGCAGTGTTGGCATGCCGCATTGTTGGTGAGGATCGGTGGTGTCGACGCTGCGGGTGCCAGGGCGTGGCTCGTGACACGGTGATCAGGCGCTTGGCGCACGAGTCCTGCGGGTGGCGTCCCACGATCGTGCACGTGAGCGTGCGCCGCTACCGGTGTCAGGGGTGTTCTCACGTGTGGCGTCAGGATATGAGTCAAGCGGCCGATCCGCGCGCCAAGCTCTCACGGGCGGCGGTGCGCTGGGCGCTCACTGGGCTGGTCGTCCACCATTTGACGGTGGCGCGCATCTCCCAGGCCCTGGCTGTGTCCTGGAATACCGCCAACACCGCTGTCCTGGGTGAAGGCCAGCGTCTACTGATCAACGACCCGACCCGGTTCGATGGCGTGCGCGTCATTGGCGTGGATGAACACGTGTGGCGCCACACCCCCTACGGCGACAAATTCGTCACCGTCATCTTGGATGTGACGCCCATCCGAGATCGCAGTGGCCCCTCCCGACTCTTGGACATGATCCCGGGCCGCTCCAAGCAGGTCTTCAAAACCTGGCTGGCCTCCCGCCCCGATACGTGGCGCGAGCGCATCGAGATCGTCGCTATGGATGGATTCACCGGGTTCAAAAGCGCAGCCGCCGAAGAACTCCCCGACGCAAGGGCAGTCATGGACCCCTTCCACGTCGTACACCTTGCCGGTGATGCTCTCGATGAGTGCCGAAGGCGCATCCAGCAAGAACTCCACCACCGGCGCGGGCGCTCCACGGACCCCCTCTACAAGGCCCGCAGGGTGCTGCACACCCGCTCTTGCCTGCTCACGCCACGTCAGCAACACCAGCTAGCCGACCTGTTCGCCAGCGATTGCCACGTCGCGCTCGAGGTCACCTGGAGCGTCTACCAGAACATCATCGACGCCTACCGCGCGCCCGACACGGACGTGGGTAAGGCCCTGATGGAAGCCGAAATCAACACCCTGACCTCCACGCGTGTACCGAGGGGTCTGACCGAGCTCATCACGCTGGGCAGGACACTCAAACGCCGAGCCGGGGACATCCTGGCCTACTTCGATCACCCCCACACCTCCAATGGCCCTACCGAAGCCATCAACGGCCGCCTCGAACACCTACGCGGATCCGCACTCGGATTCCGAAACCTCACCCACTACATCACCCGAGCACTCCTCGAAACCGGAGGATTCAAACCCCAACTACACCCCCAATTATGAAGAGCCTGTAATACCCCACTAAATGGTGTAACACCAGCTAGAAACAAGCAACAATGTGGGTACGCTCTTCAACACGCAAGTCGATACGTGAGGCAAGCAGCTCAGCGGCGACTGAAGAGCCGACTAACGACCGAAAAACAGGCGCCGGCAACGAGGCCGCTAACAGCAGAACCCACCAATAACCTGGATACAGCTTCGCTATGAGGTTTACACGATGCAGCAGAAGTGACAACAGAACCCTCACCCACAGCATCGAAATGTTCTCTGGACGGAGTACCAGAATCCACCACTTCCAATGGTTTTTCAATCAGGTATGAAGCTACAAAATGCGGTCTATCAACCAAAAGATGCATAAGTTGCTGAATGACGCTCATGATCCAAGGCGAAAACAACCCGACAACAAATAAGGTCAACAAAGAGGCAGCGTGCGCGATCGCCACATCATACAATACAGCCCCTTCTTCCTCAGCAACCAGACACCACCTATTAGAGGAATAAGCACGTAGGATCGAATATGATTCAAGCAATTTCGGCATCAAAATGCTAACAATAGCAAGCCCTCCTCCAACAATCGTTCGCATTTCATCACGCCATTGTTCGCTCGCTATCAACCAGCACTGAAATAGTGAACACACACAGAAGATGACATAGATGAAGAAAACCTCATAGGTCGACACAAGGTTCCGACCAACTTCCCCAAATCCAATATAAAACGCCATCCCATCACCGCTCAAAAGCCAACATACAAGCCAAAATGTCAATATATACACGAAGACAAGAATTAAACGCATCGCGGTCACAAAGCGCCTGTCTCCACCGCTTCTCACATGACCGAATAATATTAAGAAACCGAGGAGGCAGACAGGACCAAAATACATTAATGTCAAAAAGGAGCCACTTGCATGATCAACGCGCAATAAGAGCGTAGCCCGACTACACCACAAAAGCCCCAGAATAATAACCACCAATATGACCCCTAGCACCCGATACGCTGCCCTCTCGGATTTCTTCCATAATGGCATATGAAACGCAAAATCAGCTGCGCGTAGCACTGGATTTAAGCGCACCCACTCGACTGCAAGTTCGGCGATCTCATCAACGGATTTCATATCCGCATTACGGCGCATGAGTGAGACTACAGCAGCCTTGGCACGAGATAGCTCATCAGGCGGTAAGGACTGGAGGGATGAAACAAGACGAATATACTCATTCAGCAGCACCCGAAGTGAACGACCTCGCTTCTGTCGCCCCTCGCCACATACCTCATAGCTAATTCTACCTACAATACGAATCACTTCACCCTGCAGCGTCTCACACTGGCCACTGTCAGGCACTAACCGGTCCCATAGATCGCCATACTGATACAGAGGCGGCACTGACGAGTCCAGATCTAGTCGCTCCCCCACCTTTAGCGCAGGTTTCACTTCCCTTTGCTCCACCCCGAAAAGCGCACACAACTTCCTCAAGGAGGCTGCAGCATCATCAAATTCTGCTCGAGTAATGTTCGGCGGAAGACCGTGCGTGCTGAACCTGTAGCACTCTCGATCTTTCGATTGCAGCATCCGCACTACTCGTTCTCCAGCAGGAGCTCCAAAAGAACGCAACACTCGTACAATTGCAAGCACCCTCGGAGTATCCACAAAGTTAGACTTGTCTAATAGGTATTCGACTAGCGTCACCTCACCAAGATTCCGCAAGCTAGCGGTCACGCACGGGTCCGCCCCCCACAAAATCATTCGTTCGACGTCGACAACAGAACAACTTTTGACAACCTCAAACAAAGGGGTTTTCCCAGATGTATTTCGCGCATTAATATCGGCTCCGCGCTCAATTAACACAGGAATTTGATCAAGGCGCGCACGTTTGACACACATATGAATTAGTCCGCCTTCAATATTATCGGCAGAGTCATTGTCGTCATAGTTCGCAGCCACCTGACTGATCGCCTCGACATCCCCGGAGGCGATGATCTGCCCGATGTCCGCGGGCAGGGTCTTGCGCAGCCTCACAGCCACCACTCCTCTCTGAGTCCCTGGGGCCAGTCTAGCCCGAAGACCGCCTACTCCTCGCCAGCCCCCAGGCTGCCATTGCGCGCACGCTCGCTGAAGAGGCGTTCGGTGAGCGTCCGCTCGACAACCTGCGGCAGGCGGGCCGGAGTGCTGCGGTGGCGGCGCATCGTCAGGGTGAGGCGCAGGCGAGTGAGCAGCGAGACGCGCGCATACGCCGGCCAGCGCATCGCCACGTACTGCACGGCATCGGTCACGTCGAGGCGCCGCGTCGAGTTGCCGACGCGCACCCACAGCTCGGCCTCGCCCTTGCCCTTCGGGCCGCGCAGATACACCGGCCCCAGGGCGGGCGGAATGGTCACCCGGCACACCTCCTGGCGCTCGTAGCCCTCCTGGGGGTCCGTGGCCTCGGCGAAGTCGAGGAGGGGCAGCGCGGCCGCGTTGGTCCCCAGGCGCTGGCCCCACAGGTCGCGGATCCACAGCTCGAAGCGGTCGGCGTCCGGTGTCTTGAGGGTCGCGTAGTCGGGGCCCAGCCCGATGAGTCGCCCGTCGTCGTCCACGCCGATGAGGAGGGTGCCGCCGCCGGAGTTCATAAACGCGGCGACCGTCTTCGCGATGACGGTCTCCATGGCGTCGTCGCGCTTGCCGGCGCGCATGTTCCAGCGGGCGCTCGACTTGAATTCGAGGGAGTCGGATTCGCCGCGCTTGGCGACCTCGGCGATGGGTTCGAGGCCGGGGCGCGGATGCAGGTACGCGACGACCAGGGAAACGACGATGACGACGACGAGGGCCACCAGGGCGGCGACGCCGATCATGGCGGGGCGCCACATGTCGGAGGAGGAGAAGATCCAGCCTGCAACCAGGAGGCCGCCCCACAGGCCACCCAGGCCGGTGAGGGTCGCCGAGGCCGTGGACATCGTCATGCGCGAGGCCAGGAGGCGCCGCACGACCATGCCAATCACCCAGGCGAAGACGAGGAGGAGTACCTGAATTCCGATCCACCGCAGCAGGTCGGGGTTCTGGGGTGTGGCCCCAAAGCGAGGTCCCTCGGCGGTCATCTGCGCTCCTCACACAACGAGTCGGCGGTGGGTCGGATACCAAAATCCTATCCCACCGCCGACTGGCGCTCAGCGGGTCATGCGCTCAGCGCAGGGACGTGTGCTTCTCGATCGAGCGAGAGGCCCACAGGCCCATGGCCAGCGCGAACAGGGGCACGAGGATGTAGGAGCCGATGCCGATGACGTTCGGGTGCCCCTCGGTTCCCATCGTCGCCAGGTACGAGGTCCACATGATCTCGGTGGAGAAGTGTCCGTCGGTTGTAACGGACAGCGGAAGGAAGAACGTGCCAACCGTGGAAAGCACCTGGTTCACGATGTACAGCAGAACGAAACCGATGATCGGCGCGCCGAAACCCATGTGATTGAAGCGCCCTTCCGCGCCGATGGACATGACGGCACTACCCTGCACGAGCCACGACAACGACACGAGCACCTGAACCACAATCATGATAACGACGGTGGAGGTCGGCATTCCGGCCACGACGGAACGCGGCCCGGCCGTGTACTCAGCGAGGCTAATGCCGTCGCTCCACGCGGCGGCCGAAGCGACGGCGATAATTCCGCCGACGGCCAGGGCGAGGGCCAGGAGGCACTCGATCGCGATGCGAGTGTTCTTCGCCCAGAAGATGACCTTTCCGGAGACGGGCAGGCTCATCGTGAAGTAGCCGCGCTGCCCGTACAGGGTCTTCCAGTAGTCGGCCATCGCCGCGATCGCGCAGGCGACCGGCGTGAGCGCACACAGGGCGTAGGAGAGGACAGCGGTGGAGCCGCTGATCCCCGGCAGCCCCGCGGCGACGATTCCCGACGCGACGGCAATGGTAACGATGAACGCCCCGAAGGAGCGCGCATCCGCGCGGAAGCGCGAGCGGATCTCGTAGGCAAGCAGCTTGGTGAACATCAGCGGTACTCCTTCCGGAAGATGGCGTCGAGGGAATCGCCGTGGGAGGCGCGCAGGTCGTCGGCGTCACCCTGCAGGAAGACCTGCCCGTCCTTCATGAAGAGCGCGTAGTCGACGAAGTGTTCGATGTCGGAGATGAGGTGGGTGGACATGATGAGCAGCGAGGCGGGGTCGAACTCGCGCAGGATGCCGTCGAGGATGACGTCGCGTGTGGCAGGGTCGACGCCGCTGATGGGTTCGTCGAGGAGGAACACGCGGGCGCGCCGGGACATGACGAGGCTGATCTGGAGCTTCTCCCCCATGCCCTTGCTCATCTCGCCGAGGCGTCGGTCGGTGGGCAGTCCGAAGAAGTCGACCATGGAGGCCGCCTTGTCGGCGTCGAAGTCGGCGAAGAACGTGGAGTAGATGCGGATCGCGTCCGCTGCCGTCCACTCGGTGTTCAGGAAGTCGGCGTCGGGCAGGTAGGAGACGATCTCCTTGGTGGCGACGCCGGGCGCGTGCCCGTCGATAGTGACGGTGCCCTCGTAGTCGGAGAGGACTCCGGCGAGGATCTTGAGCAGCGTGGTCTTGCCGCAGCCGTTGGGGCCCATGAGGCCGACGATGTGCCCGGCCTCCAGGCTCAGGTTGTAGTCGCGCAGGGCGGGGGTCGCTCGGTAGCTCTTCGTCAGGCCGGTGACCTCGACGAGGCCGGGGCCAGCCACGCTCGCGCCTGTGGGTTGGGTGGTCATGAGAGTGTGTCCTCCTGGTTTACAGGTCCGCATTCCAGCGTTCATCGACGAGGCCGTGGGCACCGTCAACATCGACTCCGAGGGCTCGGCAGGCGCGGACGAAGGCGTCGGCCGCGGCGCGGGCGTCCTCCTGGCGGAGGGCGTGGAGCGCCGTGTCGTCAGTGGCGACGAATCGTCCGGCCGTCCGCTTGGGGACGGTGAGTCCTTCGTCGTCGAGGGCGGCGAG
>CAUSHZ010000086.1:0-6116 GCA_963531605.1 uncultured Actinomyces sp.
CCACCCTGCCCTCGTGGGGCCTCGACGAAACACGTCCCCGCCGCAGCCTCGACGGGTCCAGCGAATACGCCGCCATCGAGACCGACGGCTTCGGCCGCCTCGCCGGCGGCGACGACAACGCCCAGGCGCGCGCAGCCGCCCGAGCCGCCGCGTACCGCCACGGAGGCGGGATCGAAGCCCCGGCCTCGTCGATAGAGGAAGACCCCGAGGGTGACCTCGCGGCCCTGCGCCAGGCCCTGAAAGGAACCGGCGCCTCGTGGAGCCGCTCCCCCGGCATGGCCGCCATGCGCCCGCGCTACCGCAAGGCCAACTCCCTCGGCGCGATCCTGGCGCGCACAATCAAGACGCGCGAATGGGACACCCCCACCAAGATGGGGTCAATCATGGCGAAATGGCGCGACATCGTCGGCCCCCAGGTCGCCGAACACGCCCGCATCGAGACCTTCGAAGGCCACCGCCTGGTCGTGCGCACCGACTCCACCGCCTGGGCGAAACAGCTCCAGCTCCTCCTGCCCACCATTGAGCGGCGCATCGCCGAGGAGGTCGGATCCGGCGTCGTCGAGCAGGTCATCATCCGAGGCCCTGTCGCCCCGTCGTGGAAGAAAGGCCCCTACGTGGTGCGGGGGCGTGGCCCGCGCGCCGACTACGGATAGGCCGATTCCGGCGCGTTTCGAGACGCTGTCGCCCATCGCTTCACAGGTCAGATTTTGTTAGTCTGTGGTGTGTCCTGCCCGTGCGCAGGGACGCGATGAGGAGTGATGATGACGAACCCCTACGGTCCTTCCGGTCCTTTGAACCAAGAGAATTTAGGGCGAGGCTCGGGTCAGTCGCGGCCGGGCGGCGGCCAGGTTTCTGGCGGCGAGCGCGGGCGCGTCGCGCGCACCCAGAATGAGGCACCCAGGCCTCGTTCATCTCGCCTCATCGTCGGAAGCATCATCGGCGTGCTGGTCGTGGTTCTCCTCGGAATTGGGTCCTTCGCTTTCCTGCGCCACGGGGCAAGCGGGTTGAACCCACGGACCCCGAATCCGACAGCATCCACTACTGCTACGACGGGCGCACCCAAGCCCCGGGCAACAGGCAACGGAGAACAATATTCCGCCGACTTTCTTGATGGGAAGTTCCACGTCGAGAGCACGTCGATCGTGCAGGGCCCCGCAGACAGGGATGGTTCCGACACTATCCTCGTGACCTACACGCTCACCAATAACACCTCAAAGACGCAAGTTGTTGGTATGTGTCTTCCTCGTCTTGAGCAAAAGGGATCGAAGTTTCCCAAAGCCTGGTTTAAGCGTGGTGAGGAACCCGAGGGCTACGATGACAACAGCCCGGACGAGATTCAGCCCGGTGAGACGCTGACGGTCATGGGAGCATACAAATACCTTTACGTCGGCGAGCCCGTCACCTTCCGCACATGGGCGCACGTTACCGAGGAGGATACGAGTGACGACCCATGGGGCGTGGGTCAAGAAGACGGCGAAGACAACGATATTCTCTGGGTCTGGCAGCCGTTCTGACAGATCCGCATGCAGTGTAAGGAGTTGTGATGAGTTATCCCTATGGTCGCCCCGGTGATGCTTCTGGTGGTCAGGGTGGTGTTGGGCCCGGTGATCCGATGTTTGGTAGTGGTCAGGGTGGTCGGCCGGTGTCGGCGCCTGGTTCTGGTGGAAGAAAGTCTTCTGCTGGTGTGATCGTTGCTTGTCTTGTTGGCTTGGTTGTTCTGGCGCTGGTTGGTGGCGTGGCTTTTGTTGCCCTGAGATCCGGTCGCTCTGAGCCGGGCGGGCTGAACCCGACGGCGACGCCCGTGCCGACTTCACAGCAGACGATCACCAGTGATCACTATTCGGCTGACGTGATGGGTGGAAGGTTCCACATCGAGAGCACGTCGATCGTGCAGGGCCCAACCGATCAGGAGGGGGCAGCGACCCTCCTGGTGACCCTAAGCATGACCAACAACACCGATGACGCTGAATTCATCATGAACCACGTTCCTTTTCTGGAACAACATGGCGTCGACCTTGACTTCGCCAAGCTCGATCACGATCAATATCCGGATGTGGTCGTTGAGATGAACGACGATAAGATTGAGCCGGGTGAGACGCGAACACTCATCGTCGGGTTCAAGTACATCTACGTGGGCGAGTCCGTCGTTTTTCAAACCGACGTCCCAGCGGACGAGAACCCCTTGGAATACCCCCACATTATCGTTCAGCCGTCCTGACCGTCCTCGCCGCAACGGTCAGGCCACCGAGCACAACAACAGCGCGAGAACTACTCCCCATTCGGTCAGACTGTGCTGCGCGTCCTCGTGCTAATCCTCGTCATCGTCGGTGCCATCATCGTCATGAAGGGCGGAGACGGCACCGCGGCGGATCCCACAGCGACCAACACAAGCCCCTCGCAGGACCCGACCCGACCTCGTCGAGCAGGTCATCATCTTGGGGCCTGTCGCCTCGTCGTGGAAGAAAGGCCCCTACGTGGTGCGGGGGCGTGGCCCGCGCGCAGACTACGGATAACCGGATTCATGCGCGTTTCGAGACGCTGTCGCCCATCGCTTCACAGGTCAGATTTTGTTAGTCTGTGGTGTGTCCTGCCCGTGCGCAGGGACGCGATGAGGAGTGATGATGACGAACCCCTACGGTCCTTCCGGTCCTTCCGGTCCTTCGAACCACTCGAATCCGGGACGCGGCTCGGGTCAGTCGCGGCCGGGCGGTGCGCCGATGCAGGGGGGAGGACCGGTTTCCGGCGGCGAGCGCCTCGAGCAGTCGCAGACAACGGCACGGAGGCCTCGTTCATCTCGCCTCATCGTCGGAAGCATCATCGGTGTGCTGGTCGTCGCTCTCCTCGGAATCGGGTCCTTCGTCGTGTTCCACGAGGGAGGAATTGGGCTGGGCGGATCGAATTCTCCCACGCCGACCGCACGCGCAACCGGCAACGGAGAACAGTATTCGACGCAGTACCTCGACGGGGCGTTCACCGTCAAAACGACGAGAATTGAACAGGGGCCCATCGACAAGGAGGGAGCGGATACCCTCCTCGTGACGTACACGCTCGTCAACAACACCGCAAAAACGCAGCGCGTCCGGCTCGCTCTTCCCAAATTGATACAAAAGGGGACGGAGCTGCCAGAAGCGGAGTTTGAACCGGGTCAGGAACCCGAGGGACTCAACATGAAATTTGAAATCGCGTCAGGCGAGGCGATGACTTTCACGTTTGCGTACCGGTACGCCTACCCGGGAGAGACCGTCACCTTCCAGCGGCGGGACACCATGGAAGAGGATCCGAACGCGCCTCAGGATCAACAATCGGACGAGACAGCCGATGATGAAGAGTGGGTTTGGCACCCGTACTGAGGCGGCAAGCCTCGGGAGGATGGAGGAAACATCGTGAGCTATTCATATAACAACGCGGGTGGGCACCCTTGGGATGCCCGACAGGCGGTCCCCGTGGGGACGTCAATGCCCGGTGCCGGCCCCCACAACGAGGGACAGCCCGCATCCTCTCAGAGCCCCGCGGGCTCCGGCGTTCCTCAGCAGGCCACCGGTGCGTCCAGCGGCATACGGTCCGTGATCCTGGTCGCCCTCGTTATTCCGCTCTGCATCCTCCTCGTCGGCATCGGAGGGATAGCGTTCATACGACCCTACAGCGCGTCGCCGTCAAGCTACCCGACGCCGATAAAAACGGTGACAGCAGACCAATATTCCGCGGACGTCATGAATGGAAAGTTCCATATTGAGAGCACGTCGGTGACACGAGGCCCTGTCGACCAAGACGGCGCGGACACCGTGTTGGTCACCTTGACGATGACCAATAACACCGATGACGCTGAATTCATCATGAACCACGTTCCTTTTCTGAAACAACATGGCATCGAACTTAACTTCGCCAAGCTCGATCACGATCAATATCCGGATGTGGTCGTTGAGATGAACGACGATAAGATTGAGCCGGGTGAGACGCGAACACTCATCGTCGGGTTCAAGTACATCTACGTGGGCGAGTCCATCGTTTTTCGAACCGACGTCCCAGCGGGCGAGAACCCCTTGGAATACCCCCACATTATTGTTCAGCCGTCCTGATTGGTTTCAGTTAATTATTCGTTCTGGACATAAAGAGTTGTCATGAGTTATCCCTATGGTCGTCCTGGTGGTCAGAGTGGTTCTGGTGATCCGCGGGGTGTGGGTGCCCCAGGTGGTCAGTGGGTTCCGGTTCCGGGTTCTGGTGGGCGTCGGTCCTCTGCTGGTGTGATTGTTGGTTGTGTGGTGGGGTTGGTTGTTGCTGCGTTGGTTGTTGGCGTGGCTTTTGTTGCCCTGAGATCCGGTGGCTCTGAGCCGGGATCGAATACGACGGCGACGGCCGTGCCGACTGAACAGCAGACGATCACGAGTGATCACTATTGGGCTGATGTGTTGGGCGGTGAGTTTCATATCGAGAGCACGTCGGTCGTGCAGGGTCCAACCGATCAGGATGGGGCAGCGACCCTTTTGGTGACCCTCACCATGACAAACAACACCAACAAACCAGAATATGCTGTGCACCATGTTCCAAATGTCGTACAGAAAGGAGTCATCCTTGGAGTGGCGACATTCGATCCCGATCAGAACATGAGGGTCCTTGTATATCAGGATGAAACAGTGGTTGAGCCCGGGGAAACCGTCACTGTCGTAGCAGCTTATAAGTATGTCTACGTGGGGGAGCCAGTTACTTTCGTGACTGCTCTCGAGCCTGATGACAATCGCTACGACTTTCCTAAGATTGTTGTGCAGCCGTCCTGATTGGGGTGGTTGGTGGTAGGACCGCCGGGCACGCATCGTGGTAGTCAAGCCGCCGCCTACCGCCACGGCGGCGGGATCGAAGCCCCGGCCTCGTCGACGGAGGAGGATCCCGAGGGCGACCTTGCGGCACTGCGCCAGGCCCTGAAGGGAACCCGTGCCTCGTGGCGCAAAGGCCCCTACGTGGTGCGTGGCTGAGGCCCGCGCGCCGACTACGGGTGACAGCTGTGCGCACGCGGTCGTTCGAATATTGTTTCTGACCGCGCGGTTTCTGATACGCTTTTCCGTTAGCCCGCGCATGAGGGCTTGTTAAGGAGACATCATGAGCAATCCATTCGCCAGGAACGAAGGAAACGCCCAGGGCTTTGGCCAGCAGGGCGGATACCCCGGCGTCGCCCAGGGCGGATACCAGCAGGGATACGGCCAGCAGGGCGGATACGCGCCCGGCCAGTACCAGGGTGGATTCCCTCAGGGCGCACCCCAGCAGGCCTACGGCCAGTGGAACCCGCAGGCCGGCTACGGCGGGCAGGGTGGATTCCCTCAGGGCACGCCTCAGCAGGGCGGCAAGTCCAAGACGCCGCTCATCATCGGCATTATCGCTGGCGTCGTCGTCGTCATCGCGATCATCGTCGGCGTCGTCATCTGGGCGATGTCGGGATCGGATTCCGACGATTCCTCGAACAACTCCGCCCCGGCACCCGTCGCCTCCGCCCCTGCGAACCCGGGGGGTGGCAGCACAGACCCCGCAAACCCTGCGCCCGGAAACCCTCAGGCGCCGAACAACACCAACCCGTCCGCCGCGCCCACGCAGGGAAACGGGACGGGAGCCAACGGCATGCTCAGCATGACCCCGGTGGGCGCTAACTGTCTCTACGAGATCACTGACATCTCGTACGGACCCAAGGCCGACAACAACGAGCAGACGATCAAGGTGACCTTCAAGGTCACTAACAAGGGCAATGCCCCGGAATTTGGCGGCATGTACCCGCGTGCGTACCAGAACAACGAACAGCTCGGCACGCCTAACTTCTTCATGACTCAGAAGCCCGACGACTTCGAGTACGTGCCCGGTGTCGCGGACGTTCCAGCCGGCCAGTCTGTTCAGTACGTTGTCTACTGGGTGATCCCAAACAAGAAGGACCCCATCGAATTCCGTGACCCGAGCTGGACGGTGCTTCAGGCACAGGGTCAGGATTACCAAAAGTGGACCTGGCAGCCGAAGTAATCCACTGATCAGGCGTCTGACGCAGCACGGTCGATGACTCTTCAGAGAGTCATCACAGGTGTCTCTCCAAGCCGCCACACGCGCGTCTGTGGGCGCTTCGCGCACCAATCACGGGGCCGCCC
>CAUSHZ010000087.1:0-6015 GCA_963531605.1 uncultured Actinomyces sp.
GCCGTCACGGTCTTTCCGCTGCTGATCCTGGCGGCCTTCGCGATCGCCATGATCACGCCCGACACCTTCAAGCCGCTGGCTCCCGGTGTGAACTGGGCGCTCGGCGTCATCATGTTCGGCATGGGCCTGACCCTGACGCTGCCCGACTTTGGGCTCATCGTCAAGCGTCCGCTGCCCGTGCTCGTGGGTGTTGTCGCCCAGTACCTGATCATGCCCCTCGTCGGTTGGGCTCTGTGCTACGTGTTCCGCCTGCCTGACGCGGTCGCGGTCGGCGTCATCCTCGTCGGTTGCGCGCCCGGTGGTACGGCCTCGAACGTGATCTCCTACCTGGCGAAGGCGGACGTCGCCCTGTCGGTCACCATGACCTCGATCTCGACGCTGCTCGCGCCCCTCATGACGCCGCTGCTCACCGCCTGGCTGGTGGGCAATCGCATGCCGGTTGACGGTGCGGCGATGGCGAAGAACATCCTGCTGATGGTTCTCGCCCCCGTCCTGGGCGGCTTCATCGTGCGCTACATTGCGGGCAAGTTTGTGGAGAAGATCCTGCCGATTCTGCCCTGGATCTCCGTGCTGGGCATCTGCTACGTGCTGGTCGTCGTCGTGTCGGGTTCCGTCGACAAGATCCTGACGTCCGGTGCCCTCATCATCGCCGTGGTCATCTGCCACAACCTGCTCGGTTACCTCTTCGGCTACCTGGCCGGACGCGTGGGCCGCGGCTCCGACAAGGCGGCGCGCACGACCGCGATCGAGGTTGGCATGCAGAACTCGGCGCTGGCCGCGACGCTGGCGAAGACCCACTTCGCCGCCACCCCGGAAACCGCGCTCCCGGCAGCCGTGTTCTCCGTGTGGCACAACCTGTCCGGCGCGCTGCTGGCGATGTTCTTCCGTCGCTGGAAGAACGGCGGACAGGCCTAAATAGACGAGGCCGGGGCGGGGCGAGCACCGATCCCCGCGTCCGGTTCTCAACTGAGTAGATGACGAGGAGGGGGTGGCCCGCAGGGGTTGCCCCCTCCTTGTGCGTGCTCAGGGGTTGCCCCCTCCTCGTATCGAATGGTGTAGCCATCACGCTCGTTTGTGATTCGTGCAGTGGAATGTGTCAATATTGCACGAATGTTCGTTGACCGCGAGGAAACTAATGGCGTGAAAATGCGATATGATTCGCGGGTACCCATCACAAATACTCGAAGGAGTAACCCTCATGAAAAAGCGTCTTCTGACGGCCGCCCTCGTTGCACTGCTGCCCCTGAGCTTGGCCGCCTGTGGTGGGCAGTCTAAGCAGGCTGCCTGCCAGATCATCAATGACAAGGCCGTCAAGGCAATTGATGGCCTGGATCCGAGCAACACGGAAGACATGATTCAGGGCATGACCAACGTTGCGACTGTCCTGAAGTCTGACGACATTACCAACAAGGATGTGAAGGCAGCTGCGGTGGCTGCGGGCGATAGCGCTCAGGCTCTCGCCGACTTCGCCAAGACGGTGGGTGATGATCCTTCGGCAGATCAGATGACTGAGGCTATGGATCTGTACACGACCTTCACGACGTCGATGTCGTCGCTCGAGACGGTGTGCAACGGGAAGTGACGAGCAACACCAGATTTTATGCGTCCGCGTGCGGGCGTTGAGAGTTGAGGGCGGCCCCGCGGGGTCGCCCTCAACTCTGCCTTGACGCGTGTCATACGCTCGTCAGAGTGTCACTTACCGGTGCACACCGACTGAAGGCTGTTCATTGAATTCAGGTACTCTGTTGTCGCTGACAGAATCTGGGCGCGCTGCTCGGAGGTCGGCTGATCGTCGGCTGCCTTGGTCGCGTCGAGGAGCTTCTGTGCACTGTTCGCCAGGCCATTTGCCGCCGATTTGACATCGGGGTTGGTGATCTCGTCGGACTTCATGATGTCGATAAAACTCGACAGGGTCTTGATCACCGAGGCCTTGTCCTTATTGTCGAGGCTTGAGGAAATAGCATTGGCCTTGTCGTCGAGAATGGCGCAGGCTTCCTCCTTCGTCTGACTCGATTTTGAAGGGCTTGACGCGGAAGGTGATGCCTGCGTAGGTGTGCTGGTCGGCTCCTGCGAAGGTGCGGATGATGATGAGGGAGAGGAAGTTGGGTTGCTGGACTTGAACGGATTGCAGGCCGCCATGCTGAGGGGCAGAATGACGATGAGGAAGGCGGTTGCGATGGTGCGCTTCATGGAATGCTCCTTGAAATATTGAAGTTTGTGTTCGCATTCAGTCTAGCCCCAACCACCTGAAATTAACATATCGGTCAGTGGGGTAGTGGTAACACGGAATACCAGGGTTAGACGGTGATCTAGATCGGTCTATGACCCCGTTTGATGTCAGATTGTGGCGTCTTCTGTCAATCCGTTTGGCTTCCGTGGTTTGTCCTGTGTTGCCGTTGGGCCTGACCTCTGTCCCGAGGTGTCGTTTCCGGCTGTGGCTCCGATAAGGCGGCGCGCACGACCGCGATCGAGGTGGCATGCAGAACTTGGCGCTGGCCGCGACGCTGGTGATGTTCTTCCGTCGCTGGAAGAACGGCGGATAGGCCTGAATGGACGAGGCCGGGGCACGGGGGCACTGAACCCCAGCTCTGGTCATCGGTCGAGCAGACAGCGAGGAGGGGCGGCCCGACGGGCCGCCCCTCCTGCGTTGCTCATGAGTCAGTGCTTGCTTACTTGCCCACGTTGCACAGGTTGGTGAGCGTCTCCTGGTGCGAGCTCATGTTCTGGATCGCGTTTGTGTATTCGGCGATCTTGCTGAGGTCGTTCTCGACGTAGACGGCCTTGATCTGGTCGGTCACGGCCTGAGCGTCCTTGGCGAGATCATCGACGGCGTTCTTCACGTCAGCGTTCGAGATGGAGCTGGAGGCCGACTTGTAGGCGTCGGTAAGGGCCTGCCATGCCTCCACGGCCTTCTGGGGGTCAGTCGTGACCTGCTGGCTGGCCTCGGAAATCGTGGACGCGGCCTCGGTCATGGGGGCGGCCAGCTTCATGCAAGCGTCGGCGGTGGACTCGTCGGAGGAAGCGGGGGCAGCCTGGGTGGGGGCTGCCGCGCTCGTGCTGGCCTCCGCGGAGGGGGTGGTGGATGCGCTGTCGGACTTCTGGCCGCCGCATGCTGCGAGGCTGAGCGGAAGAAGGGCGATGAGCATGGTGGCGGCAATGCGCTGCTTCATGGGGACTCCTCAGTGAGTATTGATGAATACAGTGGAAGTATAGGAGGGGTTTCCGAGTAACGTGAGAAAGTTGCGTGAGGGTGTCAATCGGAAGCCGTGACGGAAGTGAAGGTGTCTCAACGGCGGCCGCATTTCGGTGCTCGCGCACGATTTGAGAGGGTAATTATGATGCCTGTTGACCGTCTGTGGCGTCGGTTTGTGCGTGTCTGCATGTTCTAGCCTTCCAATACGTGAGCAGAGTCATGCTGTGACCGTTGAGTTAGGTTCTCGGAGGCCGATAGGCTCGGAGAGCATCCATTTTTCAACACACCAAGGAGCAATCAAATGAAGCGCCGCATCGCCGCCGCAATCCTCGTGACCCTTCTCCCCCTCGGCATGGCTGCCTGCGGGTCCCAGTCGAAGGCTGACGCCTGCAAGCTGCTCGAGAAGCCTCTCAACGACGCGGGTCTCGCCCTCGTGAATTCAGCACAGAATGGTGACGCTACCAGCATCGCTGACACCTACGCCACGTTTGCCACCACCTACGAAGAGGCCTCCAAGAAGATCACCAACAAGGAGATTAAAGAGTCCGTTGATCAGGTTGCGGCCGGATGGCGTGCCGCTGCTGACAACTCGGGTGTCCTGAAGGCGGACCCGATGAGCATGGACGTCCAGAAGCTCGAAGAATACCAGAAGATCATGGAAGATCTCAACGCGAAGCAGACGGAGCTGTTCAACAAGTGCGAATTCAAGCACTGATTCGTCACTGAAGCGGATATAGCGTTGGAGGGGCGGCCCAATGGGCCGCCCCTCCAACGCTATGCGATCGATGACTGAGCGCTCAGAAGCGTGTCATTACTTCAGTATCGAGGGGCACAGGTTACCGAGCGTCAAAAGCGACGTGGTCAGGTTCTGCATCAATCGCTCCGCCTCTTTCTGGTCGGCAGCATTCGGGTTCGACTGGTACTTCTTGCTGAAGTCGACCATGTCCGAGAGCGCCGAGGCCACCTTGCCGGATGCCTGCTTCACGTCGGGGTTGGTGATCTGCGGAGAATTCAAGGCGTCGATGGTGGTCTGGGCAGCTGCCAGTGCCTGTGCGGAGTCGCTGGGGTCTTTGTAGCTCTCGGCGAACGACCTCAGCTTGTTGTCGACCAGGCCGCAGGCTTCGTCGACGGACTGACCGGAGGCACCGGGTGCCTGCGTCGGGTTGGCGCTGGCGGTTGCAACGGGCGCCTGCGTCGGGTTGGCGCTGGCGGTTGCAACGGGCGCCGGGGTGCTGGGGGTGGCCTTGCGGGACTTCGAGCCGTGGCATGCTGCCATGCCCAAGGGGAGCGTGATGATGAGCAGAGCTGCTGCAAGACGACGCTTCATGGAGATTCTCCTCAAAGTGAGTGATGAGTACGACCTCAGTCTAACGGGCAATTATGCTCTTTCTACCCATCGGTTAGTGATTCTCAGCATAGCGCCTATACAAACGTCGCCGGGACCAAATGGTCCCGGCGACTACCGGTCGGGGTGGCGGGATTTGAACCCACGGCCTCTTCGTCCCGAACGAAGCGCGCTACCAAGCTGCGCCACACCCCGGTGCCGTTCGAGTATAGCCTCACCCCGTCGATATTCCCAAACGGAGACGGAGCGAGCGCTCGAAGTGTGGTCCACGCCGCATATTGTCAGGCCGCGTCGAGCCTCAGAAAGCCGGGCAGCCTGCGGCGGTGACGCCATCCTACGCGGGGTGCACGTGCAGCAGCGACGCCTCGGGGCGCGTCGCGATGCGAACCTTTGCGTAGGGGGAGGTCCCCAGGCCAGCTGAGACATGCAGCCACGCCTCAGCGCCGTCCGGAGCCTCCCACCGCTTCAAGCCCTTCGCGTACGGGCGCGAAATATCGCAGTTCGTGATGATCGCACCGACCCCGGGAATCCCGATCTGGCCGCCGTGCGTGTGCCCGGCGAGGACCAGGTCCGAGCCTGCTGACGTTAGTGCGGACACGACGCGCGTGTAGGGAGCGTGCGTGACGCCCAGGCGCAGGATGCCCGGCTGCGCCCACGACGAGGCCGGCGCACCCACACGATCCCGGTGGATGTGTGCGTCATCCGTGCCCAGCAGAGACACCGTGCCGGCGGGCAGGGTGATCGTGCCGGCAGCATTCGACAGGTCGACCCAGCCGGCCTGGCGCATGCGGCGCACCATTGGCAGGTAGGGAAGATCGGGAACAACCCGCGCGGGATGCGGCTTTGATCGTGACAGGTAGCGGCTCCAGCGCTTCGGGATCGGCGAGTAGTAGTCGTTCGACCCGAGGACGAAAGCGCCCGGATAAGACAGGAATGGGCGGTATGTGTCCATCACCATGTCCAACGCATTCACGGACCCGAAGTTATCGCCGGTCGCCACGACCATGTCGAAACGCTCCGAGGTCGCGACGTCGGACAGGAAGCGCAGGAGAAACTCCTGACCGGCAAACAGGTGCAGGTCCGCGATCTGGAGGATCGTCACCTCGGGAACGTTTCCCTTGATCGGGACGTCGTAGCGGCGCAGCACCGGCATCGTACGCTCGACGGAGCCCCACGCGAGCGCCGCGCCACCCGCGGCCAGGCCGGCGAGACCCAGCCCGCCGACAATCGTTCCCGCGGTGCGCAGGAGGCCACGGCCTCGTCGAGTGGACGAGGCCGTGGCCCCTGCGAGTGTGGACGCGATGTCAGTGGTCATTGCTGGTGGGTGACGCGCTCGGCGTGGGAGTGGGAGTCGCGCCGCGCTGAGGCGTCGTCGCGCCGATATTCGCGTTCGAGACGGCCTCGACCGGAGTGCCCGCCAGCGCCTGCGTCATGTAGGGCGCCCAAATGTTCTGGCCGACGTAGGTCTCACCGAAGA
>CAUSHZ010000088.1:0-5981 GCA_963531605.1 uncultured Actinomyces sp.
TCGTACTCGCGCGGCTTGCGGTAGGAGACGAGCAGGGCGATGGCACAGCCCACGGCCATCGAGGCAGCGGGGATCGCCATGGCGGCCATCGGGTTGACGACGCCCTCCACCGCCATGCCGGCGTCCTCGATGTTCTTGTAGAGAATGTCGTGCAGGAAGATGCGGCCGAAGCCGATCGGCACAAACATGTAGGTGGTGACGATGCCGAAGGTGATCGCACAGGCGACCAGGCGGCGGTCCATCTTCAGCTCGTTCATGACGCCGATGAGCGGGGGTATCAGCAGCGGAATGAACGCGATGTGAATCGGGATGAGGTTCTGGCTCATCACGCCCATGACGAGGACGCCGCCGAGGATGCCCCACTTGGCGGAGCGGGCCACGCGCGCCGAGTTTGACTCGTCGGCATTGCGCAGCTTCTTGATGATCCAGTTGGCCAGCAGACGCGGCAATCCGGAGTGGGCGACCGACATGGCGAACGCGCCGAGGAGGGCGTAGGACAGGGCGATCTTTGCGCCGCCGGCGAGGCCGTCCTGGAATGCGACCATCGTGCCGGACATGCCCATGCCGGCGACCAGGCCGCCCACGAGGGAAGCCACGAAGAGAGAAATGATGACGTGCACGCGTGCGACGCTGAGGATCAGCATGACGATCACGGAGAGCACGACTGCGTTGAAGAGCAACATGTGTGTTCCTGTGTTGAGGATGCGCGGGTGCGCCAAATAAGGGGGAGGTAAGCCGCGGCGCGGCAGGTGGTGTCAGCCGAGATGGGAATCGGCGTGGATGGATGCGTCGACGGCACCTACTAGTGCGGTCGACAAACCACCTTCCTCGGCGGCCAGCAATCCTGCGATTGTGGTGCCGCCGGGGCTCGTCACCCGATCAATGAGTTGCGCGGGGATCGTGCCCGCCTCGCGCTCGGCGAGGAGCAGCGCAGCAGCTCCCGCCATCGCCTGCGCGGCGATCTCGACGGCGCTGTCCTTGGACAGGCCGTGCTTGAGACCAGCGCGGGCGAAAGAATCAACAATCTGGAAATACCAGGCCGGAGAGCACGAGGCCAGGGCCTGGAACACGGGGAAATAGTCCTCGTCGATGAGGATGGTGCGGCCTACCGAATCCATGAGGGATCGGACGGCTGCAATCTGTGCGTCGGTGGCGCGCGCGGACGTCAGGGCGGTCATGGACTGCCCGACGGTAGCCGCGACGTTCGGCATGACGCGCACGAGCGGGATGCCCGCGCCGAAGTCGGTGGTGATCTGGTCGAGGGTGCGTCCCGCCGCCAGGGAGACGACGCAGACGTCGGTGCGGCCGACCACGATGGGGGAGATCTCCTTGATGACCGCGCGCTGGTCCTTGGGCTTGACCGCCAGGATGACGATGTCGGCCTGGCGGGCCAGGGAGACGTTCGAGGACGCGGCGGTTGCGCCGAGTTCGTCGGCGAGGTCGCAGGCCTTGGCGGCGGTGCGGTTGGAGAAGACCAGGGTCGCGGGATCGACGCCGGACGCGACGGCACCGCGAGCGATGGCCTGGGCCATGGCTCCCGTTCCGATAAATCCGATGCGCATGAGGGGCTCCCCGCGTGTGTTGGTTACTTGCCACGCAGCCTACCCGCATTTTGCCTGCGCTTGGTGCAGTGGTCGCACTGTGAGACGAGGCCGGGGCCGAGTCCCCTCGAAAGGAGTTCTCAGCCCCGGCCTCGTGCCGAAATACCGAAGTGTCAGCGCTTGCGGGTGCCGAAGATGGAGCGAGTGATCTCGCGGCCGGCGGTGCGCAGGACGGACCCGAGGACGTTCTCGACCTGGCGGGTACGGCGTTCGGCGGCGCGCTGGCGGGCGGCCTCCTCCTTCTCCTGCTGCTTCTCGACCTGGCGGCGCAGCTTCTCCATTTCCTTCTGGCGGGCTGCCTCTTCCTTGGCGGCGGCCTTCTCGGCCTCCTTGGCGGCGCGCTCGGCCTCCTTTTCAGCCTCCTTCTGCGCGCGCTCGGCCTCCTTGGCGGCAGCCTCCTGCGCGAGGGCTTCCTCGCGGGCGGCCTGTGCCTCGGCCGCGCGGCGCTCGAGCTTCTCCTCGGCCGAGTCCGGGTTCACGGCGTCGCGGTAGCGGCCCATGATGACGCTGGACTGGTTGACACGCGCGACCGTGTCGGCAGACGCGGGACCCATGACGGAGGCAGGTGCCCAGATGCCGACCGGCGTGACCGGGGTGGGGTTACCCTTCGGATCCAGGACGGTCACGACGGCCTCGCCGGTGCCCAGGGTGGTGAGGACCTCGTCGAGCTCCAGGGGCGTCTTCGGGAAGGTCTGGACCGTGGCCTTGAGCTTCTTGAAGTCGTCGGGCGTGGAGGCGCGCAGGCCGTGCTGGATGCGCGAACCGAGCTGGGCCAGGACGTCGGAGGGGATGTCCTTGGGGGTCTGCGTCACGAAGACGACGCCCACGCCCTTGGAACGGATGAGGCGCACGGTCTGGACGACCTGACGCTCGAACTCCTTGGTGGCGTCCGCAAACAGCAGGTGCGCCTCGTCGAAGAAGAACACGAGCTTGGGGCGGGGGGCGTCGCCGACCTCGGGCAGGGTGGAGAAGAGGTTGGCGAGCAGGAACATGATGACGGCGCTGACCAGCGCCGGGCGCGAGGAAATGTCGCCGACGCCAAGCAGGGAGATGATGCCGCGGCCAGTGGAATCCATGCGCATGAGGTCGGCCGTGTCGAAGCCGGGGGCACCGAAGAACTGGCCGCCGCCCTGGGACTCGAGCGCGGTCAGGGCACGCAGGATGACGCCGGCGGTGGCCTTGGAGACGCCGCCGATCGTGGCCAGCTCGTCCTTGCCCTCATCCGAGGTCAGGAAGGAGATGACGGCGCGCAGGTCGGGCAGGTCGATCAGCTCCAGGCCCTGGCCGTCCGCCCACGCGAAGATCAGCTGGAGGGCCTGCTCCTGCGTCGTGTTGAGCGAGAGGGCGCGGGCGAGCAGGATCGGGCCGAAGTCGGAGACCTGGGCGCGCACGGGCACACCCGGGAACTGCGAATCCGCGCCGCCCAGGCTCAGCAGCTCGATCGGGAACGAGGACGAGGCCCAGTCCTGACCGTTGGCCGCGGTGCGGCTCAGGAGCTTGTCGGAGCTGGCCCCGGCCTCGGCCAGGCCCGTCAGGTCGCCCTTGACGTCACACAGGAGGACGGAGGAGCCGTTCGCGGACAGGCCCTCGGCCAGGAGCTGGAGGGTACGGGTCTTGCCCGTGCCCGTCGCGCCGGCAACCAGGAGGTGGCGGTTGAACATGGGCAGCGGCATCTTGGCGGTCACGCCGGGCACGCGCGCGCCATTATCGATGAGCGTGCCGATCGTGACAGCGGGGACGTCCCAGGAGTAGGCGCCCTGGATCTGGGTGGCGAAAGCCGACAGCTCGCCGCTCGGGGCGGGGGACGAGGCCGGGGCGGCCGCGGGTGCTTCGGCGGCGGGTGTTTTGGGGGACTCCGCCTGCTGGGTCTCAGCCTCGGCTGCGGCGGCAGGCGCATCTGCGGCTGGGGTGCCGGCTGCTTCAAGTTGGAGACGCAGAGCTTCGGCCTTTGCGCGGGCGGCCTCTGCCTCGGCGGCCTTCGCGGCTGCCTCCGCTGCGGCGAGCTGTGCCTTGAGGTCCTCGATGTTCTCGCTCATAGTGTGGCCTTTCGGCTCTGGGCGCAGTGCGCCACCGTACTTCGACGTTACCGGAACAGTATCCCTTGGGACTGCGGTCCCATGCGAGTTGTGCGGGGTGGGTCGGGTGTGGGATTCGTCCACAACCCCTGCGCGCGCATCGTCGTTATCCACAGGGGCTTGTTTTCGTGTTTTCTCCGGGGGAACGCCGGGGTTAGCGTGCGAGCATGAACGTGTCACGATGGTTGGCTCATCGGCGCATGGCGGCGCTGACGAAAGCCGTGTACGACAGCGCCCTGACGGACGAGGATGAACCCGCCGAGCCGAGCGTCGCCCGTTTCCTGCCCGGAGGGACGACCGTGGCCGCGTTGATCCTCGTGGTCGTCCTGATTGCGGCCGTGGGGGTGTGGCGGCATGCAGCGTCGCGCGAGCACTCCCAAGCCCTCGCCCAATCGTCCTCCGAGCGAGCAGAAAGCGGCTCCGCGCCCGTCGAGGCAGGCCCGTCCCCGCACGCGCCCGCATCCGCAGGGGAGAACGCCGACGATGTCGTCGTCTACGTCTCCGGAGCGGTCGCATCCCCAGGAGTGCTCACCCTGCCAGCAAACTCCCGCGTCATCGACGCGATCACGGCGGCGGGAGGCGCAACGCCCGAGGCCGACCTGGAATCGATCAACCTCGCCCGCATCCTCGTCGACGGGGAACAGATACGGGTCGGAGTCGTCGGGGAGTCGCCACCTCCCGCGTCCTCCGCGGCTGGGACTGCCGCCGGTACTGGCACGTGCGTGCGCCTGGCTACCGCCACCGAGGACGAGCTGCAGACCCTGCCAGGCATCGGTCCGGCCCTCGCCGCACGCATCGTCTCCTACCGGTCCACACACCCTCGCCTGTCCTCCGTCGAGGAACTCGACGACGTGCCCGGCATCGGCCCGTCCCTCATCGAAAAGATCAGGCCCGGTGTGTGCTGATGAGCAACGCCCAATGCGCTCCCCGCATGATCGACCTGCGTCTCGCGCCCGCAGCCACCGCCACCTGGGCCACCACCTGGTGGGCGACAGGCCACCCAGCTCAGTGGCCTGTCGCCTGCGCCTTTGCCCTCGCTGCGCTCGCCTGCGCCGCCTCCTACGCACTCTCACACCGGGACCGGAAGACCCCCAGACACGCCCTCACCCCACCCAGGTCCGCTCGCCTCGGCCTCGCGCTCCTCCTCGCGTGCATCGCCTGCGCGCTCGCGGTCGGATCCTCGGCCCGCCGGCACTACGACGCCGACCCCGCCCGCCGCGACTCCGGCCCCATCCACGCGCGCGTTGTCCTCCAGACCGACCCGGCCCCGGCCTCGTCCGGGTTCTCCCCGACACGCAGCGCCCGCGCCCGCATCGACGCCGTCTCCGTGGGGGAGGACTGGCTTCCCGCGAGCACCACCGTGCTCGTGCGCGCCCCCGGATGGCGGGACGCGGCGCGAGGAGACGTCTACGAGGTGTGGGGAAGCCTCGACGCGACCTTCGCCGCCGACGCGCCATCGGTAGGAACGATACGCGTCCGGCGAGCCCAGCTCATCGAGCGGCCCGGCGGCCTGTCCGCCTGGATGCGCTCCACCCACCGGGCCTTCGCCAGAGCCTGCGCACCTCTGCCCAGGGATGCGCGTTCCCTCGTCCCCGGCATGGCGATCGGAGACGACCGAGGAATGCCCGCAGACCTCGCCCTTGCCATGACAACCACCTCCCTCACTCACCTCACCGCCGTCTCCGGCTCCCACATCGTTATCATCCTCGCCACCGTCGCCCTCGTCGTCCCACCGCGAAAGCCCCTCCGCCTCGCCGCCACCATCCTCGTCCTCGGAACAATTCTCATCCTCGTCGGCCCAGACCCATCCGTCGTGCGCTCCGTCTGCGTCGCAGCCGTCGCCGCACTCGGACTCATCCTCGGACGAGACGGCCAATCCATCGCCGCCCTCTGCGCCGTCGTGATCGCCACCCTCCTCATCGACCCCTGGTCATCGCGCTCCTACGGATTCGCCCTGTCGGCGCTCGCCGCGCTCGCGGTCGTCGGGCCCTCCGCTGCGTTGGTGCGGCGCTGCCGCCGGCGAATACGAGGGGACACGCGCGTCGGGAAAGCGCTGCGTCGGCTCGTGGAGATGGTGTGCGTGCCCGCCTTCGCGGAGCTGGCGACCGCGCCGATCATCGTGTCGCTGTCCGGGAACGTGCCGGTGTGGGGGATAGTCGCCAACGTCATTGCCGAACCCGCCGTGCCGGTCGCAACCGTCGCGGGGCTCGCGGGCGCGCTCATCTCCCCGCTGAGTATTCGCGCCGCCTCGGCATGCGCCGTCGTTGCGTCGTGGGCGACCGCGTGGATCGCAGGGGCGGCGCGC
>CAUSHZ010000089.1:0-5922 GCA_963531605.1 uncultured Actinomyces sp.
CCATCCGGAGCCGATGAAATCGCGGAAGGCGGAGGACTGGGGCTGACGGGAGCGGTTTTCGCCGCGATCGGCCATGGACTGGGAGGCTTCTTCACTCATGGCCACTATTCTACGGCTCCGCGGTGCCTCGGGCGGGCCCGATGGTCATGACAAACCCCGGCCTCGTGTCCCTGTGGCGCGCTGCGCCGGGAACGAGGCCGGGGCCGTATCGGGTGGAGGAGGCTCAGTCCTGGAGGGTGAGCTCTCCGGCGATGGACAGATCCATCCACCGCTTGAAATCCGCGCCGTGCTTGCCCTGCGAGAGCAGGAAGACGGTCTTGGCGTAGAGGGCCTCGAGGGTCATGTCGTGCGCGCCGATCGCGCCCAGGCGAGCCAGGGCGTTGCCGGCCTCGTAGTGGCCGAGCATGACCTCGGACTGGTAGCACTGGGAGGCGACGATGATCGGCACCTCGGCCTGCGCGAGCTCGGCCAGGACGTCCACGAGACCGGGCTCGGAGGCGGGGATGTTACCCACGCCGAAGGTGCGCAGGATGAGGGCGTCCGGGTGGGGCGTCGTCATGGCGCGCAGGCGCGCGGCGCTCATGCCCGGGACGACGTCGATGACGGCGACGTCCTGGCGCGTGTACGGGCTCGGATCCTGCCAGCCGGTGCCCGGCTGGGGCGCGCCGTACCAGCGCCACGGAGCGCCCGTGCGCGCCATGGGGGACACGGAGGGCGACTCGAAGCCGCGGAACGCCCACGACGAGGTCTTGGTGGCGCGGTTGCCGGCCAGGAGCTTGTGCCCGAAGAACAGCATGACTCCGTGGGCGTGGCGCGAAATCGCGGCGCGCAGCGCGCCCGTGACGTTCGCCGACGCGTCCGAGCCGACGACGCCGAGCGGGTACTGGGACCCGGTCAGGACGACCGGCTTTCCCATGCTCGCAAGCGCGTAGGACAGGGCCGCAGCCGAGTAGGCCATCGTGTCCGTGCCGTGCAGGACCAGGAAGGCGTCCGCCTCCTCGGCGTGCGCGTTGATGTCGTCGATGATGGCCTGCCAGTCCTCGGGGGTAGCCTCCGAGGAATCGATGAGCGGGTCCAGCGTCGACATCGTGATGTTCGAGGCCAGCTCGATGCCCTCCAGCTGGGAGCCGAACCAACCCTGCAGGTCAGCGCCGGGGCGCAGCCCCTCGGGAGAGTCGACCATGCCGATCGTGCCACCGGCATACGTGACGTGAAGACGCACTGTTCGTCCTTTCCTACTCGCCCGCCACCAGGGTTTCCTCGCCCTGCAGCGAGGTGGCGGCCTCGTCGGTCAGGTTACCGACGCGCCCACGCACGTAGTACCAGCCGGCGACCATGAGGACGACGACCACGCCGAAGAGCGCGAGGGTCGCGCGGCCTTCGAACGTCATGACGTTCGAGCCGATGACCACCGCGAAGAAGAACAGCGCCAGGTAGTTGGTGTAGGGGGCGCCGGGCATACGGAACTGTGGACGCTGGGCCTCGCCGCGGTTGACCTTGCGCAGGAACGCCAGGTGCGTGATGAGGATCATCGCCCAGGTGCCGGCGATGCCGATGCCAGCCAGGCTCATCACAATCTCGAAGGCGCTGCTCGGAACAAGGGCGTTGAGCAGGACGCCGAGCAGACCCAGCGAGGCGGTGATGATGATGCCGCCGTAGGGGACGTGGTTCTTGTTGAGACGAGCCGCGAAGCGCGGGCCCTCGCCCACGAGCGCCATCGAGCGCAGGGTGCGGCCGGTCGCGTACAGGCCGGCGTTGAGCGAGGATAGGGCGGCGGTGAGGACGACGACCTGCATGATGTCAGCCGCGTGGGGCACGCCGAGGC
This sequence comes from uncultured Actinomyces sp., assembly GCA_963531605.1. Classification (GTDB taxonomy): domain Bacteria; phylum Actinomycetota; class Actinomycetes; order Actinomycetales; family Actinomycetaceae; genus Pauljensenia. Next base: position 1,826 of record CAUSHZ010000089.1, read on the forward strand.
CGGAGAAGAACGTCGTGAAGGGGGACTCGTCGCCAGAGTAGGCGGTGTAGGGCAGCGCGAAGGCGAAGAGTGTCACGGAGCCGACGTAGAAGAAGAAGATGCGGATGACCATCGAGTTGATGGCCTTGGGCAGGATTGTCGCGGCGTTCTTGGCCTCGCCCGCCGCAACGCCCACCATCTCGGTGCCGCCGAAGGCGAAGACGACGCCCAGGGTCAGGGCGAAGACAACGGGCAGTGAGGCGGGGAACCAGCCGCCGGACTCGGCAATGTTGTGCACGCCCGCGGTGTACTCGCCGACGTGAGCCTGGGTGAGGATTGCCCAGATGGCGATGCCCATGAAGATGAGGATCGTCGCGACCTTGATCAACGCGAACCAGAACTCGGCCTCGCCGAAGGCCTTGACGCTCATCATGTTGAGGACGAACACGAGGGCCAGTGCGATGAGGGCGATGACCCACTGGTCGATCCACTCGAACTTCTTCCAGTGGTGCATGTAGACCGCCACGGCGGTGATGTCGGCCATGACGGTGACCGCCCAGTCCAGGAAGAAGAACCAGCCGGTGATGAACGCGCCCTTCTCGCCCAGGAACTCGCGGGCGTAGGACACGAACGCGCCCGAGGAGGGGCGGCGCACCGCCAGCTCGCCGAGGGCGCGGACCATCAGGAACGCGAAGACGCCACAGACCGCATAGGACAGTGCCAGCACAGGGCCGCCCTGGGCCAGACGGCCGCCCGCACCCAGGAACAGGCCGGTGCCGATCGAGCCGCCGATGGCGATCATCTGGATGTGTCGGTTTTTCAGAGCCTTGTTGTACCCGGCGTCTCCCGCGTCAGTCGCGGTGGACACCTGGGTCTGATCCTTGTCAGACACGCGTGTACTCCAATCGGTGTTGAGGGAGGCCAAACGGCCGTGTGATGCCAGTTTCCTACAGCGGGCAACCCGCCGCCGCAGGTGGGAGGTTAGCCAAAAACGATGGTGTTGAGGCGGGAGAACGTGCAGATAACAAGGTCACATTCAAGCAAATACGGGCTCTTTGGTGAGGCGCGTGGCGCCCGCGGAAGGCGTTCACCCGCGCGGTTGTGTGATGGGATTAATGGGGTAATCTCAAATGGTGAAGCGAATTGACCCCCACACTCATAGCGCGTATTCAGACGGGACGGATACGCCCGCGCAGCTCCTGGCCATTGCCGCGCAGGCCGGGCTGGATGCCATCGCGCTGACGGACCACGACACGACGACCGGCTGGGACGAGGCCGCGGCCGCCGTCGCGCACACGGGCGTGAGCCTCATTCGGGGTGCCGAGATGTCGTGCTCGTCCTCGGGGATCACCGTGCACCTGCTGGCCTACCTTTTCGACCCGGCCAACCCCGGCCTCGTCGATAGTTTCCGACGCACGCGAGAGGACCGTGAGACGCGCGCCGTGCGCATGGTCGAGAACCTATCGGCTGACTACCCGATCACGTGGGAGGATGTCCTTTCCTTCGCGCCCGAGGGTGGGCCCGTGGGGCGCCCGCACATTGCCGACGCGCTCGTCGCCGCCGGAGCCTTCCCCGACCGCAGCGCCGCCTTCGTTCATGCCCTGCACCCGTCGGGCCCCTACTACGTGCACCACTGGGCACCCGACCCGGTCGAGGCCGTGCGATGCGTGCGCGAGGCCGGGGGAGTGCCGGTCCTGGCCCATCCCCGCGCTCGCAAGCGCCAGCGCCTGCTGCCCGAGGCCGTCATCGCCGACATGGCGGGGGCCGGGCTCTTCGGCATCGAGCGCGACCACCGCGACCACGCTCCCGAGGATCGAGCCGATGTCGAGCGCATGGCCCGCGAGATGGGCCTGGCGATGTTCGGCTCCTCCGACTACCACGGCACAGGCAAGCCGAATCGCATCGGTGAGAACACGACGGATCCGCAGGTGATCGCCGAGGTCATCGCGCAGGGCGCTATCGAGGTGGTCGAGCCGTGAGCATCTTCGACGTCACACTCTTTGCGACTGCCTTCGCGACGCTGACGGTCATCATGGACCCCATCGGGACCGTGCCCGTCTTCCTGGGCCTCACCGCCCGATACTCCCAGCCCAAGCAGCGTCGCGCCGCCATCCAGGCAACCTCCGTCTCCTTCGGCGTCATCCTGACCTTCGCGATCCTGGGTGGGCAGATCCTGCGCCTCCTTCACATCTCGATGGAGGCCCTCCAGCTCTCCGGCGGCGTCCTACTCTTCCTGGTCGCCATGGAGCTCCTCATGGGTACCGACTCATCGACGCCCGATACGGGGGACGAGGGCGTCAACGTCGCGCTCGTCCCGCTGGGCACGCCGCTGCTCGCAGGCCCCGGCTCGATCGTCGCCGTCATGGTGGCCGTCGGGCAGGCGGGCACGAACGTGGGATCGTGGATCGCTGTCATCTTCGCCGTCGTTCTCGCGCACATTGTCATGTGGCTGACGATGCGTTTCTCGCTGATGCTGTCCAGGATGCTCGGGCCCGGCGGCATCATGCTGCTGACAAAGATCTCCGGCCTGCTGCTGGCCGCCATTGCGACGCAGCTCATCATGGAGGGAATCTTCCAGTTCATCGCGACCGCCAAGCTGTCCTGACCTGGCCCTTTTCCATCGCGGCGGAGTCGATGAACGCCTCACGAAAAAGTGGAGTGCGACTCGCCGATGCGTGATTTTCGAAAATCTGTGCGTAATGGTCAGGAAGTGTTGTAGGGTAGTCGAGAACGCCGTGACGCGACACGGCCTGCACTGGTCAGGGTCACGCATTCATCCCTCACCACAATTGTTCCAGGAGAAACAATGAAGAAGACGACCTCGTCTCTGTTCGCCGCCACCGCGGCGCTTGGTCTGATCGCCGCTTCGGCCGGCGTTGCTTTCGCCGCCGAGCCCGTCACCGAGCCTTCGACCCCATCCGCCCCCACCGCCGAGCCCTCGAACCCGGCCACTGACGCCCCCACCACCGAGCCTTCGACCCCGGCCGACGACAACACCGGCAGCACCGAGCAGCCCTCGACCCCGGCCGACGACAACACCGGCAGCACCGAGCAGCCCTCGACCCCGGCCGACGACAACACCGGCAGCACCGAGCAGCCCTCGACCCCGGCTCCCGCCGCCGATCAGGGTGGCGCTGGTGCCGTCTCCGGCCCCGTCGGCACCACCGGCGTGACCACCCGCGGTCAGATCTCTACCGGCAACGGCCCGGCCCCCGTCTCCGCTCGTGGCGGCATCCGCAACATGAACGCTCCGGCCGGTACTCCCGCCGCTTCGAACCCGACGCTGGCCAACACCGGCTCCGTCGCTTCGATGGCCGCTGGCGCTGGCGTTATTGCGCTGGCTGGTGGCGTGACCCTGGTGGTTGCTCGCAAGCGCCACTGAGGCATCTTCGCCTGACAAGTAACGCGGGCCCGCTCGATACGAGCGGGCCCGCGTTTTGTCTAGTTTGCGCTGATCGTCCCTCATTTGTGCACGAATGTGCAGTTGAAAACCGTGAATTTGCACCGAAAAATCATCGTTTCGCCTTGAAATGATGCGTGCATCACATGCACAATGGAACTACCGAAAGTCACCATGAATTGAGCCCTCATGATGAACCGGTGATGGGAAGTGGCACCACTCATCAAGAGCGGTGCCACTTTCCTGTTGATGCGTCCCTGCGGAGCGTGCCCCCCGCAGGGACGCGCCCTGCGGGGGACAATCCGTCAGCGCTGGCGACGGCGCAGAGCCAGAGCCCCCAGGCCTGCCAGTCCAGCCATGATGGCCGCACCGGCCAGCATCGGGGTGTCAGCACCCGTGCGAGCAAGGTTGCCGCTCGGGGTTGCGGACGGGGCGGGAGCGGGGGTCGTCGGCTCGGGCGTCGGGGAATCCGACGGCGCCGGCGTGGTTGGCTCCTCGGTGGGAACCGTGCACTCGCTGTCCGTGCCGGTCAGCCAGTTGTGCAGGACGATCGGGGCCAGGACCGGGGAGCCCTCGAGGGTCTCGCCGGTCAGGATGCCGTTGATGTTGAAGGAGAAGCCGGAGTTGGCCGGCATGTGCTTGATCATGACGGTGATGGTCTTGCCGTCCTCGCTGACCTTGATCTCGCCCAGGCCCTCGACGGTGTTCGTGAAGCCGT
>CAUSHZ010000090.1:0-5899 GCA_963531605.1 uncultured Actinomyces sp.
GGGCGGGACGATCCGTCGTCGCCGTCGGCCTCGACATGGCTGCGGCTCACCTGGGACCGTGGGCGGACGCGAGCGTGCTCATCGTCGGCACGGGCGCCTACGCGGGCGCAAGCGTCAGCGCCCTGCACGCGCTCGGCGCATCGGACGTGTCCGTCTACTCGACGTCCGGGCGCGCCCGTGAATTCGCCCAGGGACGAGGCATCGGCTGGGTCAGCGCCGCCGATCTTCCCGCCGCCCTGGAGCGCGCCGACCTCGTCGTGACGTGCCGCGGACTGGGAAGCCCTGTCCTGACACGCGACATGGCCGCGGCATCCGGGCCCACCGTGGTCCTGGACCTCGCGCTCATGCGCGACACCGAAAGCTCTGTCGCCTCACTCCCGAACATCACGCTCATCGACCTGCCGACCATCCAGGCCTCGGTCCCGGCAGCCGATGCTGACGCGCTCACGCGCGCCCGCGCCATCATCGACGAGGAGGTCTCCTCTTTCGAGCGCGGCCTCGGCGCACGATCCATGGACCCGGTCGTGCGGCACCTGCGCTCACGCGTATTCCGCATCGTTGAGGAGGAGATCGATCGCCTCGGCGAGGCTCCCCTCTCGACCGAGGACGCGGCCCGAGCGCTGCGCCACCTGGCCGCGCGCCTCATCCACAACCCGACCGTCATGGCGCGCCGGGCCGGCGAGGAAAGCCAGCAGGAACGCTACCTGGAGGCCCTCGGCGTGGTCCTCGGCATCGACGAAACGACCCTGATGTCGGGGGACGACGTGGCCGCTCACGCTTTCTCGCCCGATAGTCACGGGCTCCACCCTCACACTGTTACGCCGAAAGTTGCCAATTTATTTCAAAGGTGAAATACTGCGACGTTCACTCCCAACGGTGAAAGGTATCAACGATGTCCACCCCGAACTACGGTGACCAACCCGGCCCCAACGGTCACTTCCAGGGTCAGGTGCCCCAGCAGGGTGCCTACAACCCCCAGTTCCAGGGTCAGGTACCCGCGCCCGGCCTCAACGGTCAGTTCCAGGGTCAGGTCCCCGCACCCGGCCCCAACGGTCAATTCCAGGGCCAGGCACCCGCACCCGGCCCCAACGGTCAATTCCAGGGCCAGGCACCCGCACCCAGCGAGAAGAAGAGCCGCGGAAAGATGGCGGCCATCATCTCCGTCATCGTCGTTGCCATCCTGGTCGTCGTCGGTGGCGGTGCCTTCACGCTCAGCCGCTTGGTTGTTGGCGGCTACAAGAGCCCCGATGCCCTGGCACAGAGCATTGATTCCGCTTTCGCGAAGAACTCTCTCGTGTCGTTGGCGGGCGCCCCGTCGCGCGAGGAGCTCAACGCTGCGACGGCCTGGCAAAAGGATTACAAGCACAACGGCGGCGCCGATTGGTCCAAGCTGATGGACCTGAAGGCCCTCAAGGACTACATCGACCAGATCGACATCAAGAAATCCGAGATGGAGTACACGGTCGACACCAAGTCCGATCAGGTGGCACTCATCACCATCACGAAGTGGGAGGGTGACGTCGAGATCAAGCCGGAACTCGCCGACAAGTTCCGCGAGCACTACAAGGAGGCCAAGGGCTCGGACCTGACGGCCAACGAGTCGCAGGCCTTCGACAAGATGAAGCAGGATATCCAGAACAAGCCGGTCTTCTCCGGTAACGTCCTGGAAAATTTCCCGAACAACAAGCTCACGCTCGTCTCCGTGAAGGAAAACGGCAAGTGGTACCTGTCCGGCTACATGACGGTCGCCGAGCAGTTCCTGGGAACCGGTTCGGCTCAGCCGAACTACTCCGCGAACTTCACCGACGTCAAGGGCGCTTCCTCTCCCGAGGAGGCGGTGTCGGGCATGGTCGACGCCCTGCGTAACGGAGCGAGCATCGGCAGCGAGGACGTCTACCGCTACCTCGACCTGCCCGAGCGCCGCGTCGCGGCGGTCTACGGCGGCGGATCGTCCTCGTCCGGGTACTCCGCGTCCGGCATGGGCGGCAGCGGCGTGCAGGTGACGTGGGGCCTGAGCTCCACGAAGGTCTCGGGCGGCGCGGTCGTCAACCTCGGCACGACGTCCATCACCATGGGCCAGTACAAGGTCGAGTTCAACGGCGGTTCGCTGACGGTCTCCTACCCGGACATCGACACGCGTACATTCAGGACGACCACCAAGACGATAACCACCAACTACACGGAAGGCCTCGTCAACCCCGAGCGCCTCGGAGTGTTCACCGTGGAGGACGCCAGCGGCTGGCACGTGTCGTTCGTGCGCACCATCGGTAACCTCAACCTGCTGGCCGCCAGCGACGACGCGGTCAACCAGGCCGTCGACGGCCTGTGGTCTGCTACCGGCTCCTACGGCGTCGACGTGTCCGAGGACGAGATACGTGACCTCGCGCTGAACAACAAGCCCGTCGGCGCGCTGCTGGTCATCGGCTGGAACTTCGCGAAGAACGCGCAGTGACGCAGCCGTAGCCAGGGGGTGGGAATCTCCGCAACGGGTTCCCGCCCCCTTCGCGTATCTGCCCGGGGGCGCGCCGCGTGGCCGACACCACCCGGGGCCCGGGCGTGCGCCGGCGCCCGTCTCATCGGCCTCACTCGTCGCGGCGAAGCTGCCAGGTTGGTCCTTACACTGGAGGAATGAGCACCCAGAAGAACGATCCACGCGCACTCGCCCTCGGTGTTTCCTGCTACGTGATTTGGGGGTTCTTCCCCCTGTACTTCTCGCTGCTCTCCCCCGCCGGCGCCGTCGAGGTGATCGTCCACCGCGCGGTGTGGGGCCTGTTCTTCTGCCTGGTCGCGCTTGCCCTGACGGGTTCGCTGGGGAAGATCCGCGCGCTGATCGCCGACCGGGGAGCCCTGTGGCGCCTCGCGGTCGCGGGCGCGCTCGTCGTCGTTAACTGGTCGGTGTACGTGTACGCGGTCCTCGCCGGCCACACGACGGACGCGGCGGTCGGCTACTTCATCAACCCCCTCGTGACGGTTGCGCTGGGCCTCATCGTGCTGCGCGAGCGCGTCACGCCGATCCAGAAGGTCGCCCTGGCCCTCGGCGTCATCGCCGTCGTCATCCTCGTCGTCGGCCAGCGCTCGGTCCCCATCGTCTCCCTCACGCTCGCTCTGACGTTTGGCCTGTATTCCCTCGTCAAAAAGGACGTGGCCGCGCGCGTCGACCCACTCGCGGGCATGGCGATCGAGACAGCCGCCGTCTCGCCCATCCTGCTCGGCTACTACGCCTACCTGGCGGCCACGTCCTCCACGTCTTTCCACACGATCGCTTCCTCCGACGGCTCCGGGTTTTCGTGGCCCGTTCACCTCGCACTCCTGGTGGGCGCGGGCGCGCTAACGATGATCCCGCTCATCATGTTCGCCTCGGCGGCAAGGGGCCTCACCCTGGGGACGATGGGCTTCCTGCAGTACCTGGGGCCCACCCTGCAGCTGCTCGTCGCCGTGTTCATCTTCCACGAGACCGTGCCCACGTTCCGCTGGATCGCGATGGGCGTCGTGTGGGTGGCGCTGGGCTGCCTGAGCGCCGACTGGCTGGTCGGCTCCATTCGTGCCAAGCGCCTGGCACGCGCCGGCCACCGGGACTGACGCCGGGCACGGTGGGCCTGCTGGGCACGGCGGAGACGGCGGGAGCGTCGGGAACGCAAAACCGGTACAAAACTCTCCCCACACGCAGTCCTCGTAGGCAAAACCGGTACAAAACTCTCCCCACACGCCATAAAACGGCTATTTTGGGCCACTTTTCGCGTGCTGGGCGAATTTTGTCACGCTCGGGCTGCAAACAGACCAAGCAGGGAGAAGAAAGTCACGCACCAACACCCCGTTTCACCCCATCAACACGCACTTCCCCCAATTCCGCATGCAATTCGATTGCATGAAATTTCAACAAAGCCTAGAAACGTTGCAATTCCAACGATCACAATTCAAATCCTGAAATAGTCCCAGGGGAATTGCATGCGAAATTGCTAGGGCGGCGGAAACCAGCCCCCAGAAAACTCGCACGTAATTCGATTCGATGAACATTCAACAAAGCCCTAAAACGTTGCAATTCCAACGATCACAATTCAAATCCTGAAATAGTCGTGGGGGAATTACGTGCGACATTGAGTGTGGGCCCAGCACTGCGGCAAGCAAGGGCCGGACACCGTGTCAGTGGGCAGCAGGCCTGGCCAAGCCCAGCGGCCGGCTGGCCAGCCCCTACTCTCCGCCGCCGGGCTCCGGGCGTCCCGTGTAGTTGACGAAGCGCGCCATGTCGCCCTGGAAGAGGGCGGTGACGGTCGCGGTCGCGCCGGCGCGGTGCTTGGCGACGATGATGTCGGCCTCGCCGGGGCGGTCTTCCTTGTCGTAGTAGTCGGGGCGGTGCAGCAGGATGATGATGTCGGCGTCCTGCTCGAGCGAGCCGGACTCACGCAGGTCACTCATCATGGGCTTGCGGTCGGTGCGGCCCTCGGAGTTACGGTTCAGCTGCGCGACCGCGATGACGGGGATGTCGAGGTCCTTGGCCAGGAGCTTGAGGTTTCGCGACATCGCGGAGACTTCCTGCTGACGCGACTCGACCTGGCGGCCGCTCGTCATGAGCTGGAGGTAGTCGATAACGACGAGGCCGAGGTTTTCCTGCTGCTTGAGGCGGCGGCACTTGGAGCGGATCTCGGAGATGGTGATGTTCGCGGAGTCGTCGACGTACAGGGGTGCCTCGCTCATGCGCGAGGTGGTTTCGGCGACCTTGCGCCAGTCGACGTCGCTCATCTTGCCGGCCTGCATCTTGGACAGGCGCACGCCGGATTCGGCGGAGAGCATGCGCATCGCGATTTCCTGCGAGCTCATTTCTAGGGAGAAGATCAGCGACGTGATGCCGTGCTTCATGGATGCCGAGCGGCAGAAATCCAGGGCGAGCGTGGACTTACCCATGGCGGGTCGGGCGGCGACGATGATCATCTGGCCGCCGTGCAGGCCCTGGGTGAGCTCGTCGAGGTCGGTGAAGCCGGTGGGCACGCCGTTGAGCTTGCCCTGGTTCTTCTCGATGTCCTCGAGCGCGTTAAGGATGTCCGAGCTCATCTGCGTCATGGACACGTAGTCGGTGGTTTCGCGCCCGTCGGAGACGGCGTAGACCTCGGCCTGGGCCTGGTCGACGATCTCGTCGACGTCGCCGCCGGCGTCCGCGTAGCCGAGCTGGACGACGCGCGTGCCCGCGGTGACGAGGCGGCGCATGATGGCGCGTTCGCGCACGATGCGCGCGTAGTAGGCGGCGTTCGCGGCGGTGGGCACGGAGGCGATGAGGGTGTGCAGGTAGGCGGCGCCGCCCACCTTCGACAGGACGCCCGCGCGCTTGAGTTCGCCGGCGACGGTGATCGCGTCGGCGGGTTCCGCGCGGCCGATGAGCTCGACGATGGTGTCGAAGATCGTCTCGTGGCTGGGCTGGTAGAAGTCCTGCCCGCGCAGCATCTCGGAGACGACGTTGGCAGCCTCGGTCGTCAGCATCATCGATCCGAGGACGCTCATCTCCGCGTCGATGTCCTGCGGCGGGACGCGGTCGAACTGGTCGTCGGACATCGTGATCCTCTCGGGTGCGCGGGCGTTTAGGGACGAGGCCGGGGCCGGGCTGAGTGCCGCGGGCGCGGCCCGGGGCCCTGTGGATAGATGGCCTTCAGGCGAAGACTAACGCGTTATAGGCGATTGCGCGACCGACGTTGTGCACGGGCATGTGCACATATTGTGGATAACCTGTGCACAACGCCGACGACGCCTGTGCACAACGCGAAATGACCGATCTGTTAGGGCAGATATACTCATCACAGTCACATCAGTGTCATTCATTGGGCTGTCTAGAATTTCCCAATGCACGGCTTTCCACAGGCCTGTGCACACATTGTGGAAAAGAATCGGAGTGTCATGACGAGCACACAGGGAC
>CAUSHZ010000091.1:0-5777 GCA_963531605.1 uncultured Actinomyces sp.
TAACACAACCAACAACCCTCAAAACACCCGGTCCACAAAACCAGACCAGGCCAGTTTTGTGTGCTCGTGCGCGGACGGTCGTCGTTGAGTGTCGGTGAATTGTCTGTGTGCGCCCTGCAATTTCGCATGCAATTCGGTGATGGAACATTCAATCATGTGCTGAAAATGGCGGAATTTCAACGATCTAATTTCAAATCATGAAATAGATTAGGGGGAATTGCATGCGACTTTTGGGGCTGGGTGAGCGGGGGCTGGCTCACGCGCATGCGGATAGGTTACGACGATGTGGATAGGTTATTGACATCTGGATAGGTTAATAACCTATCCGGATCTGCATAACCTATCCGGATCTTCACAACCTATCCGCGAGCGGGCTGGTGGAGAGCCCTGCAGGGCCCAGTCAGAATCCCAAGTGCGCAGCTGTTGTGGGATCCGGGCGAGCAAGGGTCGAGAGCGCCGCAGAGCCCAGCCAGAACTCCCGGCGCGCACCTGTGGTGGGATCCATGGGCGCGGAAGGGGTCGGAGCCGCCCGGAACAGTAGTTTTCGGCTAGTATCGATGGCGACACGACAGCCAGTCGTGCCCCAGATACTCAAGGAGTGACAAGTGGCTAAGGGACCCTCCCGCCTCGACAACGTGATCAGCCTGGCCAAGCGCCGCGGCTTCGTCTTCCCCTGCGGTGACATCTACGGTGGCACCCGCTCCGCGTGGGACTACGGCCCGCTCGGCGTGGAACTGAAGGAAAACATCAAGCGCGCCTGGTGGAACGCCATGGTCCGCCGCCGCGCCGACGTCGTCGGCCTGGACTCCTCCGTCATCCTCCCGCGCGAAGTGTGGGTCGCCTCCGGCCACGTCAAGGCCTTCACCGACCCGCTCATCGAGTGCCTCAACTGCCACAAGCGCGCCCGCCAGGATCAGCTCATCGAAGAGCTCGCCGAAAAGAAGGGCGTCGAAGAGTCCTCCCTGAGCAACGCCGACATCGCCTGCCCGAACTGTGGCGTGCGCGGCCAGTGGACTGAGCCCCGCGCCTTCTCCGGCCTGCTCAAGACCTACCTGGGCCCCGTCGACGACGAGGCCGGCCTGCACTACCTGCGCCCCGAGACCGCCCAGGGCATCTTCATCAACTACGCGAACGTCATGAACGCCGCGCGCAAGAAGCCGCCGTTCGGCATCGGCCAGATCGGCAAGTCCTTCCGCAACGAGATCACGCCCGGCAACTTCATCTTCCGTACCCGCGAGTTCGAGCAGATGGAACTCGAGTTCTTCTGCGAGCCCGGCACCGATGAGGAATGGCACCAGTACTGGATCGACTACCGCAAGGCCTGGTACGTGGACCTCGGCATCGACCCGGAGAACCTGCGCGAGTACGAGCACCCGCAGGAGAAGCTCTCGCACTACTCCAAGCGCACCGTCGACCTGGAATACCGCTTCGGCTTCCAGGGCAGCGAGTGGGGCGAGCTCGAAGGCATCGCCAACCGCACCGACTACGACCTGACCGTCCACTCCGAGGCCTCCGGCGCGAAGCTCGACTACTTCGACCCGAACACCAAGGAACGCTGGACCCCCTACGTCATCGAGCCCTCGGCGGGCCTGACCCGTTCCCTCATGGCCTTCCTCATCGAGGCCTACCACGAGGACGAGGCCCCCAACGCGAAGGGCGGCGTCGACAAGCGCGTCGTGCTCAAGCTGGACCCGCGCCTGGCCCCCGTCAAGGCCGCCGTCCTGCCCCTGTCCCGCAAGCCCGAACTGACCGGCCCCGCCCAGGAGCTGGCCGACGAGCTGCGCGGCATCTGGAACGTCGACTACGACGACGCCGGCGCCGTGGGACGGCGCTACCGTCGCCAGGACGAGATCGGCACGCCCTTCTGCATCACCTACGACTTCGACTCGATCGAGGACCACGCCGTCACCATCCGCGAGCGTGACACGATGGAGCAGGTGCGCATCCCGCTCGAGGCGGTCAAGTCGTACCTGATCGAACGCCTGGGCTGCTGACTTGTCGCTAGCCTCCTCGTCCGCAGCGGCCCCGCTTCGCGTGGGGCCGCTGCGCCTGTGGACACCCGTCGTCCTGGCCCCCATGGCCGGGGTGACGGACGTGCCCTTCCGACGCCTGTGCCGCATCATGGGCGAGTCGGGCTTGCCCGACCACCTGCGACCCACCGGCATCCCCTCCTGGGCAGCCGAATCCGGGCGGGAGGCCACGGCCTCGTCCCCGAGTACCCCGGGCGAGACGACTGCGGGTGAGCCCCTCGCCGAGCCGCGCCACGTCGCCATCCCGCACGTGGACGCGCCCGCCGGCCTGTACGTCACCGAGATGGTGACCAGCCGCGCCCTCGTCGAGGAAAACGAACGCACCCTGGAGATGGTGCGCCCCGACCCCGCCGAGCGCGTACGCTCCCTGCAGCTCTACGGCGTCAACCCCGCCGTCATGGCGAAGGCCGCGACGATGCTCGTCGAGCGCGACCTCACCGACCACATCGACCTGAACTTCGGGTGCCCCGTCCCCAAGGTGACGAAGAAGGGCGGGGGAGCGGCCCTGCCCTGGAAGCGAGACCTGTTCACGGACCTCGTGGGTGCCGTCGTGCGCGCCAGTAACGAGGCCGGGGAGCGCGCCGGGCGCGAGATCCCCGTGACCGTGAAGATCCGTATCGGCATCGACTCCGAGCACGAGACCGCGACCGACGCGGCGCTCACTGCGCAGAAGCTGGGCGCCGCCGCGCTCACCCTGCACGCGCGCACCCAGAACCAGCACTACGCGGGTCAGGCTCACTGGGACGAGATCGCGCGCCTCAAAGAGCTGCTGGACATTCCGGTCTTCGGCAACGGCGACGTCTTTGAGGCCGCCGACGCCCTGGCCATGCTGGAACGCACCGGCTGCGACGGCATCAGCGTCGGGCGCGGCGCCCAGGGACGCCCCTGGATCTTCCGCGACATCGTCGCCGCCTACCACGGCGGATCGATCCCGCCCGGCCCCAGCCTCGCCGAGGTCGTCTCCGTCATCGAGCGTCACGCCGCCTGGTGCGTCGTCGAACAGGGCGACGAGGGGCGCGCGCTGCGCGAGATGCGCAAGCACATCGGCTGGTACCTGCGCGGCTTCGCCGTCGGCGGCCCCCAGCGTCACGCCCTGTCCATGGTCTCCACGCTGCAGGAGCTCCACGAGCGCCTCGCGGACCTCGACCTCGACCAGGCATTCCCGCCCGCCGCACGCGGACCGCGAGGCCGAGCCGGCGGCGAAAAGACACCCCACCTGCCCGACGGCTGGCTGGACCACCCCTACCTCACGCAGAGCGAACGAGATCGCCTGCACCTGGCAGAAATCGGATACTAAGCGAAGGAATCATGCCTCACCCATCTGCGCCCGACCCCGACCCTGCGCCCGGACTCGTCACCATCGGGCGAGCCGCCAAGAAGGCGACCCTCGGGGGATGTACCCAGGTCATCGTCCCAGTCAGCGGGGACGCGGCAGCCCTGAGTGGGCAGGTCGAGGCGCTGGCCTCGTGCCGCGCGGACATTGTCGAGTGGAGGGCCGACACTTTCCTATCCTCCCTCGTGGGGTCGCATTTCGTAGCCGCTTCGGACGTGGAGGAGGACCTGGTGCGCATGGCCCGCTACATCGCGGATTCGTCGCCGCTGCCGGTTCTGGCCACCATCCGCACGTCGGTCGAGGGCGGCAAGGCATACCTGGACGACGAGGAATACTGCGCCCTCGTGCGTTCGCTTGCGTCCTTCGCGGGCGGCGTCGACGTCGAGATCTCGCGCGACGGTTCTTCCGCTCTCATCGAGGACGCGCACGAGGCCGGGGCGATCGTCGTCGCTTCCTTCCACGATTTTGAAGCAACGCCCGGCGACGAGCAGCTCGCCGAAGTGCTCGCGGCCATGAACTACGCGGGCGCCGACGTCCTGAAGTTCGCGTGCATGGCGAACAGCGCCACGGATGCTGCCCGTGTGTTGGCTGCTCAGGCGTGGGCGCGCGAGGCCTACGACCGTCCCGTCATCGGCATCTCCATGGGGGAGCACGGCGCGCCCACGCGCCTGGTCGGATCCGCCCTCGGGTCCGCGGCCACCTTCGCCACCCTGCCCGGGTGGGAGGGGAGTGCCCCCGGCCAGTTCACCGTTGAGCAGGTGCGAACCGTCCTGGATGTCGTCGAGGGAGTCGAGGCCTTCCGCGTCGAGGATGAGGATGAGGACGAGCTGCCTCGTGGATACGTCAATCCACTGTCCCAGACCTACGGCACAGACAAAGACATTACGCCGGCACGCCGCCACAACGACGGATGGGATCCCAACCAATGGTGACGGTACGACGCGCAGCGCTCACCAGCGCTCTGAGGAAAGGCTCACGGCGCGCTGCAGTAGCATCCGGATGCGCGCTTGCTTTGGCAGGCAGCGCATTGGCAGCCACCCCTACGCAAGCGGACGACCGCCAGATCACGGCCGCCGACCAAGCCTACTTCTCGTACTACCACCTGGACGCCGCGCGAGCAAAGGGCTACACGGGAAAGGGAGTTACCATCGCTATTATTGACGGCCCCGTTGATGTTTCCGTGCCCGAGCTAGCAGGAGCAAACATTGTCGATAAGACACCATGCAGTGTTGAAGCAACCGATGAGCTGAAAACGCATGGCACGAGCGTCGCCTCACTACTCGTGTCCCGAGATTACGGCGTTGTTCCGGATGCTACTTTGTTGTCTTATCAGGTGCTCGACCCCACGAGCCGTGTAGGTGATGACTGTTCTTTTCAAAACAACTTGCGCCTAACGGATCTCTCATCGTTAATCAACCACGCTATCAATGATGGCGCCTCCATTATCAACTACTCCTCATCAACGAGAGCTCAAGGGAACGATCTGAAGTGGGCCATTGCGCGTGCCATGAACCAAGGAGTGATTATTACCGCTTCAGTCGGTAATAAAGCAACGGATGAGAATAGTAGCCATCTGTCACAGTGGTCTGGCGTTGTGGGCGTTTCCGCTATCAATACAGATGGTAAGTTTGCTTCCTATTCATCCTGGGGAGAGGGTGTTACAACCACCGCTGTTGGCGGGCCATTCACCGAGCGAGACCTTGTGTTGGGCTCGATCTCCCAGACGCAAGGAACCTCTATCTCTGCCCCCATCGTTGCTGGAGCTCTCGCTCAGGCGCGCGCAAAGTGGCCCAACGCCACCGCAAACCAGCTCCTACAGCTGCTCGTCAATACGGCTGTTGGTCATGAGAATGGATGGAACCAATACGGCGGTTACGGTGCAGCGAACCTCGGTGGAATGCTCAACACCGACCCGAGCCAGTACCCCGACGAGAATCCACTGGCAGACAAGGGCGGCGGCACCAGCCCCACCCCTGAGGAGGTCCAGCAGTACGCCGATGGGCTCGTCGATCCCACCGAAATTGCCTACGACAATTCCTACGCCTACCGCGGCCTCGACGAATCACAGATCACCAACAAAGACAACACCTACCCCATCCACTTGGGCACCAGCCCGAGGTTCCATAGAAAGTAGGGGATGACATGGTGAGGGGCGCTGGAGTGTTCCCCAGCGCCCCTCGCGCCTATTGTGTGCGGTTACCGAGTGCGTCGGTGGTACGCAGGTTCGCAACACGTGTGGGTGCGGGCCAAGCGGCCCGCACCCACAGCTATGTCAGCGATGCTCGGAAAGCTCACGCCTCCTTGGGGGACACGGTCACGACCGTGTCAGTGATACCCACCGGGCCGGGGGTGGCCGGGATGATCTCGCCGAACTTCTTCTTGTTCGTCACGACCATCGGGGTGATCGTGTCGTA
>CAUSHZ010000092.1:0-5729 GCA_963531605.1 uncultured Actinomyces sp.
GAGGCCAGGAGAAGTCCATCTCGGCGACCTGCGCGGACTTGGTGATGTCCACGAGGACCGGGCCGGGGCGGCCGGTGCCCGCGAGGTGGAAGGCCTCGGCGAGGCGCGCGGGAATCTCCGCGGGATCCGTGACGAGGAAGGAATGCTTGGTGATGGGCATTGAGGCACCAACGATGTCGGCTTCCTGGAAGGCATCACTGCCGATCAGGGATGCACCGACCTGGCCCGAGATCACGACGATCGGGACGGAGTCCATGCAGGCGTCACCCAGGGCGGTGAGCACGTTGGTGGCGCCGGGGCCAGATGTCACGATCGCGCAGCCGACCTTACCGGTGGCCACGGCGTAGCCTTCAGCGGCGTGGCCCGCGCCCTGCTCGTGACGGACGAGAATGTGGCGGATGGACGTCGACGCCATCAGCGGATCGTAGGTCGGGAGAATTGCGCCGCCGGGCATACCGAACACGTCGGTGACGCCCAGGGCCTCGAGGCTGGCCACAATTGCCTCGGCTCCGGTCATGCGGGTGGTGTTGGCGGTGTCGCTCACCATTCGTCCTCTCAATCGTTGGGACCGTCTCAAAGAAAAAACCCCGTCAGATCCGGCAGTCGCGCGGATGCGGGGAATTCGGCGTGCGATCCATCCTCACGTTACACGGCAGGCATCGCACGCCCGGGTACGATGACCAGGGCGAGGATTCCAATTCCGTGAGCGTTAAGCATGCCTTTACCGTATCTCTCCTGAGCGCCGCGCTCTTCCTCATCTCATTGTGCGGACCTTTGGGCTCTGATCGCCATCTAGGACGATGGACTGAGATGCACAGCACGTATTGCTGCTTTAATTGATACATACCTCATATCACAGTCCACAACACGGAGATTTCATCGTGCATCAGGTGTTCGAGATTCTGAGCGAACAGCCGGTTCTGTTCCTCTTCATTCTCATCGGTATAGGCATGGCGTTCGGCCATGTGAAAATCAAGGGCATTAGCCTCGGCGCCGCCGCCGTTCTCTTCTTTGCCATCGCGTTGGCTGCATGGGCGCAGTCCTACGGTATCGAGCTGCGCGTTACCCCCCAGTTGGGCACCCTCGGCCTGACGCTGTTCACGTTCGCGATCGGCATTAACTCGGGCGCTTCATTCTTCCACAACCTGAAGACCGCCGTCGGCCCGATCCTGACGATGGTTGCCCTCTACGGCATCGCTGCCACCGTCGGTCTCTACCTCGGTAAGGCCATGGGCATGGACGTTCCGCTCATCGCGGGCACCTTCGCGGGTTCGGTGACGAACACGCCCGCTCTGGCCGCCGCCGGCGAGGCATCCGGCGATCCGGCCCGCGCGACGGTCGGCTACTCGATCGCCTACCTTTTTGGCGTCATCGGCATGCTGGCAGCTTCGATGGCCGCACTGCACTACGGCCGCAACGACAAGGACGCCCCCTCTCCCCTGTCGAACCGCACGATTCGCGTCGAGCGCGACGACCACCCCTTCGTCGGCGACATCTACGAGAAGCTCGGCGAGAAGGTCTCCTTCTCCCGTCTGCGCCGCGGCGAGACCGGCCCGATCACCCGTCCCCAGATGTCCGACACCCTGGATCCCGGTGACCTCGTGACGGTTGTCGGCCCCCGCGAGCTCGTCGCTCGCGCCGCCACCGAGCTGGGCCACGCGTCCTCGCATTCCCTCATGCAGGACCGCTCCTACCTGGACTTCCGCCGCGTGACGATCTCCAATCCGAAGGTCGCCGGCCGCACCGTCGCCTCGCTCGGCCTCGCCAAGGATTTCTCCGCGACGATTTCGCGCGTGCGCCGCGGTGACGTCGACATGGTCGCTGAGCCGGGCCTGGTGCTCCAGGAGGGCGACCGCGTGCGTGTCGTTGCCCCCACGTCCAAGATGGCTGAGATCACGAAGTTCTTCGGTGACTCGTCCCGAGGCCTCACAGACCTGAACCCCATCGCCCTGGGCATCGGCATGGCGCTGGGCATCGCGATCGGCGAGCTGCCGATCCTGACTCCTTCCGGTGAGTACTTCTCCATCGGTTCCGCCGCAGGCACTCTCATCGTCGGCCTGATCTTTGGCCGCATCGGCCGCATCGGCCCCATCGCGACTGCGCTCCCCTTCACAACCTGCCAGGTCATGGCCGAGCTTGGCCTGCTGATCTTCCTCGCACAGGCTGGAGCCAAGGCAGGCGGTCAGATCCTCGAGGCCTTCACCTCGGGCGACTGGATCCGCATCTTCGCCCTGGGCATCGTCATGACGTCGATTATGGCGGTCGGCCTGTACTGCACGATGCGGTGGGTCTTCAAGATGGGCGGCACGAAGCTCGCCGGTCTGCTCGGCGGCGCTCAGACGCAGCCCGCCGTTCTCGCCTTCGCAAACGGCCGCACCAACGCCGATCCTCGCGTGGCACTCGGCTACGCGTTGGTCTACCCGGTTGCGATGGTCGGAAAGATCGTCGTCGCGCAGATCCTGGGCGGCATGTAGCTGTAGATTTTCCCGCGGGTTCGTTCCCGCGCAACAATGGGGCCGGCCCGCACGGGTCGGCCCCATTCGTCTCCCCTCCCGCCGTCTCCGCACGTTACGGGCACCGCACCACCCGCAGCATGTAATCAGGCCGCTGCGAGGCCTGCAAGGCCTGGCTGCGGTGACCGTGGGCGGTGGCGGGGTCTCGATCCCACAACGCAGCCCCACTTAGTCTCGACTCCTGGCTCCCTCGCGAAGTCGGCTTTGTTCCGGGCGCCGCACGGCCTGCCCGCCCGCTCGACGCCCGCGCCGCGAGCTACGCTCGGCGCGTCGTCTCGAAGCCCGGCCAGGCCCTGCAGGCCCTGCGGCGCCCTACACAAGGCCAACGCCTGCTCAGTACGGTGTAGTGGTTCTCCCCTACCTACCTTGCTCAGCGTCCGTATACATAACGAGGCCGCGACCGGTTTCCCGGCCACGGCCTCGTCGATGAATGAGCGTCAGCGCGAAATCAGCGCGACGAGCACTCGAGCGGTCACCGCCGCCACGCACACGATAGCGATATTGCGTCCGACCGCGCGGATCTCGTCGCGGTCGATCTCGTACTCGACGTCGAATGACGGTGGCTTCAGGCTTGCTTCGATCTCGATCTTCACGCGTTCTCCTCCTCGTACTCCCACAGGTTCGGGACTCGATCTTGCTTTTCGACGAGCCAGTTCTTGTCCGTCAGCATACGGGAAAGCGCCAGCCCCATACCGATCGCCACGATCGTGAACATCACCGTGAAAAGCGCTGTGAGAGCATCGTCAATCTGTTGGTTGTTCAGGTAGGTGAGCGCACGGTACAGCGGCACACCGGGAATCATGATGACGACGGCGGGGACCGACAGGGTCACGCGCGAGAAGCGCGTCCGGCGGGCAACGAACACAGCGAGAAGGCCGGCAGCGAGCGCCGCGAGGCCGACGGCGGCCGGAGCGGGAACGCCGAGTTCCAGATGGAGCGCGATGCGAGCCGTATTGATAACCGCACCGATGAGAGCGGCGGTCGCGCAGACACGTTGTGGCGAATTGAAAAGCATCGCGAACCCATATGCGGCCACAAAGCTCGTGAGGAAGCGCAGGAGGTAATGCAGCCAGGGAACGAGCGAGACACCGTACTCGGGAGTCACAGACCAACCGAAAACAGCCGAAACAGCCCAGACGGCCACACCCGCCGACATGACGAGCATCGTGACGTACACGAGGCGGCCGACCCCACCCTGGAAGTCTTGACGCACCAAATCGATCAGGCCCGTCACAAGTGGGAACCCGGGGACCAGGAAAAGCAGCGCGGAGATGAAGCCGGCCTGATGCGTCGACTCGATGCCGAGGAAGTGCTGGGCCGGTGCAACCAGCAAAATGTAGATCATCGCAGCCAGAGCGCCACAGGCCATCCAGACGCCGAAGTGGTTCATGTGCCGGACCAGCATCTGACGACGCAGGGCCTGCCCGAAGAACGAGGCAACGGCGACGGCGGAGCACTCGACCCATCCCCCACCGTTGAGGAACGCGAATGCCGCACAGGCGAGACCGGAGGCGAGCGCGTTGGAAAACCAGTCATAGAGACCGGGAACCTTCGCGATCTTGTCGAGCTCGTCCGATACGTCCTCGACACGTACGGACTTGCCGTTCAAAGAAGCCACGTAGTTGTTGATACGGTCGATCTTGTCAGCGTTCACGCCCATGAGACGCTGCTCAGCGAGCTCCGTGCGGAATGTGCCGTTCGCGTAGGCAGTCGCGATAATCTCTGTGTACGTGACCTGCGCTCGATGCTCAGAAATACCGACTGCGCGTGCAAGGTCAGCCATCGACTTCTTGACGCGATAAGCGCTCGCACCAAACGACAGAAGCATTTGGCCGAGCCGGAGTACTACCTGAGATTGATGGGCGAGGCGGTCATGCGCCGCCATACGTTGGGCGAGAACCTCATCTTTACCACCGTGGTGGTGAGGTCCGTGCTGATGTGCAGAAGTGACCATGGATATAGCATCGCATGCAAAAGAACCGAACGTGGGCGACGTTGGTCCGTGACGTGTGTTTTTTCATCTGCTGGACACACGCTCAGTCGGATTGCGAGCAACTGATCGTCATCGATACCGCATGCCTCGTGCCCGCAAGGTTCAAAGGGCGTAGACCTGATTCTTCAGGTTATAGGACCCTACGTGTTGCTGGTGGCGTGACTTTTCGGTGCCGACGGCGCGGCGACCGTACGCAACGAGGGGCGGGATCCTTCGGGGTCCCGCCTCCGTCGTCTCCCTGGGCATATTGAGAGCGTCGGGAGGCCTGCGAGCTGTCACGCCATCTTCTGTTTCTGTGAGCGCATCCTGCTCACGCGGGCCTTTTGATGTGCACGTTGGCCCGATGACCTGCACCTGGGCCCTTTCACTCGCACGTGACCCCGATGAGATGCGCGTAGGCACCGTCGCACAGGCGCATGTTGAGGGGTTTACGTGCGCATCAACGGGTTAACGCGCATGTTCAGAGGTTCGCATGTGAGCAGCACACCGAGATTGACACCGAATCCGCCAAAGTGCAGACCCATTGCCTCACAATGACCGATTTTCAGAGTCTTTTGCCCAATGGGTCTGCAGTTTGGCGAACACACCACCTCACGTCGCGGCCTCACCACCACCAAACGGGGGGAATCGCATCATTAGAACCACGACACGCCGGCGACACGCGGATAGCCAGCCTCTAATGCTGCAAAACCCCCACCGCCACCGGCGGGGAGGGCACAGGAGGGGCCGGATGGCCTGGCTGTGGTCCCCGTGGGCCGTGGCACCCGTGGGCGGCGGGGCCTGGCCTTCCTCAAAAGTCGCATGCAATTCGATTGGCTGAAGATTCAACAAGGCCTAAAAACGTTGCGATTTCAACGCTGTGAATTCAGAATTTGAAATAGTCGCGGGGGAATTGCATGCGAAATTGCTGGTTGGCAGCCATAGCTGGGCATCAGGGTAATGCGCCGAGCGACATCAGACGCGAAGGCCCCGCCGGTGCGGAGGGCGCCGGAGAAATCGGAAGGACGAGCCGCGGGGCACGTGGACCCGGCGCCCAGAAAATCCGCGGGTCCACAAGCAACAACCAGCGCCACACAGCAACACGTAATGTCCTGTAACCCGCCTCTTCAACATAACGCAAAACAAAAAGAAGCGGCCAGAGACGAAAGGTCTCTGGCCGCTCCTTTACGTGTGTTGTGGCGGTGTCCTACTCTCCCACAACCTGTCGGTTGCAGTACCATTGG
>CAUSHZ010000093.1:0-5655 GCA_963531605.1 uncultured Actinomyces sp.
CCCCCGCCCCCACTCCCTCGGTGACTGCGACCCCCGTACCTTCCACGCCCGCGACCCCCGCCCCCACTCCCTCGGTGACTGCGACCCCCGTACCTTCCACGCCCGCGACGCCTGCGAAGCAGACGCCTGCTCCGAAGCTCGCACGCACGGGCACGGTCGCGGGAGGCTTCGCCGGTGCGGCGGCCCTCCTAGGCCTCATCGGCGCTGGGGTGATCGCCCTGCGCAGGTACCGCGCCTGATAGCAGAGGCCAGTTGAGGCAGTTTGTATCGGTTTTCGCCTGACGCGATGCGAACGTGGCTCGGGCGTATCGCGTGAGGCCGAGGCCGGGGTTACCCACGAGGTGCCCCGGCCTCGTCGTCTACGACGCACCCACCATCGCGCGCAGTTGACGTGAGCCGGTGACTCAACGAGCTATCCGCGAGCGAAGAGCTCTCGGTCTGGCGGTGCGCTCGCGCGTCAACCCGATGGCAGGGGCGCACAGGCGCACAATAGAGGGTCCACGTGCGCGTTGGTAGCGCACACTCGGAGCAGTTTCGCATGCAATTCGATTGGGTGAACTTTCAACAGTTTCTACAAACGTTGCAATTCCAACGATGTGGATGTGTGGTGCGATACGGTGTCAGGGGAATTGCATGCGAAACTCCTGGATAAACCGCCCGGCGGTGGCCTTGCGGTGCTGCTGGGGGCCATCTCTGTGACGACGGGGGTCCTGGCGGAGGTGCTGGTAGGATGCCGCACGCCAGGCTGCCTCGTGAGCGCCAGCGACGAGCCTGCGAAGCTCGCCCATGACCGAGCTGCCACATGTGCAACAGCCACAACGTCTCACGACTCTCGGATATGAGTGACGGCACGTGGGAGTGGTCATGCCACCACGATGAAACCCCACCTTCAACACCGGCTGTGGCACACCACCAAGCCGAAAAGTCCCCACAAAGCCAAGACGTTCTATCCGTTCACCCAGATAAGGAGGGGGTGCCGGTGAACCACCGGCACCCCCGCCCATGACTATGAAACGCGAATTAAGAGCGCTTCCTCCGCATTGCCGCGGCACCGATAGCGCCTGTCGCGGCAGCGAGTACCAGCACATCGCCGGTGAGAGCACCGGTCTTGGCGAGCTTTGTCGCAGGCGTAGGAGGAACCGAGGGCGTAGGCCTCGTCGGCGTAGGTGCAGGCGTAGGTGTCGTCGGCGTAGGTGCAGGCGTAGGCGTAGGCGTGGGCGTCGTCGGTGTAGGCGTCGGACCAGGCTTAAAGGACAGTCGCGTCACATCGGGATGTGCCTCGCTGGTCGTGAACTTCAGGGGGTGCTTCATGAGCGGAGCCTCATCCCATCCGGCAGAAGGGCCAGTCATGGGGGGCCTCCATCCGGCGGTATAAGGGGTGTCTGTAGGGGGACATGCGGGCGATGGGGGATCGAATACTGTTCCAACAACAGAACGAGGCTCGGCCGGTTTGACAGCGTCGTAGTCATCCATGTCATCCATCGTCGGAGGGCATGCGGGTGAAGGCTGCCCAGGCTTGACGATGACACCGAGTTGTTTCTCAACATCAACCGAGATAGTGCCCTGCGTGAGGTGATCGATCTGGTAATCCGTATCGGCAGTTGCGGATTCGGTGAAGGCAATCTTCTGAATAGTGATCACCGCATCACCGTCAAGCGCACCCATCGCGTCCTTGAGGGCTGCGATGGTGGTGATCTCATCGGGGTTATCGAACTCCACGGTAACCGTTGCGGTCTGTCCGTTAACTGCCACTGTCTTCGCTGAGAAGCCCTGGGGAAGCCCAGTCACCGAGATGGCCGAGGGGTCAGAAAACTTCAGCTGCGCAGGAAGAGTGATCTGGGTTGTGAAGCCCAAGTGAGCATTCTTCAGTGCAATTTCGTCGAAAGCGTTGGGGGTCTCGTCGTATTTCTGGAGGAGAGTAGCAATGCGCCCACCCCGAAGGTCCTTCAAGTGAACGACGTTCTCGATGGCCAGGAGAGAATCTTTGCTCTCGGCGTCGATCCGTTCCACCTGAGTCGGAGCGTTCCCATCCAGGCCGACCTTAAAGTCGGTGTCGATTGTCGGGTCATCGCCATTGACCGGAAGGGAGCCAAATACCTTCTTGTACTTGTAAGTACCGGTCATGCCATCCGCAGACAACTCCTGAGTGGAGAATTCGTAGTCGGGAAATCCTGCGGCTTGGAAGAAGTTTGGCCCGGTTTTCGGGGGCTGTAAGTCGTGGCCGTCCTCTTCATCAACCCAGCGCGTTGTCCGGGCCGGTGCGGATGCGAAGCAGTCGGTAGGCGACTGCGCGAGTGCCAGGGTCTTCGTATCGAAGTCAAAGACCTGAGCGGGGGTGGTCGATGATGCGAAGAAGTTGAACTTACCTGTAACGGTAACCTGTTCGCTGGCCAGTTGAGTCGCTTCCACGGGGTCAATTGTGCCAACGGCATAGGGGACTTGGACCTTGATCGTATGCTGACCGGGGTTGGCTTTCTCTGCATCGTAGATATCGAGCAGCTGCTGCCAGCTGAGATCCTTGAATTGGATGTTCGCAGTGACCTGTGTGTGGTCAGAGTTGGGGGAGAGCCAGGTGTAGGCGATCATTGACGAGGTAGACTTCTCGCGAGACGCCCCCAACGTGACTGCCTCGGGGACACTCACGGTCAGTGTGATATCGGGGTTGTCGTTGTTGCCCGAGTCATGCGGGGAGAGTCCCTGTGCTGCCGCAGCGCGGATTTCGGCCTCGTGGTCTGCCAGAAGCGTCGTGGCCGGGATGTCCAGCACGACGGTACCGTGATAGGTCGTGATCACAGGGTTGGCATTGCACACGGTCGTGCTTGTTGATGAGACGTATTGTGAGAGGGGGAAGGTCTCGGGATCGGCTTGTGCGCTGCGAGGCGCAAACATTGTGACCGTACCTGCAGCGACAAGAGCCAAACCGGCACCCATCGCCAGAACTCTCCGGCTTTTCCTCATGATGTTCCCCAGTCGTAGGTGTGCGAATCAAATGCCATGATTCATGATTCTCTAGTATACACATGGTAGAAAAGTACATCGTCTCTTGCGTTCTGAGCTCTGGATTGAGTGTTCTCTCGGGTGCGGTCGTCGCGTACAGGTGATCCCCGTGTGCTCCGTTGCACACTCGATGCCCTCGCCCGTCGGCGCAACGCCGAACTCGATGAGGACCTTGAAGCGAATCCTCGACGCGATGACGTCTCCCTCCTCCGGATTCGTGTCTGTGGCAGTCTCCGCGTGGTTGACGATTCCTGCGATGCGTGCCTTCTGTACGTCGCCCTTCAGTGTGTCCACATGCGAAACAAGGAGATGCGGGCAGGGGAGTGGCGCCATAGATGCGAAAAACCGGCGACCCGAAGGCCGCCGGTTGTCTGTGCGTCATGGGGGACTTGAACCCTCAACCCGCTGATTAAGAGTCAGCTGCTCTGCCAATTGAGCTAATGACGCGGGGTACTTTCACCAGCCGGAGCCAGGAAAGCTGTGCGTCATGGGGGACTTGAACCCTCAACCCGCTGATTAAGAGTCAGCTGCTCTGCCAATTGAGCTAATGACGCGGGGGTTTTGCAACCGAGAGATAAATATACAGGCGAGATTCGCCCCGCGCAAGTCTATGAGGGGTGTCGTGGCCTATGTCGCACGCTCGACGGGCGTGAGGCACTCGGACACCTACAATGGGGCCAGAGATGAAAGGGGAACGCCATGTCGGACGCGTCGAGCACCTATTCCGCGGTCGTGGAGGACATCCTCAAGCTCGTATGGAGCGCCGAGGAGGTCGGCCGCGACGGCGTCAAACCCAAGGACGTCTCCGAACACATGGGCGTCGTTCCTTCGACGGCAACGGAGAACATTCAGCGCCTGGCCCGCCAGGGCCTCGTCACTCACGAGCGATACGGCCGCGTGCGACTCACCCCGCAGGGTCGAGCGATCGCGCTGGGGATGGTGCGCCGCCACCGCCTGCTCGAAACCTACCTGCACGAGGCTCTCGGTTTTTCCTGGGATGAGGTGCATGAAGAGGCCGAGATACTTGAACACGCGGTCTCCGATCGGCTTCTCGACCGTCTCGACCGCGTGCTCGGCTACCCGAGCCGTGACCCACACGGTGATCCGATCCCTCGCGCCGACGGCTCCAGCGACGATGTTGTCGGCAGCCCCCTTGACGCGCTCGACGTGACCGCCGGGGGAGTCGTCGAGCGGCTGCCCGATCGCGACCCCGGAGCGCTGCGTGCGTGGGAGGAGGCCGGCCTCGTGCCCGGTGCCCGCATCACCGTGGTGGCATCCGCCCCCTCAGGAGTGACGGTCCTCCTCGAAGACGGACAGATGCTCCTCCTTGACCCCGCCCAGGCCTCGGGCATCGTCGTCCGGGACTGAGCAGCGCCAACGCACCCCGACTCCCGTCGACGAGGTCCTGAAACGATCCAGCCTACCTGGCCGAGGTGGCCGGGTGGGCTGGGAGCGCCCGTCGGTGGGCGCACAGGTGGGGGAGCGCAGGCCTCAGGCGAGGGCTGCGGATCCCATGGACGGGGGCACGTGGCGACCGTGTCCGGCGGCCAGGAGTGCCTCGCGCAGGGCGGTGATCGCGGTATCGAGCTCCTCGTCGCTGGCGGGGGCCGCCTTGGACAGGAGGATGTCGGTCTCGTCGCGCAGGGGGATCACGTGCAGGTGGGTGTGGGGCACCTCGAATCCTGCGATTGCGAGGCCGGCGCGCGGCACGCCGAACGCGGCCTTTTGCGCCAGGCCGATCGTGCGTGCCACGGTCATGAGGTGGGCGGCGACGTCCGAGGGGGCGTCCGTCCAGGCCTCGTAGGCGGTGCGCGGAACCACGAGGACGTGGCCCGGGGAGGTCGGCTCGATGGTCGCGAAGGCGACGCACAGGTCGTCGGCCCACACGAAGCGGCCGGGCCACACACCCGTGATGATGTTGTCGAAGATAGTGCTCATGCGACTATTGTCACCTATTCGTGCGCACTTCGGTAGGTGGGCGCGTCCGGCGGGGCGCGCGGGCGTGAACTACCCTGGTGAGGAGTATTGTTACGCGACCCATCGTTAAGCGAGGAACGCACAGATGAGCGAAAATCCGCAGAGTGCCCCGGCTCAGCGCTACACCGCTGAGCTCGCAGGTCAGATCGAGACGAAGTGGCAGGACCGCTGGGAGGAGCTGGGCACGTTCTACGCGGACAACCCCACGGGCGACCTGGCTGGCCCGCTGGCCTCCCGCAATCCTTTCTTCATCCTCGACATGTTCCCCTACCCCTCGGGTAAGGGCCTGCACGTGGGTCACCCGCTGGGCTACATCGCGACCGACACGCTGGCGCGCTACCGCCGCATGAAGGGCGACAACGTCCTGTACACGATGGGCTATGACGCCTTCGGCCTGCCCGCCGAGCAGTACGCCGTCCAGACCGGCCAGCACCCGGCGATTACCACGAATCAGAACATCGCGAACATGCGCCGTCAGCTGCGCCGCATGGGCCTGTCCCACGACTCGCGTCGTTCCTTCGCTACGACCGACATCGAGTACGTGCATTGGACGCAGTGGATCTTCCTGCAGGTCTTCAACTCGTGGTTCGATCCCGAGGCCACGGCCCCCGACGGCTCGCAGGGAGCGGCCCGCCCGATCAGCGAGCTGATCGCCAAGCTCGAGTCCGGCGAGATTCGCCC
>CAUSHZ010000094.1:0-5487 GCA_963531605.1 uncultured Actinomyces sp.
TTCCCCGACATGTATTTCAAACATTGAAATCGCATCGTTGGAATTGCAACGTTTTCGGGGTGCTGCACAAAGTTCGGGTACCCGAATTACGTGCGAGTTTTGGTTGATGAGGCGGCCAAGGGGAACTCCTGTGCGCGGTCGTCGGCCCACGACACTGTCTATGATCCCCGGGATGCTTCGACCTGGAGGGCTCGTCTGCGTTTGAGGGGTTTGCGGTGCTGCCCGTAGGACCCAGCTGCGCATGGAGGGGTTTGCGGTGCCGCCTGTCGGGCCCAGCTGCGATTGAGAGGTTTGCGGTGCCGCCTGTCGGGCCAAACCGCGCATGGAGGGGCGCCACCCACAGGGCCCAGCTGCCAGGCGACGGGCCGGAAGAGCTCACGAACAAGGCAAAATGTAGTGCCCGGCTACCGAATGGCAGCCGGGCACACTTACGTCGTGATCAGATCACTTGACGATGACGACTCGCAGGAAGCGGGGGCCGTGCACGCCGTTGACGCGGACCAGCTCGATGTCAGAGGTCGCCGAGCCGCCGGCGAGCCAGGTCATCGGACGTGTCGGGTTCTTACCGAGGATCTCGACGGCCTGGGGCACCGTGGGAACGATGTCGGAGGCGCGCAGGACGACGACGTGCGTGTCGGGCACGAGCGTGATCGCGCGGCGACCCTGGTCGGGCTCGCCATCGAGGACGATGGTGCCGGACAGAGAGATCGCAACGCGGCAGCGCGTGACGACGGCGTCGATCTCGTCCAGCTCCAGCGTCGGGATGGCCTGCTCGCGGCTGTCCTCGCGGACCGTGCGGCCGTCGCGGGCGGCGGCCTTCTTGAAGGCCTCATCCAGGCCGGTGGGCACGACGACGGAGGTGGCCTTCTGGTCGGCCAGGAAGGTCGAGATCGCGTCGGCGACCTCGGACTCCTTGGAGACCACGACGACCTTCGCCGAGTAGTCCTCGAGCTTCTCGATCATTTCGTCAATGACGGCCTGCGAACCGGGCGCGTGCTCGGTGGAGCGGATGTAGTCGCGGGGGATCGGGCGCACGGGACGGCCCTGCTGGGAACGGGAGATGGCGTCGCGTGCGCGCGCCAGAATCGCGGTCTTCGCGTCCATGGTGGTGGTCATGTCACGCCTCCTTCGGGGTCGTGCTGGTGGTCATGCCGTGTTCGGAAGCGAGCGGGAGTCCCGTTGCTGGGCGGTCCGTGCGTGGCGCGTTGGCGTCGGAGTCCTTGTGGGTGCGCTTCCACCACTCGCGGAAGGTCTCCTTCGGGGCGACCGGCAGGTCGCGTGCGCGCGTCCACAGTGAGGCCGGGAACGGCAGCGCGCCGATCGAACCCTTCTTGGCGAACAGGCGGGTGGCCTTCGCGCCCTTTCCGGCGGCCTTCCACAGCGTCGCGTTCGTCATCATCGGGGTGGTCGCGCCCATGGCGAGGTCCCACACGTCGGGCACGAGGTTGCGCTTGACGTCGACGGTGCGGGCGCGCATGTGGATGAGGATCGTCGGGATGTCGATCTTGACGGGGCAAACCTCGCCACACGCGCCACACAGGGAGGACGCGAAGGGCAGGGTGTGCACCGGATCGTGCTCGTCGAGGCCCTGGGTGAGCTGCGGGGTCAGGATCGCGCCGATGGGGCCCGGGTAGACGGAGCCGTAGGCGTGACCGGAGGTGTGCTGATACACCGGGCAAATGTTCATGCACGAGCCGCAGCGGATGCAGGCGAGGGCCTGGCGGCCGATCGGGTCGGCGAGGACCTTGGTGCGGCCGTTGTCCATGAGGATCAGGTGGAATTCCTGGGGGCCGTCGCCGGGGGTGACGCCCGTCCACATGGAGGTGTAGGGGTTCATGCGCTCGCCGGTGGCGGAACGCGGCAGGAGCTGGGAGAAGATCTCGATGTCCTGGAAGCGGGGGACCAGCTTCTCGATACCCATCAGGGTGATGAGCGTGTCGGGCAGGGTCAGGCACATGCGACCGTTGCCCTCGGACTCGAAGATAGAGACGGTGCCGGTTTCCGCAACGCCCATGTTGGTGCCGGAGACGGCGACCTTGGCGTGCAGGAACTTCTTACGCAGGTGGGAGCGGGCCGCTGCCGTCAGCTCGGTCGGGTCGTCGGAGAGGTCGCGGGGAGCGTCCTCCATGCGGTCCAGGAAGATGCCGCGGACCTCGGAGCGGTTGCGGTGGATCGCGGGGACCACGATGTGGCTGGGCATGTCGTCGGCCAGCTGGACGATCATCTCGGCGAGGTCGGTCTCGCGAGCGTGAATGCCCTGTTCCTTCAGGTACTCGTTGAGGTTCGTCTCCTGGGTGGCCATGGACTTGACCTTGACGATCTCGTCGACGCCCTTGGACTTGATGATGTCCGCGACGATGCGGTTGGCCTCGTGCTTGTCGCGCGCCCAGTGGACGATGCCGCCGCGGGCGGTCACGTTGCGCTCGAACTCTTCGAGGAGCTCGGGCATGCGCGAGGCGACCTCGAACTTGACGGCCTCGGCGGCGCTGCGCAGGTTCTCCCAGTCCGGCATTTCTGCGACGCGCTGGGCGCGCTTGGAGCGGATGGTGCGGGTGGCGTGGCCCAGGTTGCGGCGCATCTGGGTGTTGGCCAGCGTCTTGTGGGCGCCCTCGGGGAAGGTGGGGCCCCAGCGGAGGGTGTCCTCGGGGATGGTGACGGTGGTGCGCCAGCCGCCGGTGTGCGACTCGGGGGCGGAGGGCATTCCGATGAACGTTGCGGTCATGTCAGATCACCTGTGCGCTTTCGGGTGCGAAGGAGATGTTGCCCTCGAAGGGCTGATCCTTGGTGGATGCCAGGATCTCGGCGAGGTGCATCGGGCGGATGCCCGAGTTGAGGCGGGAGAGGCCGCCGCCGACGTGCATGAGGCAGGAGTAGTCGCCCATGACGAGGACCTCGGCGCGCGTGGACATGACGTTGGTGACCTTGTCCGCGAGCATCGAGGTGGAGGTCTCGGAGTTCTTCATGGCGAAGGTACCGCCGAAACCGCAGCAGACCTCGGCGTCGGGCAGGTCGACGAGGGTCAGGCCCTCGACGGCGCGCAGGAGGCGGTAGGGGCGGTCGCCGACCTTGGCGATACGCAGCGAGTGGCAGGTCGGGTGGTAGGTGACGGTGTGGGGGAAGTAGGCGCCCACGTCCTCGAGGCCCAGAACGTCGGTGATGAGCTCGGTGAGGTCGTAGGTGTGCTCAGCGATGCGCTGGGACTGCTTCGCGAGCTCCTTGTCGCCCACGTGCTCGGCGACGACCTTCTGCTCGTGGCGCGCTGCACCGGTGCAGGAGCCGGAGGGGACGACGATGGCGTCCCACTGGCCGTCGAGCACGGGCTCGAAGGTCTTGACGTGGTTGCGGGTGATCTTGGCTGCGTCTTCGAAGTAGCCGGTGTTGGCGTGCATCTGTCCGCAGCACACCTGGTCTTCAGGGAAGACGACTTCGTGGCCGAGGCGCTCGAGCAGCGTTACTGTCGCCTGGGCAGCCTGGGGGAACATGACGTCAGCCAGGCAGGTGGAAAAGAGAGCGATACGCACTGGGGATCCTTCCTCGCGGGTGCTGTCGCTCATCAGTATGGCTGGGTCCGAGGTCCTGGGAGACCAATTGTGAGGGGGCTTCGGTGGGGATCTTCCGCAAGTGGCGTAATCTCGCGGAAAAGTCAGGACAAAGGAAACCTGAAAAATGCACTCTGGGAGGGGAGTCTGGGACCTCTGGAACCCGACTTAGAATAGGTTGGCCTTGCGTTTATCGTTTCTTTATCGTCGCGTGCCCTCACAGGGAAACCCGGGCCTCGTTCATGGTGGTTCATGGACGAGGCCCGGGCTGGGTTCTCGGGGGAGTGGCGCGGCCTTTCGGGAAGCGGCGGGGTAACGCCAGCGAAGCATCGGGGCGTGTGCGGGCGCTAGCCGGTGGTGCCCTCACCGGTGACGATAATGAGGTTGCAGTCCGCGGAGGCCGCAAAGTCGGTGATGGTGAACGACCCCCAGTCCGAGTAGATACCGTTCGCTTTCGTCTGGAGGACGGTGTTTGCGTGGTCGGCGGGGATTGTGACGAAGTGGCAGTCCTGGGGGACGTACTGGTAGAGGCCTGGGTAGATGCCGGGCAACAGGGTGTTGTTACCGGTGGCGCCCTCGCTGAGCTTCTGGATTGACTCGGGAGCAACGGTGGCGACGCCGGTCACCCAGAAGTGGTGGTCGGGGGAGGGCAGTCCGCGTCCCTCAGGGAAGTTGGCCGCCGCGACGTGTCCCTCTGTTGCGCCGATGGTGGGCATGCGCTCGTTGAAGGAGTCGGTGCGCTCCTGAACCTTGATTTCTCCGTCGGTCTTGTAGGTGAATTCGGCGAAGCGCGGGTCCTCGGGGAGGCGCCCGCGGGACGAGGCCCCGAAGGGGTTGCAGGCGGCTGTGAGCGCCACGACGGCGCCCAGTGTGACGATCAAGCGGAGGGGAGTCTTCACAGAAGCTGGCCTTCCTGGTCGGCGGGGAAACAGCGGGCGTCGCTGCGGGCTCATTGCTTCGAGACTACAAGGATGGGGGAGACGAAAGCAAATAGGACGGGGCCCCGAGAACGCAAGTCTCTCGGGGCCCCGCCTGTGCGATGAAGCTGCTCAGTGCGGCATGTACGCGCCCAGCCAGCCCTGGGACGCCACGAACACGAAGATGCACAGCAGCAGGAGCAGGCCGATCGAGTAGGGGGCGGCCTTCTTGAGGATCTCCGCGTCCGATCCCTCCGAATCCACGGAGGTCGCGGCGATCGCCAGGTTCTGGGGCGAGACGATCTTGCCGATGCCGCCGCCGATGGTGTTGGCGGCCAGCAGGATGGAAGGCTCAAGTCCGGCACCCGCGGCCGCGGTCGACTGCAGGTTTGCGAACAGGGCGCCCGCCGAGGTCGCGGAGCCTGCGACGGCGGTGCCGATCCAGCCCAGGATGGGGGAGAGGAACGCGAAGGCTGCGCCCGTCGTCGCCAGGGCGGCGCCGATCGAGGTGGTCTGCCCGGAGAAGTTCATGACGAAGGCCAGGGCCATGACCGAGGCAATCGTCAGGATCGCCATGCGCAGCGAGTAGATCGTCTGGGGCAGCACCGCGAACATCTTGCCCACGGAGGTCTGGAAGCGGCCGCCCGAGGAGTTCGTTCCGTAGATGATGGCGACGACAATGCCGGTGACGAAGATCCAGGTACCGGGGTTGGACAGGACCGACAGCGAGTAGATCGCGGCGGTCGAGGGGGTGCCGTCGGCGGTCAACAGGTTGCCGTAGACGCCGGGCCAGTGGATCTTCACGTCCGTGGAGGAGAAGAAGGCGGCGACGGGCTTGGCAAGCTTCGTGATCGCGATGATGACGACGACGAGGACGTAGGGAAGCAGGGCCAGGCCGATACGCGAACCGGTGGGCTTATCCGACTCGTCGGCTTGGGTCGCGCACTCCGCGGGGGTCGTGGGCCCCCAGACCAGCAGGAACACGTAGCAGGCGGCGAAGCCCAGCAGGGAGGCGACGACGGCGGTCAGCT
>CAUSHZ010000095.1:0-5482 GCA_963531605.1 uncultured Actinomyces sp.
GGCATTAGCTTCTGGCATACCTACCGCTCCCTCCTGGCCGAGCGTGGAGCGCACCTGACGTCCGCGCCCTCCCTGGAGTACTTCGCGCGCAGGATCATTCCCGCGCCCTACCCCACCTCGGATGAGACGCAGCGCTTCTTCGAGGAGAACCCGACCTTCCTCGACCACGAGTTCTGGCAACTCTTCCGCGTCGAGGGTGCCCTGCCCGGCTCAGCCCTCTTCGTGTGGATGTACCGCGAGGACCCCTCCGCGCCAGGCGGCGACTTCGAGCGCCTGTACAGCCAGGACCTGATCCGCTACGTGGCGACGCACTTCCCGCATCTGCGGCCCCGCATCCTCTCCGAGTGCCTGGCCGCACAGCGGCGCGACTTCTCCGCGTACAACGCCAGAGCCTTCTCGCTGGCCTGGGAGGCGCTCGAACCGACGCGCGAGGAGAAGCTCGCGGCGACCTCGGACCTCATCGCCCTGCTCGGAGCCCAGCCCTCGCCGAGCGTGTCCCTGGCCCAGAAGGCCCTCCAGGGCATCGCCCGGGAACTCACGGATGAGCAGGTGGATGCCCTCGTGCAGGCCAGCGTCCAAGTCCTGGCGCGCAGCGAAAAAAATCTACTGCGCGCCCACCTGCGGCTCCTGGCCGCCCTCGTCAAGGCCCATCCCGGCTGCGCGTCCGCCGTCAGCGAGGCGGTCACTGCGGTTGAGTTCCCCCTCGACCTGCGAGACCGGGCTGCCGCGCTCGTCGGGGCACCCGCTGGTTCCGGGGACTGCGGGGACGAGGCAGGGGCTGGGCCTGCGGGGTCGGCCTCCCCCGGCGCGACCGCCCGGGGAGGGAGACCCGGGGAGGGGACCCAGGCCTCGTGGATCTTCCCCGACGCGCCCGCCGCGGACCTGCCGCGAGCCGAGTGGGTCGCCGAGCTGCCCGACGACAACGACGCGGCCGTCGCGGCGCTGCACGCCCTCTTCGAGGACGCGGCCGCGGGCGCCGCCCTGCCCGCGCTCCTGACGCGCATCAGCGGCGACGGCATCGAGCTGGCGGAGGCCGACAAGGCGCTGCTTGCCAAATACTGGCGGAGCGCACCCAACTGGAAGGGAGCCAACCAGCTGTCCTACCTGGCCTCGCGCCTCCTGCGCGGGATGGATGTGAAGGACGCGCCCGAGGCCGGCCACTTCCGCGGCTACCGGCGCAAGGGCAGCGAGTGGGAGCAACACCGCGGCCCGGTCCGCCTCCTGCACGAGCAGCTGCGCGTCGCATTGGGGGACAAGCCCTACGACAAGCCGAACGGTCAGGACATGTACCGCTTCGACCCGATCCTGACCGAGCCGCTCGAACCCATGGATGTGCAGTGGGAGCGGCAGATCATCCGTGCCCCCTACCAGAAGCCGGTTCGCGTCGTGCGCGGCGAGTACACGAAGAACGACGACATGCACGAGACGTGGGTGATCCCCGGGCAAAGCCCAGCCACGGGCGAGGACTCGCTGGCGGGCGCCCTCGCCAACGTCGCCGGGGTTGCCCCCGAGTTCACCGGGCGCCTCCTGGAATCCGGGGACTACCGCTCGAGCGGCGTCGC
This sequence comes from uncultured Actinomyces sp., assembly GCA_963531605.1. GTDB lineage: Bacteria > Actinomycetota > Actinomycetes > Actinomycetales > Actinomycetaceae > Pauljensenia. Next base: position 1,563 of record CAUSHZ010000095.1, read on the forward strand.
CTACGCGTGGGCGGCCTGGGCGCTTCAGCACAACCCGGACATTCTGGCCGCCCACTCGATGCCCGTCCTCCAGGGGGCGTTTGTCAAGTTCCCGCAGGTCATCACCGCCTTCGAGGTGATCGTGCGCGCGCTGGGGGAGGGGTGGCGGGTGCCGGGAGCGCCCACCTACTCGGCCCTGGCGTGGGCATCCACCGCCGCGCAGGCACCCTACCGGGCCATCGCCGCCGAGGCCATCGCGAGCCTCGCCGACACCGGGCGATACGACCCGGCGGCCATGGCTGGTGAGTTCGGCTACCTGCTGCGTAACGGTTGGTTCGGTCCCGGGCGTGTCGCCCAGACGCTCACCGACTGCGCGTCCATCTCCGCCCTGTCCGGGTACCGCGTCGCCCAGACCATTGCGGCGTTGCTGCCCTCCCTGGCAGGGGTGCGGGCCTCCAACAGTTTGGTTGAGGCCCTGGTGGCGCTCGCGGGTGACTACGGCATGAGGGTGTGCGTGCCTGATGAGCTGCGCCCCAAGATGAAGGGATCGAGCGCGATGGCCAAGGTCCTGCGCGCACTCGACGCTCTGCCGGCTGCTCCGACGGGTCTCGCGCGCGAGGCGGCGGAGGCGCTCGATGCGGTCCGAGCGCGGCGAGGCTGAGGCACCCTCAGTGCGACCCGGCCCGGGCCTCGTGACCTTACTGGCCGTAGTGGAAACGGCAGGAGATGATCCAGAGAGCTTTGCCGTCGTCGCTGATCTGGTAGATCAGGCGGTGCCGTGAGTCGATCCGGCGTGACCAGTACCCCGAGAACTCGTAGCGAAGAGGTTCAGGCTTGCCGATCCCCTCGTTCCCGTTGCGCTGGATGTCCTTGATGAGCGCGTTGATGCGCTTGAGGGTCTTGCGATCCTCGAACTGCCACCACACGTAGTCGTTCCATGCCTCCTCGTCCCACGTGATGTGCATGGTCAGTCCTCGTCGAGCTCAATGAGGTCATGGACGACGCCCTCACCAGCGCGGTGACGTGCGATCGATTCGCGCAGGTGGCGGGCGTTCGCGGGGGACTGCATGAGGTAGACGGTCTCCATGAGGGACTCGTACTCGTCGAGGGCGATGATGACGGCGCTCTCGTGGCCCTGTCGGGTGATGACGATTTCCTCGCGGTCGTTGACGACCTGGTCGAGGACCTCGGCGTAGCGTGCGCGCGACTCGGTGTAGGTCATGATCTTCATGGGTGCTCCTCCTATGCCGTTCATGTACAGAACATTGTACAGGAGGTGAGGGCGTGTGTCTCCAGCCGGCGGGTGATGTGCGGGGGTAACGCCTCCGTGCGGGGCCAGGTACTGCGGAACTGCTCGCGTGGGGTCTGCATCGCGGCGTCCTTCGTCTGGGAGGGAGAGGGCTGCACGTTCTGGATAGGAAATGCCGATCTGGATAGGAAGCGCTGATCTGGATAGGTTATTTTCCTATCCAGAACGTCATAACCTATCCAGTTCGTGGTTTCCTATCCACTTTGTTGTTGCACGTGCCCACACGCGTCCGCACGTGGGCCCGATGATATGCACGTGGGCCCTTTCATCCGCACGGGGGCAGCGCCGCCCACGCGCAGGTCATGGGGTTAACGTGCGTATCAAGGGGTTAATGCGCAGTCCTTAGTGGCCGCGGTGGCGAGCTTTCGCTTTCAGGCGGGCGAGGCGGCGTTTCTCTTCAGCTTTCTGCCGCTTCTTCTGCGTGGTTACGGAAGCTCGTTCTCGTGCCGTGCGTTCGCGTTCTGCTTGAATCGCTGCCTGTGACGCAGTGGAAGGAAGCGCACGGCGGGCGAGGCGGGACGCTTCGCGCTGTGCGCGCTTGGGGTTGCGGTGCGTCGCCTGGCGTTGGGCCATATCGGGCGTCCAAGCGGCCTCGTCGAGGCGGCACAGGAGAGCGTTAGCGTGAGCGAGAAGGAACTCGTAGAACTCCGCGTCTGAGGGCTGCGCGCCGAACACGATTCTAACGGCGCTAACACGGTCGGCCTCGTGGCGCTCAATGACACCGACCCAGAACTGGCCATCGAAATATAGTGTGGACTCCGTCTTCATTACTCGTCTCCAGGTACACCACGGTGGACCCGATGACGCTGGATTCTGCTCGGGGCAGCGACGGATGCGAGGCATCGCCCAGACTTCCTACTGGGCTGTGCGGTTCGCGTATCAGGACTGACGACTTATTCTACGTCCTGTGAGCGGAGGCGTCGCTACTGGACGATCGGCTTGCCGCCGATGGACATGGGGGCGCGGGTGCGAGCCTGGGCGTCGAGGTCCTTCTCCCACGCGGAGGCGTCCTCCCAGTTGACGGAGGACAGCAGGTGCAGGGCGCCCATCTCGCGCAGCGCGTCGAGGAGGATGAAACGCGGGGCGGGGTAGGGGGCGTCCCACGGGATCGCGGTCCACAGGCCGTTCTTGCCGACGAGGAACTCGCCGCGGTTGCGGTCGTGCAGGTCGTTGTTCGCGGTCTGGGCGTCGCCCTCGGCGGCCCATAGCCAGCGGGTGATGCGGAAGGCCTCCCACGTCTCCTCCCACGAGGAGTAGGAGGATTGCAGAGCCCGGTTGATGACCGCGAGAGTGTCCCAGGCCTCGTCCTCGCTCAGCCAGCCCTGGCCGGCACCCGCGCGCGTCAGGTTCGCCGCGCGTATGAGGTCCCACGCGGCGAAATCGAGGGTCTGGATGCCGCGGTCGTTGTCCAGGAAACGGCGGATGCGCCAGCGGCGCTCCCAGGCCTCCATCGAGGAGTCGGCGGTCTTATTCAGGCGGGCGATCTCGTTGTCCGCCCAGCCGGGCCTCGCGCAGCGCTCGCGCAGACCCGCGAAATCCTCGCGGTGTCCGGCGCGCAGAAGCGAATAGATCTGGCGGAGCAGGCCCTCGCGGTCCGTGATATCCCAGTCGCGCTCCAACATCGCCTTCGTGGTGTCCGGCTGCGCGAGCTCCAGACGGTTGACGATCTCATCGTTGCACAGCGAGTAGACCATGGATGGGGCCAGCAGGCGAGCCTGCGGGTCGGTGGCCATGTCCTGGCGCTTGCCGCTCAGATGCGGGGTGTGGTGCTCGTTGAGCTTGTTCCACTCGCCTTCCTTGCCGGCCTCGCGCACGTCGCGCGGCGCGGGAACGGCACCCTTCGAGCGCGCGGCCGCCTGCTTGAAGTAATGCGCCGCAAGGGCCACGATGACGCAGCCGATCGCGAACCAAATCGGGAACGGAATATCGGAAAGGAAATTCTGGAGCACAGACTGATTGTGCCCGATGGAAAGCAGATCACACAATTCAGGAGCGCTTGTGCGCACCACGTGGGACGAGGCCGGGGCCGGGTTGTGTGGGTCCCGGCCCCGGCCTCGTGAATCAGCCTTGGTCAGCTTGCACGCCTCGGTGTGATCCCCATGAGGACCGTGTCCGGGTGGGGGTAACCACCGAGGTAACGCAGGAAAATGTTGCGTTTGGGAACAGGGGTCGCGATGAGCAGGTCATCGTAGAAGGGCTGTGTGGACCTTGCCCCGACCTGTGAGAGGGAGGCAACCTGCTTGCCGGAACGCGTGAAGTGGAGAGTCGGGATTTCGTCCTTGTCGAAATCGTTCCTGAGATTTTTCTCTGGGACGCTGAGGATCAGCGAACCATCGGTCGAGAAGAATGACCCTTGTTTGTATTTCGTGGCAGTGGGAATTCCGTCCTCGTCGGGGGCTAAGAAGTTCCTGCCGTTGAGGGCGTAGATGCTGCTGTCGGCTCTGTTACCCTCAACTCCGTAGCACATGGGGGTCCAGCCGCGCCCGGTGCGCAGGGCCGTGAGGGCCTGCTCGGCTGTGGGAAGAACTGCATACCCATCGGCATCCACGCACGTGGTGGTGATGAATGTCCTCCACGATAGTGAGTTGGTGGTTAGCGTCATCATCTCGCGGAGGCTGCCGTCAGGGTTTAG
>CAUSHZ010000096.1:0-5425 GCA_963531605.1 uncultured Actinomyces sp.
CCCTACCACAACACCTGGGACTAACCCCAGCAACACGAAATGTCCTATAACCCGAAACTGTTTGGGGACAAGAGTCCCGAGGAGCGTGCAGATGAGCTATTCTCTTACTGCATACGTCACCTCAACAAGGGGAGCGCTGAAGAGGCAAGCCTCTACCGGATCTTCTACTACGACTGCCCGCCATCAACGAAAGTGGTTTTCAACCCCATCACAAAGCGTCAGGTGAACCTTGCCCAGAGTGACCAGTATCGGTGGATGACTGCATTCTTCGAAGCATTGGTGAAGAAACGCAAGGTTGCCTTGCGACGAGGCGAAGAGCTATCAAGCGGCGGTGAATATACGCTGCGGCCCGGAGTGCTTAAGGATCTGTGCGCGGGTAGAAGGACCGTTGAGAGCTTGACCGACCGCGACATTCGACTCAACATCACGCAGAAGGGAGTCGATATGCGTATTGGTCTCGATATTGCTTCGTTGGCCGAACGTGATCTGGTCACGCAGATCATCCTCATCTCTGGTGACTCTGACTTCGTGCCAGCCGCAAAGTATGCGCGTAGACGTGGTATCGATTTCGTGCTTGATCCGATGTGGCACAAGGTATCGACAAGCCTGAATGAGCATGTTGACGGTATCAAGTCGAGCGCAAGGCGCCCATCGAAATAACAACGCGTACATCCTTCTTCTTGGATGACATACATTGCGGCTTGCTGTCTCAAGTGAGGTCGAGATGGTATGCAAAAAGTCCGCAGCCCCTGCGGGTCTGCGGACTTGCGTGGAACTCCGGTGGTGCCGGAACTCGCTCAGTGGCGGTCGGCCTTCACCAGGTGCTTGGCGTCGGTGAGCTCGTTGAGCTGATCGATGTGGGCCTGGGCAACCATGACGTCGATGGTCGAGAACATGAGTGAACTCCTTGTGGGATCGTTTTGTGTATTGATTCCCTGCTTGACGAGGCCGAGGATCACCCGGTCTGTAACGAGGAGTGTGCCAACGCGGGTAGCATCGGCGCGACCCTGCGTTTCAAACAAGAAAAGCGCCAGACCAGCTTGGCAGCTTTGTCAGGCGCTTGATGGTTATAGCCTATCCCTCCCAAAGTGATGAATCAACCGTGCGGCCAGTAATTTAGATCGCACCAAAAACCAAGCGATTGCAAAGCAAAATGGCTCCGTGCATACCACCTGCACAAACGTGCGCAGGCCATCACAATTCATCTGTTGCGTCTGCTGTGTTCGCCGACAGATCGCAAAGTTTCAGAGGTTTCGATGTCGGTTCATGCGATTTCGCGAGTCGTAGGTGCGAGAGTGTGGTCCGGGCTATGCGTCGAAGCGTTGGGCTCGGCGCACCGAAGCTCACCACCAATTTCGCACGTAATTCGGTCGTCAGACAAATTGACTACCTTGAGAAAACCACAGAATTCCAACGATGTGGATTCAAAGTTTGAAAGAGTGGCGGGGGAATTACGTGCGAAATTGAGATGGGGGAGGGGTGCTCCATCAGGTTTCGGGGTGCCAGGGTTTCGGGGTGCCAGGGTTTCGTGTCGCAATCGAAGCTACAAGCCGACGGCCCGCGACGTGCTGCCAGGGTTTTCGGGTCCTAGAACTTTGCGCGGCGTGGGACACAGGCATAGAATGATAACGATTCTCATTCATATTCACGTGCAAAGCACCTAGAGGACCCCCTCATGAACCCCACGAAGTACCGGAACCCGGGCCGCGCAGCTGCCCGGGCTTTCGCCGCCATGGCCCTCGCGGCCACCTTCCTCGTGCCCGGAGCGGCACACGCCGCCGACGAGGCCACCGCCAACACCGCGGACGCGGTAGCAACAGAGGAAGCCACCGAGGCCACCGCAGACGCAGCCATGGCCTCGTCCGAGGCCGACGCGACCACCTGCGCCGTCATGCGCACCGCCCCCGCCGGCACCACGGCCACCCTGGACCGCGGCCACGCGGACATCTTCGACCTGACCTCCGACGCGTCCGGCGCGCTTACCCTGCGCATCAAGGAGGACGCCACGGGCTCCGGCGTCATGCGCGAGCCCGAGCAGACGCTGCTCGCCGTCAACAAGTCCACGCTCACCCAGATCCCCGGCCCCGTCAGCCAGGCGACCGCCGCTCCCGCCGCCGCGTACCTGCTCGGCCAGTCCGGCGATAACCAGGCCACCGTGCTGTGGCCGGGTTGGGACACCCTGGGCGTCACGGCCGGCGGCTACGACGCCGCGCGCTTCCACATCTCCTACACGGGCCCCGCGGACGGCCGCATCTACGCCTTCACCTCCTCCTTCACCGAGGGCACCAAGGCGGTCACCAATGATGGCAGCTTCGACCTCGCGCCCGAGGGCGACGACATCGACCAGCCCTACGCCGCCCACAAGCACGTCAACTGGCTCTTCACGCGCGCCGGACGCTACACGCTGACCGTCCAGGCCAGCGCGTGGACCCCCGGCAACACGGGCGCCGCCAATGCCCAGTCCGCGACCCACACCTACACGATTGACGTCGCCGACGAGGCCTCGTGCCTCGCAGAGTCCGGAGCGGCCCCCTCGACCGACCAGGCGCAGCCCGCCCCCGCCCCCGGCGTGGGCCCCGGCTCGGTGAGCTCCACGAACAACCAGCCCGCCCAGGACCAGGGCGAGGGCGGCACCACGGGAACGCCGAGCGCCCCGGCCCCCTCCACCGGCACGACGGGAACGAATGGAACCGGCGGCACGACGACCGGCGCGAACCCCGCCCCCACCTCGGGCGCGCGTACCACCTCCGGCACCACGGGTGGTGAGCGCTGCGTCGCCACCCGCATCACCCGAGAGGCCACCGAGGCCGAGGCCGCCACCCTGGCCTCGAACAACGCCCCCGCGAACACCGCGCGCACCACGCTGACCGTGAGCGTCGGCGAGGGCGCCTCCGGCAACGCCACCGAGGGCCACTTCGACCTGGGCCCCGCCATCGAAAACGGCACCCTCGTCGCCCGCGTCAAGGACGACCGCAGCCAGCCCGCCCAGTGGGTCGACCCCTCGTCCCTGACCTTCGCCCTCGGTGACGCCGCGCGCATCACCGCGCCCGCCGACCTCGGCTTCGTCGCCACCCCCGGCTCCAGCGTCTGGCTGATCCCCTCCACCCAGATCGCGGGCGTGCCGTGGCTGGGCCTGAACTCCCAGCGCGAAGAGATCGTCACCGGCACCACCGGCCCCGTCCAGTTCACCCTCGACGCCGTCGAAGGCCCCGGACGCGTCGCCGTCTTCAATGCGGGCGCGCTCGGCTCCGGCGTCGGCGAGCACGTCTTCGACGGCCCGGGCACCGGCTACACGCTCGGCGCCAACACGCACGCCCACCAGAACTGGGTGTTCACCGCGCCCGGCACCTACACGCTGACCATCACCATGCGCGTCACCCCCAATGGCGAGGCGCTCGCGGGCAGCGGATTCGGCTCCGGCGGCGACCTCACGGCCACGGGCGCGACCGGCCCCAGCGGGCGACCCATGGTCTCCCAGGTCGTCGGCCGCACCGCCTCCGGCAAGGACTGCGACCTCTCCCTGGCCACCACCGGCGCCGACACCATCCCCCTGACCGTCGTCTCCCTCACGTGGGCGCTCACGGGCGCGGCCTGCGTGTGGGTGGGCGCGATCGGACGCCGCCGCAACCTGCGCCGGGCGCTGTGACCCCTCATTCACGAGGCCGACTCTCCCTCATCCCCCGCCTCCCCTTCCGTGGGTGGCGGGGGAGTGGGTGTGTGCTCGCCGCCTCGACGTTAGCGCTCACGGCGACCCTGGCAGGGTGCGCGCCCGCCCCCGACCCCGCGACCGACGGTGAACTGCGCGTCGTCGCCACGACCGGCATCCTCGCCGACCTCGTGCGCAACGTCGCCGGCAACCGCGTCCACGTCACGCAGATGGTGCCCAACGGGGCAGACCCGCACTCGTGGGAACCCTCCCTGCGCACCGTGCGCGACGTGGCCTACGCGGACGTCGCCTTCTCCAACTACCTCATGCTCGAGGAGCACGCCCTCATCCGCGCCCTCGACTCCAACCTGCCCGCCGGCTCGCGCTCCGTCTCCGTCGCCGAGGAGGCCGCCAAGAACGGCGCGACCATCCTCCCCCTCGTCGAAGACCGGGCGCTTGACACCCCGTGGCTCGGCATGCGCGTGTGGGGGGACGGCGCCGACATGGGGGCCACCCGCGCCTCGCAGATCGACCTGACGACCACCGGCGTCGACGGGCCCGGGCAGGCCGCCGCCTACCTCACCACGTCGTTCGGGCAGCCCGAGATCGCCTTCGCGACCTCGGACGGCTTCAACGCCGCCACCGGATACGACACCGACACCGCGCAACTGCCCGCCGACGCCCACCAGCACATGAGCTGGGCGTTCACCGCCCCCGGCGTGTACCGCGTCCACTTCCGCGCCAACCTGCGCACCACGCCCGGCGCCACGCCCGTGGGCGTCGGGGAAGGCACCGCCGTCTTCGCCGTCGGCACCCCGCCCGAGGAGGTCGCCGCCAGTGAGGGCCGCCGCGTCCTGTCCGCCGGCCACGCCGACATCACCGTCAACCTCACCACCAAGCGCGTCGAACTCGCCTCCGACGCCGGCGCACTCAGCGGGGACGAGGCCTCGGCCCCCTGCGTGGGCGCGGGAACCACGGGCGCGGCCGTCGCCTCGACCATGGAATGCACCGACCTCGACCAGGTCGTCATCGAAGTGCCCACCCGCGCGCTCACGACGATCCCCGGGGAGGCCTCGTTCCGATTCATCGGCGAGGCCGGCGCGAACGTGTACATGCTCCCGCAGGCCGTCCTCGGCAAGCACGTCCACGGCGACATCGACCCCCACCTGTGGCACGACGTCCACAACGCCCAAGCGTACGTGCGCGTCATCCGCGACTCGCTGATCTCCGTCGACCCCGACGGCGAGGCCACCTACCGGGCCAACGCCGCCGCCTACCTGACGCGCCTCGACGAGCTCGACGCCACCGTGGCCTCGACCATCGCGTCCATCCCCGAAGAGCGCCGCAAACTCGTCACCACCAACGACGCCTACGCGTACCTGGCGAACGCCTACGGGCTCACCGTCGCCGGATTCGTCGCACCCAACCCCAGCGTCGAACCCTCCATCGCCGACCGGATCAAACTCCAGGCCACCCTGTCCGACTCCTCGATCCCCGCGGTGTTCCTCGAACCCAACCTGGCGCGCACCCGCTCCACCCTGCGCACCGCCGCCACCGACGCGGGCGTGGACATCTGCCCCCTGTACGGCGACACCCTCGACGACCAAGCACCCACCTACATCGACATGATGGAACACAACGCCCGCTCACTGGCACGCTGCCTGGGCGGCAAGGAGATGCCATGAAATCCTTCTCTTCTCGCCAGACTTCCGGCCGAGGTGTGGCCTGCCCGCCCGCTTTCTTGCCGTCCCGTGGGCGGCGGCCCGCCCGCGAGATCGC
>CAUSHZ010000097.1:0-5268 GCA_963531605.1 uncultured Actinomyces sp.
CGTTTTCGGAGCGGACCGGACCGATGTCGGTCGAGGCGCCCCATCGAACTGCGGGACGTTCCGCATGTTCATTCAGAGACATGTGCCTTCATCCTTTAGCTGCATTGAGCGCGAGGGACCACGCGCGATACTGAACATTCTACACGCGACGTGACCAGCGCCTCGCTGAGACGCGATGCGTCGCGGTGGATTAAATTGAACCGATTGTGTGACCCGCATCATGGCACATCCACACACGCGCGCAGCGGCTCGGACATGCGCCCCGACGAGCGGGACACCGTCGTGATCTCCATGCAATTCTCGCCGCTTGCGCCATCCACCATCGCCGTTGTGGTCTCTACGCGGCCGCGCGACGTGCCTGCTGGACCCGTGGCCTCGTAGGTGTAGGCGATATCGGCCGGGGCCGGACCCGTCGGTGCCGTCCACGTCCACGTCACCACGCCATCGGCATACTCTCCCGTCAGTCCTGACGCCTGCGGCGGTGCCGACCCCACGGCGTCCCCGGGGGCGGGCGACGCGCTCGTCGTCTCGGGTGCGGGAGAAATGCGTGTAAACGATCCTTCGCCGCGCAGCATACCCACGACCAGGCCGGCGGCAATGACCGCCGCCACGAGCGCCAGGAGCACGCCCACGACGGGCGAGATTCCCCGCTTGGCACCCGAGGAATCTTCGACCACGCGACCGATCGAATCCTCGCCCACGTCCGAGGAACGTTCGATCTTCCAGGAGTCCGCGACCGCCTCGACGCCGCCGGAGCCCGCCCCACCCTCGAAGGAATACGAGGCCGAGGAGCGCAGGCGCGTCTTATCGGGGTCGATGACGGGAGCGCCACGCAGGCGCGTCTTCTGGTCGCCCGAGACGGGGGCGGGGGCCTTGGAGTGCTTCTCCTTGATCTCCATCTCCGTGCGCGGCAGGCCCAGCTCCTTCTGGACGCGCTGCAGCCCCTGACCGAATTCCATCGCGGTCTGGGTGCGCTCCTGCGGGTCGACCGCCATAGCCGCGCGCAGCACGCGCTCGAGTTCCGCCGGCGCGTCCGCGCGGCCCAGCCCACGCATGCGGCCACGCTGCACGCGGTTCGCGATCGACGCGGCAGAGTTGTCGCCGATCGGATCCTCGAAGGGGCTGCGCCCCGTCACGAAGGTCCACGTCGTCGCGGCCAACGCCCACACGTCCTGCAGGGGCGAGGCCGGGGAATTCACGTCCTGCTGCTCCGGAGGTGCCCACAGCACCGAGAAGCCGTCAAACGCGCCGACCTCCAACTGCCCCACCTTCGAGGCCACGCCGAAGTCGGCAAGCACCGGCTTACCGTAGGCGTCCAGCATGATGTTGGACGGCTTGATATCGCGGTGCACGTAACCCTGGCGGTGGAACATCTCCACGCCACCGCACACCTTGATCATCATATCGAGGGCTTTGGCCAGCGACATCGGGCGCGCGCGCACCTGCGTGAGCAGGTCGGCGACCGGGCAATATTCCATCACCAGGTAGGCGCGGCCGTCTGCCGTCGTGCCTACGCCGTGCAGCTCGACGACCGCGGGATGGCCGGCCAACAGCGTCATAGCGTCGGCCTCGCGGTGCAGTTCCTTCGTGCCCCGCTCATCGCCCTGAGTACGCACGACCTTGATGGCGACCTCGCGGCTCGGCAGCTCCTGACGGTACAGGAAGACGTCGGCGAAGCCACCCTGGCCCAGCGGACGCACCCACTGGAAACCGGGAATCTCGGGGCCCCTCATACCCGCAACCGCTGGCGTCACGCCTTCTTCTCCTCATCCATCGTGCGCGCGATCGACGCACTCAGTCGCAACTTGCGGCGCATGCGCAGGGAGCGCAGGGACAGCGCGCGGCGCACGCGCGCCAGGAAGCCAGCCTTCTTGCTCACCTGGGTACGCAGGGAGCGCACCTGGGCCCACGCGTCACGCGCACGGTCACGCGAGGCACCGTTCGAGGCGAAGCTCGCGATATCCGCGTAGCGCGCGATCACCACGGGGGCGGGCACGTCGTCGCCGAAGCGGCTCCAGCCGTCGATGATGTAGCGGCCCGCGCCGGCCTCGGCCTCGTCGATCTCCACCGAGTCCGTCGAGCCGTCGTCGCCGTGGCGCACCTCGCCCGTCACCAGGGTGAAGGGGTCGCCCGGGTCCTCGCCGAGGTCCCACTGGGAGGCCAGGGACCACGCGGTCTCCTGGCGCGTATGCCCCACATCGATGCGCAGGCCAGAGTCCGCGGCCAAGTCCACGACCTCGTCCCACGAGCCGACCAGCGCGCCCACGGCGGCGGCACGGCGGCGACGCCTGCGGCGCCCCGCCTTGAACAGCAGGATCACCAGCGGCGGCAGAAGAATCAACAGGATGCCACCCGAGATGCCGGCGACGAGACCCCACGGGAAGGGCTCTGCCGGGGGCTCCATCGGGTCGGCGTTCTGGTCGCGCGTCGTCGGCGGCAGCTCCGCGGGAGCCTCCGGGGGCTCCGGGGGCTGGAGCACCTGCGGGCGCGGCACGCTCCGAGGCTTGGGAACCTGGGTCTGCGGCGTGTGGTCGCGCGGGGGCGTGGGATCGAAGACGGCCCAGACGCCGCCCTCGAACTCAACCTCGACCCACGCGCGGATATCCGAGCCGTGCAGAGTCGCGGGGCCGCCCTGGGAGCCGCCCTCGGGGTAGGCACCCATGACGACGCGGGCGTTCATACCCAGCTGATGCAGCATCAGGGCCATGAGTGCCGAGTACTGCTGGTCGTCGCCGATGAGCTGATCGTCGCTGCTCAGCATTCGCTCCAGGCGGTCCGTACGCACACCCGGGCGTGAGAACTGCGTGTTCTCGTTCAGGTAGTAGCCGTTGTTCGCCAGGTAGTGCTCGATCGCGCGCGCGGCAGACAGCGCCGTGGACGCGTTCTGGGTGATCTCAGAGACCTTCGTCGCCAGGCCCTCGGGCACGTTCTTATCCGTTGTGGACAGCGGCACGACCGACAGGGACGCCAGGTCCTCGTCGCGCACGGGTTCGGCGAAGGACGTGCGCACGTTGTAGGTCATCGTTCCCGCGGGGCCGGTCGTCAGCGCGGCGTTCGCCCACGTGTCCACGTAGAGGCCGTCCTTCTGGGCGGCGGAACCCGCACCCGTGAACGCGATCTCCGAAGCATTGCCGAGCACCGGCACCCACGGGCCGGACAGGCCATTCGTCGTCACGGTCACGAGGGAGTCGCCCTCGGCGCGGCCGGGGATCGTGGACTCCACGGGGATGTAGCCCGTGTGTCCGTCTCCCCGCTTCGTCGACATACCGAAGGTCGTGCCGTCGTACACGTCCATCGCCGCGATGCGCACGCGCTGGCTCTCCGGCAGGTCGGACACGGTCAGGAGGGTCTCGTCCTTCAGGTCCGTCGTGTAGTGGCGGAAGGAGGACAGAGGCGAGGGGTAGGCCTGAATGTCGAGGGGCGGGTCCACGAGGTCGCGGCCCACGATGCGCGTGCCGCCGGCGCCGAGGAATGTCGCGGCGGGCAGCGCGACGCCGACGGACACCGCGAGGACGGCGAGGGCACCCAGCAGGCGCGTGCCGACGTACACGGTCGAACGCGACTGTCGTGCGGCCGTCGCCTCGCCGCCGCCCGAGGGGGAACGACCCACGAGGACGTCCTGCCCCAGCGTGATGCGCTGGTACTGGGCGGCCAGCGCCCACCAGGCGGCCAGGAGCGCCCACCAGGCCAGCACCGCCCACACGGGCAGCGCGTGGTGCGAGAGGCCGAAGAACACCGAAATAACGCCCATGAGGACGAGCGGAATCGACCCGAGGACCGCGCGTCCGGAACGGGCGGTGATCAGGCCCGCGAGGACGGCGCACACGAGACCGCACATCCACGGCACGAGGGCCGGGCCCGAGTAGACGGACACGGGGGGCGTCAGGGTGAGCAGGTCCTTCCACGCGCGGAAGGAACCCAGCACCATCACCTGCAGCGTCTTGCCCGTGGGCAGGAACCCGTAGAGGGCCTCGGCGCGCAGGGCGGCCGCGCTGCCCAGCAGGAAGTACGTGACGACGACGCTTAGGACGGTCGTCAGCGCGTCCCAGCGCCAGCGCGTCGAAGCAGCGGCGATCAGCAGGCCGCAGGCCACGCCCGCGCCTGCGGCGATCGCGCCCACTCCCCCGCCGAAGACGGGCTCGAAAGCCGCGACCGGGCCGGCGAACAGCAGGGCGAGGACGAGCAGCGACCAGATCGGCAGGCGGGTGCGGAACGTCGCGAAGCGCTGCGTGATCGTCAGCAGACGATTGCGGGTGGTCCTAGGCTTGGGTGCCGGTGACTCGCCCGCGCCGGCGGGCGTCTGATCCTGGGCTGCTGCCTCGCGGCGCTCGGTCGCCTCCACGGACGAGGCCACGGCCTCGTCCTGGGAATCGATGCGCTGAGCGCGGGGCTTAGTGTCGACGCTCTTGCTCATGCCAGGCCTCCGGCGACGATAATGCGCGGCAGGTCGTCCAGCGTCGAGCAATCCAGGAGCACACCACGGCCGAGGTCACGGCGGGCTCGCACGCCCTCCGCACCGATACGAATAATGGAGACCGGGACGTCGATCGGGGCCAGGCGCGCCAGGTGAGCGGCCTCCGTGTCCGTCACGTTCGGTCCAACGATAAGGGTGAGGGCGGAGACACCGGGACGTTGCGCAACTGCCTCGCGCACGCGGCGCGCCAGGTCGCCAAAGGAGCGAGCCTTCACCTCGGAAAGGGCATCCAGCATGCTCATGGCGACGCCCGACGGCAGCCAGCCCTCGGTCGTCGTCAGCGACACGGGGCGCGATTCGCGCAGGTTCGCCAGGCCCAGGGAGCCGGCGACGGAGACCGCGGTCTCGAAAGTGTCGTGATCCCACGCGTCGCGCGACGTATCCAAGACGATGACGTGGTGGGAGCGGTGCGTCTCCTCGTACTGGCGCACGATGAGCTTGCCCAGGCGCGCGGTCGACTGCCAGTGCACGGCACGGCGGTCGTCGCCCGGCTCGTAGTCACGCAGCGCGTGGAAGGACACGTCGGAGCTGGAGAGCTTGCCCGTGGACACGCCCTCGACGTCCAGCTGGAAGCCGGTCGCATCGAAGGGAACGCGCACGGTGCGCGGGTGAACGTGCAGGAGGACGGGCTCGTCCCACATGCGCACGCGGCGCAGCAGGCCGAGCGCGTCGGAGCGCACGGCGCGCGCGGGGCCGACATTGATGAGGCCTCGGTGACGCGAGGAAATCAGGAACATCTCGTCCCAGGTCTCGTGAGCACCCAGCGGGGGCACGACGAACTCGCCCGTGCCCGT
>CAUSHZ010000098.1:0-5237 GCA_963531605.1 uncultured Actinomyces sp.
GCACGCCCGGCTCACCGTTATCCGCACCGTTACCATCGGCGTCATTCCACACGCGATCACCGATCGTGGCGGGGGCAACCAGACCAAAGTCCACGCCCTGCACCGACGCATCCGTAATCGTCACGGACGCCTCGGTCGCGCCCCGACCCGTGTACGCCTGAGTCGGAATCAGACCAGCCAGATCACCCTTGTCCGGATCCACGATCACCACGCGGTACGAGGCAGGAGCCAGACCCACAAACTGGTAGGCACCCTTCTCATCCGTGACCACAGTCATGGGCTTGCCCTCAGAGTCAAGCACCGGAGTGCCGTCCTCGTTCAGCAGAGCAACCGTCACACCCTTAAAGCGCTGCTCAGAATCACTCTTGGAGTACGACCCATCCGAATCACGGAAGATCGTGCCGCCGAGGTTGTAGCCACCCTTGAAGGACGCCGAGGACTCGTTGTTCGTCGGGTTGTCGCCCGCCTGATCCTGGTGGGAGATACGCGCGACGTTCGTGACGAGCGCGCCCGCACCCTCACCAGTGATCGTCACCGTGATCGCAATCGTCTTCACATCACCCTTAGCCAGGGTCAGGCCAGACAGATCCCACACACCAGTGGCCGCATCGTAAATACCATCACCCTGCGAGGACACAAAGCTCACGCCAGAGGGAAGCTGGTCGAAGGCCTTAACGCCCGTAGCAACGCCCGGACCGTTATTGGTCAGCGTCAGCGTGTAGGTCACGGGCTGACCCGGGGTGAACTCGAAGGTCTTCTGAGCCTCCTCATCCGGAGTGGTGATCGCCTTCTTGATGGCGGTGTCAGCCGAGATTCCGAAGCCCCAGTCCTGATCAAGGTTCTGGTTCTTCTCGCCCGTCAGAGTCAGGTTAGCCGTGAGCTTCATGGCCGTTGCGAAGGCGGTGGAATCAGCCTTGGTTGCATCACTGACCACGGTCTTGTTCTCAACATCTCCAGCAGGGGAGTGGGTGAGAACGTCGAGCAGCGGTTCGGCGGTCTGGAGAGTCTCAGGATCGATACTCACCTTGTAGTCGCCGGGCAGCAGGTTCTCGAACTTGTACTTGCCATCCGCATCGGTCGCGGTCTCGTAGGTGCGGGTGATTCCACCCGGACCCGTCCACACCAGCGTGACCTTCACACCGGGCAGTACCTTGTCTCCAGCATCGGGGGCGTTGCCACCGTTCTGGTTGACATCAACAAACAGCTGATCACCAATCACACCGGTACCAACAGCACCGAAGTCAATCGTGTCATCCGTCTGTCCCTGAGCCAGGGTGACCGAGGCCGTAGCTCCGTTGGAGTCGAGAGCGCGGTCGGTTCCGGCATCCGAGGTTGTTGCCTCGTAGCCTGCAGGTGCCTGGAAGGACACCTTGTAGCCGCCGG
The DNA here is from genome assembly GCA_963531605.1 of uncultured Actinomyces sp. Taxonomy (GTDB): domain Bacteria; phylum Actinomycetota; class Actinomycetes; order Actinomycetales; family Actinomycetaceae; genus Pauljensenia. The sequence goes on from CAUSHZ010000098.1 coordinate 1,384, forward strand.
GCAGCAGGTTCTCGAAGGAGTACTTGCCATTCGCGTCGCTCGTCTTCGCTGTAACGACGTTGCCCGAGGCATCGGTCACGGCGGAGCCGTCCTCGTAGGTCAGGGTAACCGTCACGCCGGGCAGAGCCGGTTCGTCGGCATCCTGGATGCCATCGCGGTTGACGTCCATCCAGGTGTAGTCACCCAGCGAAGCAGGCTTGACGAAACCGAAGTTCACGTCGATGACCGAACCGGTCGCCTCAGCGATGGTCACGTCTGCGGTGGTCTTGTAGCGGCCGGTGTAGGCCTCGGTGGGCTTGGTGCCCGCCAGCGGGCCGGAGGTCGGGTCGACGACGCTGACCCTGTACTCGCCCAGTGCCAGACCGGGGAAGGAGTACTTGCCATCGGCATCGGTCACGGCCGTGACCGGGTTGCCGTCCTTGTCGAGGACGGGGGTGCCGTCCCTCTTCAGGAGCGCAACGGTCACGCCCGCGTACGGTGCCTCGGACTCGCTGGCGCTGAACGATGCGTCTGCATCGTTGTACAGCTTGCCGGCGATCGTGTAGCCGGCAGTCAGGTCCGCGGACGAGGTGTTGTCCGGCTTCTTGTCGCCGATCTGATCCTGCTTCTCGATCGTGGCCGTGTTGGTGACGACCGAACCGGCGGCGGAAGCGTCGATAGTGACAGTGATGCGCAGCGTGCGCGTCGCGTCCTTCTCGATCACCTCTGAGCTCAGATCCCACTTACCAGAAGCAGCATCGTAAGTACCATCGCCCTGTGCGGACAAGAAGGTCACGCCAGAGGGGAGCTTATCCTGCGCGATGACGCCGGTGGCGGGGCTCGGGCCCTCGTTCGTGAGCGTCAGCGTGTAGGTGACGGACGTGCCGGGGGTGAAGCCGCCCGCCGGAACCTCGGTCGGGTCCGCGATTGCCTTCACGATCGCCGTGTTCGCGACGCCGGTGAACGCCCAGTCCTGGTCGTTGTTCGTCATCGCACCGGGGCTCAGCGTCACCTTGGAGGTGAGGGAGAGCTCCTGGTCCTCCGAGGCCGTCAGGTTACCCGAGGGGGCGTGAGTCTGAGCGGTGCACTCGGGGCAGGCGGAGGCCAGGGAGGTCTTATCGACCGTGACCACATAGTCGCCGGGGGCGAGGTCCTTGAACGAGTAGTGTCCGTCGGCGTCCGTGACGGTGGTCAGCGTCTTCTGCACGCCCGCAGGGGTCGTGTAGGTCAGCGTAACGGTCACGCCAGCCAGCGGCTTGTCCGCACCCGAAGGCGCGGAGCCACCGTTGTTGTCGACGTCCCAGAACAGGGTGTCACCGATCGTGCCGTCGGCGACGAGGCCGAAGTCGACGGTCCCATCGTTCTGACCCTCGGTGAGCGTCACGTCGCTCTCGGCACCGTTGGAGTCCTTCTCGCCATCCACAGCCGCGTAGCTCTTGGTCGCGGAGTAGCCGGCGGGAACCGTGAAGACAATCTTGTAGTTCTCCTCGCCCGCGTTCGCGACGATCCGATCGACGTTCGGCATGAGGTTCGTGAACTCGTACTTGCCGTTGGCGTCCGTGGTCACAGGCTTGACGGGGTTGCCGTCCAGGTCGATGACCGGGTTGCCGGCACCGTCCGTCAGGGTGACGGTGACGCCGGGGACACCGGCCTCGTCCGCGTCCTGGAGACCGTTCTTGTTCGCGTCGAACCACACGAAGTTACCCACCGAGGCGGGCTTCACGAACGCGAAGTCGACCTCCGTGGCGTTGGGGGCGGCGGTCGTCAGCTCGATTGCGGTCGGCGTGACGAGCTTGCCCTTGCCGGCCTCGCTGCGCTTGGTCGACGAGCCGTAGCCGTAGGTCTGCTTGTAGTCGGCCAGGTTCACGTCGGTGCCGTCAACCTTCGCCTCACCCGCAACGACCTCGACCTTGTACGAGCCCAGCGGCAGACGGGTGAAGGTGTAGTTACCGTCGGCGTCGGTCTTCGTGGTGATGTCCGCGCCGGACGCGTCCTTCACCGGGTTACCGTCAGCGTCGAGCAGACGAACAGTCACGCCTTCGAAAGGACTGTCGAGGGCAGGCGAATCGTTGAACCAGGTTGCGTCCTTGTCGTTGTAGATGGTGCCCGAAATGGTGCCACCCACGGTGAAGGATGCGCTGGCCGTGTTGTTCGACGGATTGGAATCCTTCTGATCGTAGTCGCCCAGGGTCGCCGTGTTCGTAATCGTCTGGCCTTCGACCCCGTCGGCGACCTTCACCAGGACATAGAGCGTCTCGGTGCCACCGACACTCAGGTTGGTGTTCAGGACGCCGGAAGTCATCGCTTCCCAGTCGGTGGAAAGTTCACCAAAGGGTGAATCCGTCTTTACTGCACCGGCACATGGGTTCGTTGCCCCATCCTGGCACAGGCGTGTTTCCGCGGAGACAAATTCGACACCTGCGGGGAGCACATCCTTGATGGTCATACCCGAGGCCACAGCCGGACCCTTGTTATTCAGGGTCACCGAGTACAGCATGTAATCACCGGGCATGATCGGATCGCTCGACTCAACGGTCTCGATGACGCCGTTCGCGTCGCGAACCGGCTCGTCGCCGTTCATCTTCGCACGAGCAACCGTCTTGGCGACCTCGACGTCAGTGGAGACGTTGATGCCGACCTTGGGGGCCTCGTTGGGCAGCAGGTAGGACACCTTGCCGTTCTGCATGGAGCCACCGGACATGGCGACGGAGTTCCAGGCGGTCAGGTTGGCGTTCACCGGAGAGGTCATGGTCGCGATGAACTGAATCTTCTCGCCCACCTCGATGTCGCGGTTCATCACCAGGCGGAAACCCGTGATCGTCGTCAGGTCGGCGGGAGCGTCGCCCCACGCGTTGGGGGTACAACCGGCGGGAGCATCGTTCATCGAGCCGCCCGCGGAGAGGACTTCGCCGCGGCAGGGGTTGGGAACGGTGGAGTACTGGATCGTGATGTCCGAGGCCGGAACGGCCGTGATCTCGGGGTCACGACCCGGCTTCTGCTTCACCGACTGGAATGCCCAGGTGGTGGAGTTCAGGTTCGGCTTCCAGTGGGAGCCGCGAGCCTGGCCGGCGGCGGGACCCACACCCACGTCGTTCAGGTAGGGCAGGACATCGTAGGCCACGACCTTCGTCAGCGGGGTGTTACCGGTGTTGGCGATCGTGAAACGGTAGGCACCGTCCGCACCCGGGTCGATCTCTGCGATCTCGCCAGCGGGGACGAAGTCGGCGTTCTTGTTGCCCTTGACTTCCTTCGCAATGTTCATCGACGGGGTGGTCGCGACGTTGAAGTCCCTCGCGGCGTTACAGGTGTAGTCGGTCATCGAGCCGTTCTTGTTCACGTCAAAGGTGTCGACCGCGCGGCTACCGATGCAGTAGTTCGTGTTGCGCAGGCTCTTGTCCTCGGTCGTCGACTTAGCACCGTCGCCGGGCATGAACGCCATGGCGTCGTTCGTGTTCTTGCCGGCAGCGGCCGTCGCGAGCACGTTCACGTCGAAGGTGGAGTAGAGGCTACCTTCGACCGGGTCGGGCACGTTCCAGCGGATCAGAGTGCGGCCCGTTCCGTTGAAGTCCTTCTCGACCTCGACCGTGACCTTGCTCAGGTCGTAGGGCGTGCCGTCGGGGTTCTTCAGCGTCGAGCGCTTCTCGGGGACGATCGCCGAGGCGTCGTCCACGTCAAAGCCCTCGGGCAGCAGGTCGACGACCGTGAAGGGCGTGGGAGCGCCACCGTCGGCCTTCGTCTTGGCGGTGCCGTTGATGAAGAAGGTGGCGGGCTTGCCAACGACCACGGGGTTGGTGCGCACGACCTTGTAGGCCTGGACGCTGGGGAACTCGTCGCGCACGCGCATCCAGGAGCAGAGCTCGTCGCTCGAGGTGACG
>CAUSHZ010000099.1:0-5209 GCA_963531605.1 uncultured Actinomyces sp.
GCTCACTTCTCGATGAGGTCCTTGACCTTGGTGACATCCAGGGGGATGCCGGGGCCCATCGTCGTGGCGACGGCGCCCTTGAGCAGGTAGCGGCCCTTCGAGGAGGTCGGCTTGAGACGCAGCACCTCGTCCAGGACGGCGGCGTAGTTCTCGGTCAGCTGCTCGGCGGTGAAGGATGCCTTGCCGACGATGAACGCCAGGTTGGCGTGCTTGTCGACGCGGAACTCGATACGACCACCCTTGATCTCCTTGACGGCCTTCGCGACGTCCATGGTCACGGTGCCCGTCTTGGGGTTCGGCATGAGGCCACGGGGGCCGAGGACGCGGCCGAGGCGGCCAACCTTGCCCATGAGGTCGGGGGTAGCAACGGCGACATCGAAGTCGGTGTAGCCCTTGGCAACCTTCTCGATGAGCTCGTCGCCGCCGACCTCGTCGGCGCCTGCGTCGATCGCTTCCTGAGCGCGCGGACCAACGGCGAAGACCAAGACCCGGGCGGTCTTGCCGGTGCCGTGCGGCAGGGAAACGGTGCCACGGACCATCTGGTCCGCCTGGCGGGGGTCGACACCCAGTCGGAAGACGACCTCAACGGTCGAGTCAAACTTGGTGACGGTGGTCTCCTTGGCCAGCTTCATGGCCTCGAAGGGGGTGTACAGCACGTCCGCGTGGACCTTCTCGGCCGCTGCGCGGTAGCTCTTGGAGCGCTTGGTCATTCTGCTTCTTCTCCTTGCAGTCGTGGGTGTCGGGCAGCGCCTGCCCTACCACGGGGGGGTTGGTTGAGGTCAGCCCTCGACGTTGATGCCCATGGAGCGGGCGGTGCCGGCGATGATCTTGGCCGCAGCCTCGACATCGTTGGCGTTGAGGTCAGCCATCTTGGACTGGCCGATTTCGCGAGCCTGATCCATCGTGATCGAACCAACCTTGACGGTGTTGGGGGTGCCGGAACCCTTCTGGATGCCAGCAGCCTTCTTGATGAGCTCAGCGGCGGGCGGCGTCTTGAGGACGAACGTGAAGGAACGATCCTCGTAGACGGTGATCTCGACGGGGATGATGTTTCCACGCTGCGACTCGGTGGCCGCGTTGTAAGCCTTGGTGAACTCGACGATGTTCACGCCGTGCTGGCCCAGAGCGGGGCCGACGGGCGGTGCGGGGGTAGCGGCGCCGGCTGCGATCTGAAGCTTGATCAGGCCGGTGACCTTCTTCTTCGGTGCCATGAATGCGGGTCTTTCTTCTGAAGTTCTGGCCGGCGGGTGCCGGTCAGGGCGGAGCGTTTGGCGCTGCTCACTGGGTTTCAGTGGGCACAGTGCGCCCTACGCACACAAAAGTGAATCATAACGCGATTCCGGGCTTGATCCCAAGTCCGGGTGCGTGATGTCACTGCTCGAGCTTCTCCACCTGGTCGAAGCCGAGCTCGAGCGGCGTCTCGCGCTCGAAGATGGTGACGAGGACCTTGAGCTTCTGGGTCTCGGGCATGATCTCGGAGATCGTGGCCGACATGGTCTCGAAAGGCCCGTCGGTGACGGTGACGATCTCGCCGACCTCGAACTGGGTCTGGACGACCTGGACGGGGGCGGGCTGATCCTTGGCGGCCTCGGCAGCTTCCTCGAGGACGTTGGGCGTCAGGAGCATGACGACCTCGTCGATCGAGAGCGGCACGGGGTTGTGCTGGTCGCCCACGAAGCCGGTGACGGCGGGGGTTTCCTTGACGACACGGTACGAGGCCTCGTTGAAGTCCATGCAGACGATCGCGTAGCCGGGGATGCGCACGTGGCGCACGCGCTTCTTCGCGTTGCCGCGGTACTCCATGACGTACTCGTCCGGGACCTCGACGGCGAAGATGTAGTCTTCCATGTTCTGCGTGGTGATGCGCTGCTCGAGGTTCGCCTTCACCTTGCGCTCGTGGCCGGAGTAGGTGTGGATGACGTACCAGTCGCCGGGAGACATGTAGAGCTTGCGGCGCAGCTTGGCGATCGCCTCTTCTTCGACCGAGGCCGGGGCCTCGTCGTCCGATTCGCTTTCCTTATCGGCGGCCTCCTCGGCCACCTCATCGACGACTTCCTGGGCAGCTCCGTCGACAAGGGCGTCGGCGGTCTCCTGCTGAACCTCTTCCTGACGCTCCTCGAAGGCCTGTTCCTCGGTGTACTGTTCGTCGCTCACGGTGTTTCCCTCCTGCGAATGGGGCCGGACCGTAGAAGAAACCCGCCTGCAGTGTCCTGCGGGCGGGTTCGTCGGTCTCAGCCGAAGATCAATGCGCTTAGTTTACCGAATCCGAAGTCGAGTAGGCCAGCGAAAAGCATGATTGCGGCGACAAACACAACGACGACGACGAAGTACGTCCAAGTTTCGGATCCCGTGGGGTAGGTGACCTTCTTCATTTCGTCAATGACCTGCTTGAAGAAGAGCCAGATACCACCGAAGAGTCCGGGACGCTTCGTCTGCTCCTTGGTGGCGGCGCTACGCTTGCGGGTAGCTTCGTTCTTAGTGCGATCTCGGCGCGAGGATTCAGCGTCCGAGGCAACACGATCGGCCATGGGAATCCTCCTACGAAAATGATCAGCCTAATCCGCAGGGCAGGCGGGACTCGAACCCACAACCGCCGGTTTTGGAGACCGGTGCGCTACCAATTGCGCCACTGCCCTACGCAGGAAAACCTGCCTGACGAACATTAGTGGATAAGGCGGCGCTTTGTCCAACCGAGAAGCGCGCCGGCGGGTCGCATGCCGCGTAATACCAGCCCCGACCTCGTAAATGAGAGGTAGCCCACGCACGCATCGTGTGCGCTCCCCGCCACACGCGCGCGCGACGTGGGACCATGGAGGGGTGACCAATACACCTCGCACCCGTGTCTCTGATCGTTTCAACGCCATCACGCCGTCCGCGACCCTGGCCGTGGACGCGAAGGCCAAGGCCCTCAAGGCCGCCGGCCGCCCGGTGATCGGCTTCGGCGCCGGCGAACCCGACTTCGCCACGCCCGACTACATTGTCGAGGCCGCCGTCAAGGCCGCGCGCAACCCCGCGATGCACCGCTACACGCCCGCCGCCGGCCTCCCGGCGCTGCGCGAGGCCATCGCTGCCAAGACCCTGCGCGACTCCGGCTACGAGGTCTCCCCCGCCGACATCGTCGTCACCAACGGCGGCAAGCAGGCCGTTTTCCAGGCCTTCGCCGCGCTGCTGGGCCCCGGCGACGAGGCCATCCTGCCGACGCCATACTGGACCACGTACCCCGAGGTCGTCAAGCTCGCCGGCGCGACCCCCGTCGAGGTGTTCGCGGGCGCCGACCAGGACTACAAGGTGGCCGTCGAGCAGCTCGAGGCCGCGCGCACCCCTCGCACGAAGGTCCTGCTCATGTGCTCGCCGTCCAACCCGACGGGCAGCGTCTACACGCCCGAGGAACTGACCGCGATCGGCCAGTGGGCCCTCGAGCACGGCATCTGGGTCATCTCGGACGAGATCTACGAGCACCTGCTGTACGAGGACGCGCAGAGCGCGCACATCGTCAAGCTGGTGCCCGAGCTGGCCGACCAGGCCGTCATCCTCAACGGCGTGGCCAAGACCTACGCGATGACCGGCTGGCGAGTGGGCTGGATGATCGGCCCCTCCGACGTCATCAAGGCCGCGCTGTCCTTCCAGTCGCACCTGACCTCCAACGTCAACAACATCGCCCAGGAGGCGGCGCGCGCCGCCGTGTCGGGTTCCCTGGACGCCGTGGACGAGATGCGCGTCGCCTTCGACCGTCGCCGCCGCACGATCGTTGACATGCTGCGCCAGATCGACGGCTTCGACGTTCCGACCCCCAAGGGCGCGTTCTACGTCTACCCCTCCGTCGAGCGCCTGCTGGGTCGCGAGATCCGCGGCCGCGTCGCTAACACGTCGGGCGAGCTCGCCGACCTGATCCTCGACGAGGTCGAGGTCGCGGCGGTTCCGGGTGAGGCCTTCGGCCCCTCCGGCTTCCTGCGCTTCTCCTACGCCCTGGCCGACGACGACCTCGTCGAGGGCATCACCCGCGTGCAGGAGCTCTTCGCCTGATGCACGTCTCGTTCGAACGGACAGAGCAGGAGGCCCCCCTCGGGACGGTCCTCCTCGCCCACGGGTACGCGGAACACTGCGGGCGCTACGCCCACCTGCGCTCCGCGCTCACCCGCGCCGGTTACGACGTCGCCTACTACGACCACGCGGGCCACGGGACCTCTGAGGGTCCCCGCGCCCGCGTGGACGTGGGCGCGCTGATCCGCGACTTCGGCGACGCGCGCCGGGCGGCCCTCGCCCACGCGCGCACCCCGGACCTGTTCCTGTTCGGACACTCGATGGGCGGCATCATCGCGGCCGCCTCCACCATCCTGGACCCGACGCGGCTGCGCGGCACCGTCCTGTCCGCGCCCGCACTGCGTCCCCTCCCCCACGTCTCCCCCTCCCAGGCGCGCAGGCTGCTGCCGATCGCGCGGCTTCGCCCCGGCCTCGTCGTGGCGAAGGGCACATCCGACATGGAGGTCTCTCCCCTGTCGCGCGACCCGCAGGTCCAGCGCGACTTCGACGCGGACCCGCTCACCTACAAGGGCGGCGTGCCGATCCTGACGGGCGCGACCATGATCATTCAGGGCGACGAGGTGCTGGCACGCGCCGACCGCCTGCGCACTCCGACGCTCGTCATGCACGGCTCGAACGACCTCATGGCGGACCTGCGCGGCTCGCGCGAACTCGTACGCGGGGCACGCGCGGCGCACCCGGACGCCGACATCCACCTGCGCATCGTCGACGGCGCCTACCACGAGCTCCTCAACGAGCCCGAGGGCCCCGGCCTGATCCGCGACATCATCATCTGGCTCGGGGAGCACTAGGCCGTGGAAGCGCCCGCTGTCCCTAACCTGACGGCCCCGCGCCCGACCCCACCGGGCAGGCGCGACCTCGCCACCCTCCCCAAGGCCCACCTGCACCTGCACTTCACGGGGGCCATGCGCCCCTCGACGATGATCGATATGGCGCGCACGCAGGGAGTGCGCCTGCCTCCTCACCTGCTGCACATCGACGCGGCGTCCATGCCGGCCGACGGGCGCGGGTGGTTCCGTTTCCAGCGCGCCTACGATTCGGCGCGTCACCTCGTGCGCTCCGAGGCTGCGATGCGCCGCCTCATCCGCGAGGCCGCCGAGGACGACGCCGCCGAGGGCTCCGTGCGCATGGAGATCCAGGCCGATCCCACGTCCTACGCGCCCTACGT
>CAUSHZ010000100.1:0-5123 GCA_963531605.1 uncultured Actinomyces sp.
TGGTACTGCAACCGACAGGTTGTGGGAGAGTAGGACACCGCCACAACACACTTCAAGACGAAGGGCCTCATCCGCATGGATGAGGCCCTTCGCGCGTTATCTGCCGATCCTGTACCCGTGGGTTATGCACACAACCAGGCGACGTTCTGCCCTGTGGCACCGTGGGACTTGTGTCCTAAACGATAGCGATTGGTATTACGTCAAACTTTTGGGTGAACTATAGTAGTTGATGTTTCAATAAGGCTTTGAAAGGAAACGTCATGGCTTCCGTTGCTATTGTTCTTGGTTCCGTCCGTCCCGGTCGCTTCGGCGAGCAGGTTGTTCGCTGGATTGAGGACCAGTCCCGTCAGGTCGAGGGCGTGCAGACTGTGTTCGTCGATCTGCGCGACTACAACCTTCCTCTCTTCGCGGAGGAGATGCCGCCGTCGATGCAGGCTCCGACGCTGCCCGAGGCGGTCCGCCTTCGTACGAACGTCGAGGCGAACGACGCCGTCCTGTTTGTGACGCCCGAGTACAACCACTCCGTGCCCGCGGCCCTGAAGAACGCGATCGACTACCTGCCCCCTGCCACGCTGAAGGAGAAGGCCGTCGGCCTCGTCGGATACTCCTGGCACGGCGCCGTCAAGCCGCTCGAGCACCTGCGTGAGATCCTGTCGACCTTCGGTGCCGACGTGCGCGAGCAGGAGATTCGCATCAGCCTGGGCTCCGACTCCCAGGATGGGACTTTCACGCCTTCCGAGGAGCTCAATGGGCAGATCCGCGAGCTGCTTGCTTCGCTCGCGTGACGGTAGCTTCTAAGCGGTTTTCGGCTCGTTGCGGCGCCGGTGCGCACGTATGCGCGGCGTGACTCGCCCCGCGATCGCGGTTGAACGCTCGGGGCTCATCGAAGAAGCCGTTTTGAGTAAGGGTGTGGCCCGGCAGGACACTGCCGGGCCACACCCTTACTCGTTGGCGTCAGCGCGGATCGCTAGATCCAGCTTGGCAGCCACATGTGGGCGCGCCAGAAGTCGTAGTCGACAACGTCCCCGCGCCACAGTGGCATGAAGTAGAGGGCGCAGCCGAGGATTGCGGCCGTCACGAGTGCCGCAAAGACCCATCCGGTGATCTGAGTCTGGCGACTGGCTGGTGCGGGTTCGGGTGATCCGTCAATCGTCACCCACCCTGCGAGGAGCCCAATCATCCATGCGACCGCCAGAGCAACGTAAGGCGCAAATGCGACGGTGTAGAAAACGAAGATCGTGCGATGTGCATAAGCGAGCCACGGAACGTACAGCGCGATATAGCCCAGGGCAATGACGCCCACGCGCCAATTGCGGTAGTAGAACGTGGCGACGATGACGAGCAAGAGGGCTCCGATGCCTACCCACCACAGGAGGGGATTGCCGAGGGCGACGACGTCGCTCGCGCACTTGCCCGATCGGCAGCCCATCACGGCCTCGCCGTTGTTCCAGTAGAAGGAGGTTACGCGCACCTGCGCGAGCCACGTGTACGGGCTGGACTGATACGTGTGGGGCGTGTTGAGTCCGTTGTGGAACGTCCACATCTCCTTGTGGTAGAGCCATAGGTCTGCCAGCTCTCCGGCGAATCCCGCAATTCCGGAGCGGCCGTGTCCGTGAGCGGCGGAGTGAGTGAACCATCCGAACCAGGACGCTACATACGTGAGAATCGCGGTCGGAACCATGAGGACGAACGCCCACCACACGTCCGCCAGGAGTGCGCCTCGGATCGGTGTCGGATGTCCCGCGCGCCAGCGGCATGTCACCTCGCGCAGTGCGACGAACAGGCCCAGGAATGCGAGCACGTAAATCCCAGACCACTTAACGGAGCTGGCGAGGCCCGCGCAGATGCCAGCCGCGAAAAGCCACGGGCGGTTTCCCGCATTGGGGCCGATCGCAAAGGGGCGTCGATCGCGCAAGGTGAGGTGTTCCCAGGCGGAACGCCACCCCCGCCTCGGATCGCCCAGTCCATCCCACTCGGCCAGCTTGGCGATGAGCGCGGGCTGCGTCATGAGCTGATCCTTGACGACGCACAGGAATGCGGCCAGTGCAAACATGGCGAGGAATCCGTCGAGGATGGACGTGCGGCTCATGACGATCGCCATGCCGTCCGTCGCTAGGAAGAGGCCAGCGAGGAGTGTGATGGCGGGGGAGCGGAACAGGTTTTGAGCAAGTCGGCACAGAAGGAATACGGTGATGATGCCGCAGATGGCCGCCGAGATGCGCCATCCCACCGGGTTGGCCTGGCCGAAGAACTTCATGCCCATCGCGATCAGCCACTTGCCTGTCGGCGGATGAACGGGATAGCCGCCCACCGCGGACAAGCCGGAGGTGTCGCCGTTGGCGAAGGCCGTGTCGACGTCTTTCGCCCACGTTCCCTCGTACCCGAGGGTGAGGAGTGACCAGGCGTCCTTCACGTAGTAGGTCTCATCGAAGATGAGCGTGCGGACGTTGCCCAGTCCGGGCAGTCGAATGAGCGCGGCGACCAGCGTCGCAATCGCTGTCGCTACCCACCCTGCTGCGGGCGTCGACAGGCGCTGGGTCCATCCGGCTGCCGGGGGAGTGGACGAGGCCTCGGCGGGCTGTGCGGGGGCCTCGTCGTCGGTCGTGGGCTCCCACTCAAGGGAAGCGCTGGCCTCGTCGTCGGTCGCGGGCTCGTGCTCGAGGAGGTCGGCGGTCGTGTCGATCGTGTCGTTGTGTGCGTTCGCAGTATTCATCGCATCCGAGTCTAGCGGCACTAAAGTGCCCAAAGGAGCGCGGCGCACATCCGCTCTGACACTCGGAGAGAATGTTCAGGTCAAACCTCTTGAGAATTGTTCTCGCTTATCGCTATAATTTTCGTGTACCCGAAAATTGCACAGGAGCAATGATGTTTTCCTCAACAACGCGCAGCGTGGTCGCTGTTGCAGGGCTGGCCATGGCGACCGCCTCGCTGGCTGCGTGCGCGCCCTCCTCCTCGGCCCACGGCCTTAGCGTCGTCGCCACGACCACCCAGATCTGCGACTACGTCACCCAGATCGCCGCAAGGTCCGGCGACATTTCCCTCGACAAGACCGACGCCGCCGGAAAGAACAGCCACGTGGGTGCCGCCCCTGACGGCGCTGCCCTCACCATGAGCCTGACCTGCCTGCTCGCGCCCAATGCTTCCGCGCACGAGCATGAGATGACACCGGAGCAGACCTCGGCGCTTGCGCAGGCCGACGTCATGGCGGTCTCCGGCGTGGACCTCGAGCACTTCCTCGATGACGCTGTCGTCTCCTCCGGCTTCAAGGGACGCATGGTCGTCACCTCGGGCGTCCTGACCGCCGCAGACGTCGACAACCCGGGTGCCCCAGACCCAGAGGGCGCCTACACGATCGATCGCGGAAGCGAACGCGTGGACGTCGCTCCGTGGCCGTTCCCGCCGGAGGAAGCGGGGGAGGAGCCCGAGTTCCGCTTCGATCCGCACGTGTGGACCTCGCCGAAGGGTGCCCGCGTCCAGGTCGCTAACCTCGGCGCTGGCCTCGCGGCCGCTGCGCCGGACGCGGCCTCGTCGATCAACGCGGCCACGGCCTCGTACCTGGAGGACATCGACGCGCTCAATGAGTGGACCGCCGAGGCCATCGAGACCGTGCCTGAGGGGCAGCGCGTGCTCTTCACCTCCCACGATGCCTTCGGCTACTTCTCGAGGGACTACGGGATCCGATTCATCGGTGCCGCCCTGTCCGACTTCAACGAGCAGCAGGACGCCACCGCCGACCATATCGCGAAGGCCGTCGCTGCCGTCAAGGAGTCCGGCGCGGTCGCGCTCTTCGCGGAAAACTCCAACAACTCCAAGTCCATCGAGGCCATCGCCCGCGCGGCCGGCGTGACCCCCATCGTGGGCGAGGATGCCATGTACGGTGACTCCCTGGGCCCCGACGGCAGCGAAGGAGCCACCTACGTGGGCTCGATTGTCCACAACGTTCACGCCGTGACCCAGGCGTGGGGTGGCACCGTCCCGGACCTGCCCGAACGCCTCAAGGACCAGTGATGACGACACTCGTCTCCTTCCGCGACGCGGCGCTGGGGTATGGGAATACCCCGGCGCTGGCCGGCCTGACCCTCGACGTGTTCGGGGGCCAGGCCCTCGCCCTTGTCGGCCCCAACGGCGGCGGCAAGACGACCCTCATGCGCGGTATCGTCGGCGGCTGCCAGGTCCTCTCCGGGACCGTCGAGGTGGAAGCCGCGCGCATCGGCCTCGTGCCCCAGAGTGCCGACCTGGACCTCACGTTCCCCGTGAGCGCCGCCGAGGTCGTCACCATGGGCCTCATCGCCGAGGCTGGCTGGGGCAGGCGCATCACCGCCGACATGCAGGAGCGGGTGAGCGCCGCCCTCGAGCGCGTCAACCTGAGCGACCGGGCCTCCCACCGCTTCGGGACGCTCAGCGGCGGGCAGCGCCAGCGCGCCCTCGTCGCGCGCGCCCTGGTCGCGCGCCCCGAGCTGGTCATGATGGACGAGCCCTTCAACGGGCTGGACGCTCCCAGCCGCGACATCATCACAGGCCTCATCGCCGACCTGACCGACCGAGGCGTGGGCGTCATCGTGTCCACGCACGACCTGTCGCTTGCGCGCGACGTGTGCTCCCAGGCGTGTGTGCTGGCCTCCCGCCTCGTCGCCCTGGGGCCCACCGACGAGGCCCTGGCACCCGAGGTCTTGGCCCGCGCCTACGGATCGAGCGCCGACGAGGCGATTGCAGCCCTGTCATGATCGCCCCCTACCTGGCGCGCCCCCTCATCGTCCTCGCCCTACTCGCGCTCGCGGCGGGACCGGCCTCGACGCTCGTCAACCTGCGCCGCGCCGAGTTCAGCGCGGAGACGATGGTGCACGGCGTCTTTCCCGGCATTGTCGTCGGCATGGCCCTCGGCGGGCGCGACGCCATCATTCCGGGAGGCGCGCTCTGCGCGGCCCTCATCGCGGCGGCACTCACGGTGGCTTCCCGCAAACAGCGCCACTCTGAGGCGACGACCGCTGTTCTGCTCACTGCCTTCTTCTCCCTCGGCATTGTGATCTCCCTGCGCATCGGGGACATGTCCGGGCAGCTCGAATCCCTCATGTTCGGTCGTCTCCTGGATATCACCCCGTCGCGCATGGTGGTCAGTGCCGTGG
>CAUSHZ010000101.1:0-5059 GCA_963531605.1 uncultured Actinomyces sp.
CAGGTCAATCCGTGAAAATCCGCGATTCCGGACACACATTTTGACCCTTAACCCTGCGTCACCGCCTCCCCCTCGCCCGGGGTGAGGCGTCATGCTCCTCAACCAGCGGAAGGTCAGTCCCGATGAGTCGTCGATCGTGGGGCATCCTTGTCCTCGTCCTCGTGTGCGTCGTTGCGTTGGTGGCGATCGCACGTGTTGCCTACCAGAGCAACGCCGATAAGAGCGTCGAAGATGCGGTGCGATACTACGCGGACGCGATCGCCGAAGGGCGCGTGGAGGATGCCCTCGAGGTCGAGGCGGGGGACAGCTTCGGGGACGCGACGAAGAATGCGGATCATGCGGTTGATCTTCGTGGCGCCGTGGCGTCGGAACCCGTGTGGGTTAAAGAGATACGCGTGCACAATCAGCCCGATCTGCATGGACGTCAGGGAGCGGTCATCGAGTTCAAGGTCGGTGAGAACTCCGTTAACCGTGAAATCTACCTGGATCGCGTCAAGGAGCTTCTGAAGAATGTCGGCTATTGGCGCGTCGTCAGCAGCGCTGCGCGAGCGGTGCGCGTCGATACGGAAGGGTATGGCAGGGACGTGACCATCGGTGGGGTTTCCATTGGCCCCCTCGGGCGGACAGCCTCTGACGAGAACAAGGCGAAATATCTGCCCGCCAATTATCTGTGGTACCGCGCCGGACAAGAAGTCACGGTCTACGCATACCCCGGCATCTACGATGTTGCGGTCGACACTGCCTCCGAACATGTCGACCTGACAGTGGATCAAGCGACCGCGAAAACGACCATGGATCTCGGTAAAGACGTCGAGAAGCATGGAATCAAGGCGGTAGCCAATACTGATGCCGTGTTGTGGCTCAAACACAATGCGGAGGGGTATCTGACCGAGTGCCTCCAGGGTGGCAATCCGGATCGAACGATCTGTCCCTCTGAACGGCTGTCGGGCGTTCAGCAGGTGAGCATTGGGTCGATGGCGGGAGGCTATCCCACGGGAATTCGCCTCTCGGATGTCGTCGTGCGTACCTCGAGTGAGGAACGCACTCTCCAACTGACGGGCGAGGTTGTCTTTGATCCCTCGAACGACCTCCACATGGCGCTCAGGCCGCTATAGGTTGGGGCGTTGACCGGCTGTTGAGTGGCTGCGCCTTTGAGTGTGAAGGCTGCGGCGTTGCGGCTGATCAGCTGGCTTTCTCATGTCGTGTACCTGGCGAGGAATGATCAGGGGGCTGCCCCGGCCTCGTGTATGTAAGGACAATCATACTCGTGCGCGCCTTGAGGTGACCTAGGTCCCTTGATACGTGTATCCTTACCTCTGGTAGCGGCCCACTGATGGGCCGGACATTGCAAACACGGAAGTTGAGGACCACGATGGTCAAGTACGTATACGACTTCTCCGAGGGCGACAAGTCCATGAAGGACCTGCTCGGAGGAAAGGGAGCCAACCTTGCCGAAATGACGAAGCTCGGCCTGCCCGTTCCCCCCGGCTTCACAATCACCACCGAGGCATGCCGCGCATACCTCAAGGACTCCACGGTTCCCGAGTCGCTTGCCACCGAGGTCACCGCTGCCCTGCGCGGCGTCGAAGACAAGATGGGCCGCCGCCTCGGCGACCCCTCCGACCCGCTCCTCGTCTCCGTGCGAAGCGGCGCGAAGTTCTCCATGCCCGGCATGATGGAAACCGTCCTGAACATCGGCCTCAACGATGAGTCGGTCCTCGGCCTCGCAGCCGTTAGCGGTAACGAGCGCTTCGCGTGGGACTCCTACCGCCGCCTCATCCAGATGTTCGGCAAGACCGTCCTCGACATCGACGGCGACCTGTTCTCCGACGCCCTCGACAACCTCAAGGCCGAGCGCGGCGTCACGGGCGACACCGAGCTGACCGCCGAGGACCTCAAGGGCCTCGTCGACACCTTCAAGGGCATCGTCAAGGAACAGACCGGCAAGGACTTCCCGCAGGACCCGCGCACCCAGATGGACATGGGCATCGAGGCCGTGTTCCGCTCCTGGAACACCGAGCGCGCCCGCATCTACCGCCGCCGTGAGCGCATCCCCCACGACCTGGGCACCGCCGTCAACATCTGCACCATGGTGTTCGGCAACATGGGCGAAAACTCCGGCACCGGCGTGTGCTTCACCCGCGACCCCTCCTCCGGCCACTCCGGCGTCTACGGCGACTACCTCGAGAACGCGCAGGGCGAGGACGTCGTTGCGGGTATCCGCAACACGCTGGCCCTGTCCGACCTCGAGCGCATCAACAAGCCCGTCTACGACGAGCTGCGCGCCATCATGCGCAAGCTCGAGACCCACTACCGCGACATGTGCGACATCGAGTTCACCATCGAGCGCGGCAAGCTGTGGATGCTCCAGACCCGCGTCGGCAAGCGCACCGCCGCCGCCGCGTTCCGCATCGCCACCCAGCTCCTGGGCGAAAAGCTCATCACCCGCGACGAGGCCCTGGGCCGCGTCACCGGCGACCAGCTCACCCAGCTGATGTTCCCGCAGTTCGACGCCAAGGCCGAGAAGGAGCTCATCGCTCGCGGCATGGCCGCCTCCCCGGGCGCCGCCGTCGGCAAGATCGCCTTCAACAACGCCCAGGCCGTCGAGGCCGCCGAGAAGGGCATCAAGACCGTCCTCGTGCGCCGCGAGACCAACCCCGATGACCTGCCCGGCATGGTCGCCGCCGAAGGCGTCCTGACCGCCCGCGGCGGCAAGACCTCGCACGCCGCCGTCGTCGCCCGCGGCATGGGCAAGACCTGCGTGTGTGGCGCCGAATCCCTCGTCATCGACGAAGCTGCCGGCACCGTCACCATCGGTGACCTCGTCCTGACCGCCGACGACACCATCGCCATCGACGGCCAGACCGGCGAAATCTTCCGCGGCGAGGTCCCCGTCACCGACTCGCCCGTCACCACCTACCTGGCAGACGGCCTCGAGGCCGGCATCGCCGCCGCCGGCGAAGACGAGGGCACCCGCGAGCTCGTCGAGGCCGTCGACAAGCTCCTGTCCCACGCCGACAAGGTCCGCCGCCTGCGCGTGCGCGCCAACGCCGACACCCCCCTCGACTCCAAGCGCGCCATCGCCTTCGGTGCCGAGGGCATCGGCCTGTGCCGCACCGAGCACATGTTCCTGGGTGAGCGCCGCCCGCTCGTCGAGCGCGCCATCCTCTCTGCTCCCGAGTCGGATGAGCGCCAGGCCGCTTTCAACGAGCTCGAGAAGCTCCAGAAGCAGGACTTCCTGGAGATGCTCGAGGTCATGGACGGCAAGGCGATGACCGTGCGCCTCATCGACCCGCCGCTCCACGAGTTCATGCCCGCCCTCATCGAGCTCGAGACCAAGGTCGCCGTCGGCAAGGCCACCGGCACCCTCGACCCCGCCGACGAGGCCATGCTCGTCGAGGTTCGCCGCATGCACGAGCAGAACCCCATGCTGGGCCTGCGCGGCGTGCGCCTGGGCATCTACCTGCCCGGCCTGTTCGCCCTGCAGATGCGCGCCCTGTGCGAGGCGGCCGCCGAACTCGTGGGCCGCGGCCTCGACCCGCGTCCCGAGATCATGGTCCCGCTCGTCGGCTCCGTGCGTGAGCTCCAGCTCGTGCGCGAAGAGGCCGAAGACATCATCGCCTCCGTCGCCGCCGCCCGTGGCGTGGACCTGTCCGGCGTCTCCATCGGCGCCATGATCGAGCTGCCGCGCGCCGCCATGACCGCCGAGGACCTCGCCGAGGAAGCCGACTTCTTCTCCTTCGGCACCAACGACCTGACGCAGACCGTGTGGGGCTTCTCGCGCGACGACGTCGAGGGCGTGTTCTTCCCGCAGTACATCGAGGCCGGCATCTTCGGTGTCTCCCCCTTCGAGTCCATCGACGTCCACGGCGTGGGCACCCTGGTCTCCGAGGGCGTGCGCCGCGCCCGCTCCACCAAGCCGAACATCAAGCTCGGCGTGTGTGGCGAGCACGGTGGCGACCCGCTGTCGATCCACTTCTTCCATGGCGTGGGCCTGGACTACGTGTCCTGCTCCCCGTTCCGCGTCCCCGTCGCCCGCCTCGAGGCTGGCCGCGCCGCGGTCGAGGACCACGTGGACATGACCGCCTGATTGCTGGTGGCGCTGTTGTGAACGGCGCTGCGTGAGCGTGACGAGGCCGTGGCCGGGAAACCGGTCGCGGCCTCGTGTCGTTGTGGGTGCCGCTGTGGTGTTGCTTGTTGCCCCACGGGTGTTCCGGGTGCCGGATGTGATTTGTTGGGCCGGGCTGCTTGATGCGCCCGTGGGCGGCGGCCCGCCCGCGAGCCGTCCGCGCAGCGAGCTTCGCTCGGCGCGTCGGCTCGTTGTCCGGCCAGGCTCCGCAGCCACCCGTGGGCACCGCAGCCCGGCCCTCCGGTCCCTCCGGCGCCCTCCACGCCGGCGGTGCTTGGTGTGTTGACGTGCGGGTCGGTGCGTCGTCTCGGAGCTCATCTATGGCTGTCAATCAGCAACTTCGCACGTAATTCGTCTATGAATCATTCAAATATCGACTTTGCATCGTTGGAATTGCAACGTTTTAGGGGTGTCTCGAAAAATGACCACGATAAATTACGTGCGACATTTGGCTGGCGGTGGTGTCGTCTCCGCCCGTGGGCACTGCAGCCAGGCCCTCCGCACCGGTGGGGTCTGGTGTGCTGTTATCGCTAGCCCCGTCGCTGCCTCGCATTCGGTACAAAGTTCGCCCTGCTCGGGCAAAACCTGCCAAATTGGGCCTTTTTGGGCGAGCAGGGAGAGTTTTGTACCGCACGTGCGGTGAGAAGGGGTGTGTTGGGCGAGTTTTATACCGCACATGCGGTGAGAAGGGGCGTGCAGGGCGAGTTTTGTACCGGAAGTGGGGCCGTGCGACTCGTGCAGGGCGAGTTTTGTCTCGCCGTGGCACCCTCCTCGTTCCCAGTTGTCGGCCTTGCGTCGCCCGTGGGCACCGCGGTCAGCCACCGAGCCCCGTAGTCCACCCTGGCTTTGCGGTCTCGCAGCGCCTTTTCGTCGGAGGTGGGGGTTTTGCACTACACGAAGCCTTCTGGGCGCGTGTCATCGGCGTGTCGG
>CAUSHZ010000102.1:0-5055 GCA_963531605.1 uncultured Actinomyces sp.
TGCGCGTCGAGGCCCGCAGCGCGGTCATCTACAAGAAGCCCGTGTCCATCATCGACCCCGACTACGTGTGGGCGCACACCGACAAGTGGATCAACTTCCCCTGGTCGACGCTCCCCGTCATCAAGCCGTGACTTCCTCGCGGGCGGGCTCAGGACGGCGAGCGGCCGCCTCCCCTGAGCGCGCCCAGGCCTCGTCGATCACCGAGCGCATCGTCGAGGCCGTGGCCGAGCGCGCCCGCCTCGGTGACCCCGTGCGCGTGCTGGGCCTGACCGGTCCTCCCGGGACCGGCAAGACGACGATCGCCGCCGAGCTGGCTCGCGCCCTACCCGAGGCCGGCATCCCGGTCGCGGGCCTGGCACCCATGGATGGCTTCCACATGTCCAACGCGGTGCTGGCCGCGCGCGGAATCGCGGACCACAAGGGCGCGCCCGACACCTTCGACGTGGGCGGATACGTCGCTCTCCTGGGGCGCGTGCGCCGCGCGGACGGCGTGGTCCTCGCCCCCGACTACCGACGCGACCTGCACGAACCCGTCGCCGCCTCGCTCCCCATTGAGATCGACGGCGTCGTCATCACGGAGGGCAACTACCTGGGTCTCGAGCTGCCCGGCTGGGCGGACGTGCGCGGCCTCATCGACCTGCTCGTCTTCATTGACACGCCTTTCGAGGAGCTCGCGTCGCGCCTGATCGATCGGCACATGAGCTTTGGCCGCGACCGCGCGGATGCCGCGCACTGGGTGCGCACGGTGGACGCGGCGAATATGGCCCTCGTTGAGCGCACCAAGGAGCGCGCGGACCTGGTCCTGTCGCTGTAGGCGAGTCCTGTCGCTGTAGGCGAGTCCTGCCGCTGTAGGCGAGTCCTGTCACTGTAGGCGAGTCGGACCGACGCGCCACAGCCTCGTCACTGCGCCCACGCACCCATAGTTTCGCACGTAATTTCCCACGGTCAGTTTTAGAGCACGGCCGAAAACCGCATGATTTCAACGATCTGATTTCAACGTTTGAAATGCCAGGGAGCGAATTACGTGCGACTTTTCAGGGGCCGGCCATGCCAAACGGTTGCCATGCTTGCCGTCGATAAGTAGCGCGCATTTTCAACCACTTCCAAGTAAGGTGAACCTATGTTCCTCTTACTCGGCCTTCTTGGAGGCTTTATCACGGGCATCTCCCCGTGCATCCTTCCCGTCCTGCCCGCGCTCTTCCTGGGTGCTGCGGGTGGCCACGACTCGGCGTCCTCCTCGAACGAGGCCGGGGCTCCTCGATCCGCATCCTCCCCGGACGCAAAGGCGGGCATTGACCCGTCTCTCTTCCGCGTCGCTCCGGGCGTGAACCTGGGCGGAGAAGCGCCGAAGAAGGCCGTGAAGGCCGACGGCAGCGACTCAGTGACGCGTCGTCCCGTGCTCATCGTCCTGGGCCTGGTCACCTCGTTCATGCTGATCACCGTCGCAGGTTCGGCGCTACTGAGCCTGCTGAACCTGCCGCAGGCGCTGATCCGCTGGACGGGCATCATCCTGCTGCTGGCCGTCGGCATCGGCATGATCGTCCCGAAGATCATGGAAGTGCTGGAGCGCCCCTTCGCACGCCTGGCGCCTCGCACGACGGGCGACAGCGCGGGCTTTGGCCTCGGCCTCGTCCTGGGCGCGGCGTTCGTGCCGTGCGCGGGCCCGGTGCTGACCTCGATCATCGTGGCCTCGAGCTCCGGGCAGATCACGTGGCACATCATCGGCCTGGCCATCTCCTTCGCGATTGGCGTGTCGATCCCGCTGATGATCGTCGCGATCGCGGGTTCGGGCGTCGCGGCACGCTTCCTGAAGACCCGCCAGCGCCCCCTGCGCATCGCTGCGGGCGTCGCCATGATCGCGCTCGCGCTGGGTATCGCGACGGACGCCCCGATGGCCCTGCAGCGTATGATCCCCGACTACACGGCCGCGCTCGAGGCGGGCACTGAGGGCGCCTGCGAGGACGGCGCGTGCGAGCCCGAGAAGGACGTCGAGGCGAGCACCGACTTCGCGCAGTGCGCGCGTAGTGGCGCGAAGGATTGCGGCGTCATGCCGACGATCCAGTCCTCGGAGTGGCTGAACTCCCTGGGCCAGCCGTCCGGCACGGTGACGCTCGTGGACTTCTGGTCGAGCTCGTGCACGAACTGCCAGCGCGAGATCCCCGAGCTCGAGGCCATCTATGAGAAGTACAAGGACTACGGCCTGGTCGTGGTGGGCGTGCACTCACCCCAGCAGGCCTACGAGCGCGACGCCTCGGTCGTAAACGCGTCGATCGAGAAGCTGGGCATCACCTACCCGGTCGCCCTGGACCCCGACCTCGAGGCCTTCAAGGCCTACGGCGCGACGGCCTGGCCGACGCACTTCATCGCGGGCGCGGACGGCAAGCTGGTCGCGATGGGCCGCGGCACGAAGGGCGTCGAGGAGCAGATCCGCACCCTCCTCACCGAGGCGGGGGCGTCCCTGCCCGACTGAGGCGGCCCGACTGAGGCGGCCGAGGCCTCGCGACGGCACACGAGCGGCCATCCTTCGCAGGGTGGCCGCTCGCGCGTCATTTCTAGGGGACGCGCCGCCCAGCCTCGCCCGACCGCGCGCACGCTCCGCCTCACTCCTCTAGTACCACACAGCCTCGCTGACGGCCCAGGTCCCGTCCTCCTGCTGGGTGAGGGTGAGGAATGCGTAGCCACGGACGGGCTCGTGGGAGCCATCGGCGTATGCGCGCGTGTAGGTGACGATGCGCAGCCACTTGCCGGGAACGCGGTCGGGGGACGGGTCTTTGCCTTCAGTGCTGAGCATTTCGATGGTGACGGTTGTGTGCGAGCGTCCCGGAACGAGCGGCAGGAATTCGCCCTGTCCTTTTTCGAGGTCGGGAGTGGGCGTGTGGTGCGCCTGTCGCTCGGGCGTTTCGTAGACGCTTGACCGGATGGACGCATAGGCGTTGGTGACGTCGCGCGCCGCGTCCCATGTCTCGTGGGTGATGACGAATGCGGAGCACACCGCGTCGGGGTCGGTGCGGTTGATCGTGGTCGGGTCGGGCAGGAGGTCGTCGAGCCATTGGATTGACGCTGGGTGCAGGCAGGTTCCGTCGGGCGCAGAGGTGCCGTCCTCACACGGGGGCATGCTCGAGGCCGTGGCCTCCGGGGTGGGAGCAGTCGCCTCAGACTGCGGCGCGGTGTCGGGCACCTGTGAAGTCTCACTGGACGAAGCGTCACTCATTCCAGCATTTGAATTCGAGCTCGCCTTCGAGGCCGTGGTTCCCGAGTCCGCGCTGGTCAGGAACGTACGTGCCATGAAGAAGCCACCGACGCCCAGGACGAGGGCAACGGCTGCGACAAGCGCAATGACGACGATTGTCGCCCGCTCGCCACGTGCGACTTTTTTCAGTGCGTTCATAAGCATCCTTAGTTTGCGTTGTGTGCGCATGCAATCGCCTGTGGCGCATGGCCGCTCGCCGCAGACCGTGCAGCTACTGACCGACATGCCAGCAATCTCACCGTAATTCGTGACATGAGCAACATACAACCTTGTTCCACAGGCAAGACACGCTTGACAACGCGCCACTCTCGAACCGCACGCTACGACGGCCTCACACCCCGGGCCTCGTACCCCGGACCTCGTACCCCAGAGTCCATAACCCAACCCAGGCCTCGCGCACGCACCCCCACACCCTCAGTTACCCAACAATGTCGCACGTAATTCCCCCACACTTCTTTCAAAATTTAAAATCAGATCGTTGAAATCATGCGGTTTTCGCGAGGTTTCAAAAAGACCTCGGCGGGGAATTACGTGCGAAATTTATTAGTTATCCACAGATTTTTCAAACAGCTCACACAAAGCGTCATAAAGTAGCATGATCTGTGTATGGATCTCAACGAAGAGCTACGTAAACGGCACGGAATCGCTAAACTATCGAGCCTGCGCCACGCAGAGCTCACTCCTACGATGCTCCCCCAGTCCATCGGACACTACCGAGGCTGGATCTTCGATAAGAACAGCTTCACTCTCGATCAGGTTCGCGCTTTTGTATACAACGCGTGCATCTCTTGTGTCAGCGCTGCACCTATATACGAACTTCCGATCCTCATGGAGGAACGCCCACAAAAGACCCACCTGTTAGTTTCGTATAACCGCGGAATGCACCCATCGAAGCTACGCCGATTCGATGACGTATGCGTTCATAGGGAACAGTTCGTGAGCGATGAAGAAAGGCGCACACACGTCGCCAGCATCGGGACAGTCTTGGAGCGAGTGCTCGTCTGCATGCCGCTGAAGGTGTCTCTGCCCATGCTTGATGCCGCGCGCAATCGCGGACTCTACGACGTCTCGACGCTCACTATCCCACCAACGGGCAGCCGACTGCCTCACCTCAGAGAGGCGCTTTCTCTTTCGTCGGATCGTGCCCGCTCGATCCTCGAAACCGTTGCCCGCTTGCAGCTCATCGACATGGGACTGACACCGCAGGTCGGAGTCTGGATCGAAGGAGTTGGCGAGGTCGACATGATCATCCTCGGCTTCATCGTCATCGAGGTGGATGGGTGGGCATTCCACTCGTCGAAGGAGCAGCGCGAGAAGGATCTCAAGCGCGACCGTGAACTTCTACGGCGCGGATACGTCGTCCTTCGATTCACGTATGACGACGTCATGAATGGCGACTTTGCGCGAGAGGTCCCGGTCTCGGTGACAGCCCTCCGTCGCCTCGTCCCAGAAACCGGACTAGAAGACACACACGCCACGGTGAAGAACGCTGGCTTCCTCGACATCCTGAGCGGATACCTGCCCAGTTATCACCTTCAACACTAATTTCGCACGTAATTCCCCCGCGCCTCTTTCAATATTTGAAATCAGATCGTTGAAATCATGCGGTTTTCTCGGGGTAACCCGAAGATCCCCCGGGGGAATTACGTGCGAAATCTAGAAGAGACAGGCACCTAGATAGCCTCGACTGCAACAGACCCGTCACCGTACGAGGGCGAGGATCTGCGGGGTGACCCGCTCAATGACCTCGAGGGTGTCCAGGAAGTCCTGGTGGCCGCCGTACCACGGGTCGGGCACGTCGCCGC
>CAUSHZ010000103.1:0-5007 GCA_963531605.1 uncultured Actinomyces sp.
CGCGCTCTCCACCCTCCTCGTCGCCACCATCGCCTATTGCGGAGTCACCCTCGCCAGCTGAACATGGCTGGCACCAGGGCGTCACTACGCGCCGCAAACGGTCGATTTTGGGCCATTTTTCGTGCGCAGGGCGAACTTTTTCGCGCACGCACCCACCATCAGACCAAGCGGGGAGAACTTTTTCGCGCTCAGGACCCCGCCCATGGCGACTTTGCAACCAATGACGCCTCTACGGACACTGATTCAGGCCAGCATGAAACCACCATCACCACTGCGCACCCCTGAACAGCACCCATTGAAACCACCATCACCTCTGCACCCGAAAACTGCGCCAAAATAGCCCATTTCGCATCCGCAAAGGCGATGGCGGTTTCAGTTGAGGCTCGGCCGGCACCCGCAAAGGCGATGACGGTTTCAGACAACCGGCCCACCTAGCCGACAGGGCCAGCCTGCGGTGCCCGTGGGCGGAGGCAGGGCCTGGCCGGGCGACCAGTGGGCGGCCAATGTTACAAACGTCGTCAAACCAACGCGATTCACATCGTCTCTCGAGGGCCTCTGTTACAAACGTCGTCAATCTAAGCCCAAAAACCACTATTTTCAGCGAAAAAGCCCTCGGATTGACGACGTTTGTAACAACGGGGCAGAAAGCCACACGAAAAACACCTTGGATTGACGACGTTTGTAACAACACGCAGCGGAGCGCCCCAAAATCCCAGCACGACAAGCCAGACCACATTGGGGGTCCGGAGAACCCGGCTGCGGTGCCCATGGACGGCGGCTGGGCCTGGCCAGCCTTCGAGACGACGCGCAGAGCCACACGTCAGCACACCAGGCCCCACCGGTGTGGAGGGCGCCGGAGGGACCGGAGGGCACGGGCGGGCTTCGAGGCGCGGCGCCGAACGAAGTGAGGACGCCTAGCCTCGCGGGCGGCCGGGCCCTCCGGCGCCCGGAACACCCGTGGGGCCACAAGCAACAAGCAACGCACACAAAAACGCCCACCCGGAACCGGGTGGGCGTATCTGAGCCGCCTGTGGGAATCGAACCCACGACCTATTCATTACGAGTGAATCGCTCTGCCGACTGAGCTAAGGCGGCCGCGCCTGCCGTTCCACCGTTTCCGGGGCGTGCAGGCAACGGCACAACTCTACTGGACGAATCGCGCCGAACGCAAACCAGGACACCCACCATGGGGATGTCGTGAGTCACGTCCTTACTGGCACATGAGGCCGTCGGTGGGGACGGTTCCCTTCACGAAGTAATCTTCGACGGCCCGCGTGACGCACTGGTTAGCGCCACGGCGGTAGGCAGTGTGGTTCCAACCTTCGACGGTGACGAGGACGCCGCTGGCGAGCTGGCCCGACAGCCCCTGAGCCATCGAGTAGGGGGTCGCCGGGTCGTTGGTCGTGCCGATGACGACGATGGGAGCGGCTCCCTGCGCGGTGATGCGCGATCGGGACGCGTGCTTCGTGGGCCACGCCTCGAGGCCGGCCGACGGGTAGCCCGCGTACTTGCCGAGGATCGGCAGCTCGTTCTTGAGTGTCTCCGCCTGGGCGGCCCACTGCTCGATGGTGCCTTGGGGCGAGTAGTCGAGGTTGTTGATCGCGTTGATCGCGTCGAAGGAATTGTCCTGGTAGGTGCCGTCGGGGTTGCGCGAGTTCAGTGTGTCCGCGATGGCGAGCAGGCCGCTGCCGTCGTTCTTCTGCCAGGCCATCCCGAAGGCTTGGGTGAGCTGGGGCCACCACTGCGTGTTGTACATGGCGCCGGTCAGCGCGGTGACGGCCAGGTTTTCGGTGAGCGGACGATTCGGGTCGTTCGTGCGCATCGGGTTGTCCTCGAGGGAGTCGAGGAAGGAACGCACGGTCTCGATACCCTCCTGGAGGTTGCGTCCCATCGGGCAGGTGGACTGGGTGGCGCAGTCGGAGATCCAGTGCTGGAGCGAGGCGTCGAGGCCTCGCAGCTGGAGGGCGGAGACCTCGTTGACGCTGAGCGTGGGGTCGAGGGCTCCGTCGAGGACGAATCGGCCGACGCGCTCGGGGAAGAGGCCCGCGTAGGTGGCACCGAGGAAGGTGCCGTAGGAGTATCCGAGGAGGTTGAGTTTCTCTTGGCCGAGGACCGCACGCACCATGTCGAAGTCGCGGGCGGCGCTCACGGTGTCGATGTGCTCATACAAGCTGCCAGAGTGTTCGCGGCACCCCGCGGCGACCTCTAGGGCATCCTTATGGGCCGAGGCGACCGCGGACTGCGGGGACTCGTCGCCGGTGTCGACGTCCTCGTCTTCGCCGGCGTTACGCTCGTCGCGCTCGGCGTCGGTCGTGCAGAACACGGGGGTCGAGTCGCCGACGCCACGCGGGTCGAGGGCCACGATGTCGTAGGCGTTGACCACGGCCTCGCCGATTCCCTGCGTGGCGTAGTACGGCAGGGAGGAGACGACGGCGCCGCCGGGGCCGCCCGGGTTGATGAACAGTGCGGGAGCTTCTTTCGCACCGGAGCGGTGGATCGCGAGCGCCAGCGTGATCTGGTCTCCGTCAGGGCTGCCCCAGTCCAGCGGCGCCTTCAGGAAGGCGCACTGGTACTCGCTGGCGTCCGAGGAGTTCACGCCCTGGAAGGTGTCGAAGGTGCCGTCGGCGCACGCGCCCCACTCGATCGCCTGATCGTAGTAGGCCTGCACGGACCCCGCGGACACGGGGATCGGCGCGGACGTGGCCGAGGCCGTCGTCGAGGGGGCTGGTCCCCTGCGTTGGGTTCCGTAGTAGCCGACGACGGTCAGGACGATCGCGACGACGGCGAGGACTGCGACGGCGCAGGCCGCAATGGAGCGTGTCTTCATGGCCCCGATTGTATCGGAGAAACGCCGGGTCAGTTTTCAGGCTTGGGGACGCAGCGAAATCGCCATGTCTTCCAGGACCAGCAGAGGGTTGCCGTTTGACACGAGGCGCTTGCGTGCGGTCTCGATGTGGTCAACGCGTGCGAGGGTTTGGCGAGGCGTGGAATCCTGCGCGATCTCGTGCACGAGGTCGGACAGGTCCGTGTTGATGAGTTCGCCGTCCCCGCCCACCTGGACCATGAGGACGTCGCGGTAGATCGCGAGCAGGTCGATGAGGGCGCGGTCGATCGCGTCGGTGAGGGCGCGCTTGGAGCGGCGCTTCTGGTCTTCCTCGAGCTGGCGGATCATCGTGCGCGAGGCCTTGGTGGCGCTCTCGCCCTCGTCCATGCCGAGCTGGCGCATCAGTTCGGCCTTTTCGCGGGCGTTCCGTTCGCTGACCTGCGCGTCGGCCTGGGCTTTCGCGGTCTCGAGGAGGCGGTCGGCGGCCATGACGGCCTCGCCGACGCTGCGCACGGAGGCGGGCGCGGTGATGATGGCTCGGCGGCGTTCGCGCATCTGGGGGTCGCGGGCGAGCGCACGCGCCAGGCCGATGTGCGACTGGGCGGCGCGCGCGGCCTCAAGGGCGACCTCGGGGGTGGCGACGCCCTCGCGCACGAGCAGGTCGGCGACCGCGGCCGCGGTCGGGATACGCAGGCCGAGGTGGCGGCAGCGCGAGCGGATCGTGGCGATCATGTCCTCGGGGCTGGGGGCGCACAGCAGCCACACGGTGTGCTCGGGGGGCTCCTCGATGGCCTTGAGCAGGGCGTTCGCACCGGACTCGCCGAGGCGGTCCGCGTCCTCGACGACGATGACTCTCCACAGCCCCTGGGAGGGCGAGGACTGCGCCTGCAGCACGAGGGAACGTGCGGTCTCCACGTTGATGATCGAGGTTTCGGTGGCCGCGAAGACGACGTCGGCGTTCGTGCGGCCCATCGTCGTGCGGCAGCCGGCGCACTCGCCGCACCCGACGGCCTCGCCCGTGCACTGGAGGGCGGCCGCGAAGGCGCGGGCGGCGACGGAGCGACCCGACCCGGGAGGGCCGGTGATGAGCCAGGCGTGGCTCATGGAACGCGCGTCGTCGGAGGCGCGAGAGCCGCCGCGGGAGGCGACGATCGCGCGGGCGGAGGCCGCGGCCTCGCTGAGCTTAGCGACCGCCGCGTCCTGTCCGACGAGCGAGGACCAGACGCTCATCATTCATCCCAGAGCGCGCCCTGGGATTCGCCCAGGGCTCCCACCATGGTGGCGGGCTTACGGGACGAGCCCTTGTTCGCGCTCTTTTCGCGCGGCTTCTCGGCGGTTTCGGTGACCTCAGCGGCCTCGGGAACCTCGGGGGACGAGGCCGGGGTGTCCTGAGCGGGCGCAGACACGGGAGCGTCGTCGGCCTCGTCGATCGTGACGGAGCCGCCCTCGAAGCGCTCGACGAGGACGCCGCGGATCTCGGAGAAAACCTCGTCGACCGTGCCCACCGCGTCGATGACGACGATGCGGTCGGGCTCAGCGTCCGCGAGACGCAGGTACTCGTGGCGCACGCGCTCGTGGAAGTCCATGGACTCGCGTTCCATGCGGTCCGGGGCGTCGGTGCGGCGGCGCGCGCCGACCTCCGGGGGCAGGTCCAGGAGGAAGGTCAGCGAGGGGTAGAGACCGCGGGTCGCCCACGCGGACAGGGAGGCGATCTCGTCCACGCCGAGGGATCGGGCCGCGCCCTGGTAGGCCAGGGAGGAGTCGATGTAGCGGTCCCCCAGCACGACCGCGCCGCGCTCGAGGGCGGGGGCGATGACCGTGGCGACGTGGTAGGCGCGGTCGGCCGCGTACAGGAGGGCCTCCGTGCGCGCGTCGACGTCCTCGGGGCCGTTCTGCACGAGGCGACGGATCTCCGTACCCAGCTCGGTGCCGCCCGGCTCGCGGGTGACGATGACCTCGCGGCCACGGCTCTCGAACCAGTCGCGCACCGACTGGATCTGCGTGGACTTCCCCGAGCCGTCGCCACCTTCGAAGGTGATGAACACTCCTCGCGCTGCCATCAGCTGTCCTTCTTCGTCGCGGCCTTCTTGGTGGCCGTCTTCTTCGCGGTGGTCTTCTTGGTCGTCGTCTTCTTCGCGGCCGTCTTGCGCGTGCGCTTGGGGGCGGGGCCCTTGGCGCGCTTG
>CAUSHZ010000104.1:0-4977 GCA_963531605.1 uncultured Actinomyces sp.
GGGTGCCGGAGGGACCGGAGGGCACGGGCGGGCTTCGAGGCGCGGCGCCGAACGAAGTGAGGCCGCCTAGCCTCGCGGGCGGCCGGGCTCTCCGGCGCCCGGAACACCAGCGGTGCGCGGCTGAGCCAGGCAGCGGGTGCGGCAGAGCCCGGCGATGACCGCGGGTGCAGCGAAG
This sequence comes from uncultured Actinomyces sp., assembly GCA_963531605.1. Lineage (GTDB taxonomy): Bacteria > Actinomycetota > Actinomycetes > Actinomycetales > Actinomycetaceae > Pauljensenia. Next base: position 176 of record CAUSHZ010000104.1, read on the forward strand.
CTGTTGCGGCGACTGAGTGTGCCTACAGCTTCTCTGCGAGGCCCTTCTTGACGGCGCGGTCGCGCTGGTAGCGGAAGACTTCGAGGAAGATGCCGCCGAAGAAGATCAGCGCGATGGCGGTCCACACGCCCGGGGGAGCGTGACGCCCGTACATGAGGAAGTACACGTAGGGGGCGAGGAAGGTGATGGCGGCGGTGGCGGCGCCGACGATGCGGTGCCAGAGTTTTTGTCCGGCGACCATTTCGATGAGGCCCCACGTGTAGGGGATGGCGGTGATCATGTCGATGGCCCACAGGATGCGCCAGTCGCCCCGGAAGTCGGGGACGTACATGACGGGCAGGGCTCGCGCCATCGAGTACACGAGGACGACGACGTAGGCGATGAACTTGGGGTTGCGGCACAGTCGCAGGAACGCGGAGCGTTCGATGATGGAGGCGCCGACGGCGCGGGACGCGTGGGTGGCGTGCGACGAGGTCGTCAGCGTGTCGAGTCCGGCCATGGCGACGCGCATGAATTCGCGTTGCTCGTCGCTGCCGGACGCCCAGCGTTCCAGCAGCTCGAGGGGGGACAGGGCGATGGGGGTGTAGCCGTCGCGCGGCTGGCCGGCCTCGTGAATGACGTCGGTGCCGAGGGCCTCGCGCAGGCGCGAGAGTTGCTCGGTGGGGATTTCGGCGATCCACAGGCGCACGCGGCGTTGGATGGCGTCGTGGAGTTCGTGGGAGAGTGCGTGTCCCGCGGCGGAGTGGGGGGAGAAGCCTTCGGCGGCGATGTCGGCGAGGGCGCCGGGATATTCGACGATGCGGGTCGTGAGGTCACCGGCGCGGTCGACGCCGGATACCTTGATGATGGTGGCCGCGTCCCACTGGTAGCTGCGTGCGATCTCGATGTCGAGGATCGAACGCAGCGTAATCAGGGAAGCTATGTCGGTCACGGGTGGCCTCTCGTCGGAAGTTGGACGTCTCCATTGTGCCTGACAAGGCGGTTGGAATGCACGCTCGGGGGTGTGGCATCAGCGCCGCGTAGAATCGGGGCATGGCGAAACGACGTATTGACCCTGGTGAGGGGATGGTGGCGCTGCGTTCGTGGCGCGCCGCGGTGGAGCGTGGCGAGGAGCCTGCTCGCGCGGTGGTGTTGACGGCGGTGCGCTTCACCCTCGAGGAGCTCGGCATCTTGCATCCCGGCCGCGCGGTCGAGGTGCGTGTGCCGCCCGCCGGTGCCGTGCAGATCCTGCCGGGGACGACGCATCGGCGCGGTACGCCGCCCGCCGTCGTGGAGACCGACGCGCGCACGTGGCTGTCGCTCGCGTGCGGCCTGCTCACGTGGGACGAGGCCGTGGCCACCTCTCGCGTCAGCGCATCGGGGGAGCGTACGGACCTGGGGCCCTTCCTGCCGCTCGTGTGAGCGCCAGGGGAGGGCGTCGGCCTGCGGGGGCTCAGGCCTCCAGCTGGGGCGCGCCGAAGCGGGCCTCGAGCTTAGGGGCAAGCCACTTCTGGGAGCCCTTGTACGCGTAGCGCTGGGCGACGGCCGCGATGGCGGCGGAGGTGGCTGCGAAGAGGACCAGCGATGCGATGGTGACGTCGTCGGAGTCTTCGGCGGGGACGGGGCGTCCGGTGGCGACCTTCCAGCCGGCTTCGAAGACCTTGGAGGCGGCGAAGGCCGCTCCGGCGATGACGACGGTCGTGGCGACCTTTTCGATGGTGGCTGAGTCCATGGTTGCCTCCTGGCGTGGGGTGTGGTTGTCCCTGTGTGCGTGCGCACGCTTCCATGATGCCCCACGCGGCGCTCTTGCGCGAGGCCCACAGGTGCCCTGTCCTATGCTTGAACGGTAGTGTTCCCGTCCGAAGGATTCCTCATGGCTCGCGCCCGCTCTGTTTTTGCGCTCTCGGCCCTCGCTGTTGTGGCTATGTCGGTGGCTGCTTGTTCGCCGTCCGTGTCGCCCGGCGCGCCCCGGGATCCTTTCGCCTCTCCGATTGTGCCGGGTCAGAGTGCCCGGGCCTCGTCGAGTGCGACAGTGGCTGGCACGATTGACGCTCCGACGCCGCGCAGCGGGTCGGGGACGGTGACGGTCGCTCTGGTTGGTGGTGCGCAGCTACCGATGGCGACGGCGCAGGAGTTCACGAAGGCGACGGGTTTCACGGTGGCCGTGGTGCCCGTCGATAGCGTCGCGGACCTGGCACAGACGAACGCGGATGTTGTTGTGGGGCTTGATGGCGCGGATGCGTTGCAGGCGAGCGCGGCCGGTTCGATTGCGGCCGTGGCGCCGCAGGACACGGTGACGCTGTCGGGCACGGCGGTGGAGGGTGCGGCAGCTGCCGTCGCCTACGGTCGTGACGATGTTTGCGTCATTGCCGACAAGTCGTGGATGAGCGCGAACGGTCGCCCGCTGCCGACCTCGTTCGGTGACCTGACGTCTCCGCGTATCCGTGCGCTGCTCGCGGTCCCGGATCCGGCCTCGTCGTCGGTGGGTCGCGCGTTTGTGCAGGAAGCTGCCTCGCAGACGGGCGAGGGCCTGGGATCCTTTGCGCAGTCCCTGAACCCGCGCGTGGACGCCTCCCTGGGAGCCACGATTGGCGCGTGGACCGCGGGCGCGCATGTGTCCGAGGAATATCTCTCTGAGATTGCGGGGGCCTCCGCGGGCGCGTCGGGAGCGTACCCGCTGGTTGTGGCCCCGCGTTCGCTGGCCGCTGCTGCCGCGACGAACACGGGCGCGGATTCCTACGGCACGCCGATCTCGTCGACGTGTATCGCCCGCATCATGTACGTCGCCGCGACGGGTTCATCGGCGTCCGATGGTGCCGAGTCACTGATTGCCTGGCTGCAGGGGGAAAGCGCTCAGCGTTCCCTGGCGACGACCGGCGCGGCGTACCCGATTGATGGTGTGCTTGCCGCCGACACGAAGGCCGGTTGGCTGATGGGGATTACGGGCGAGGCGGTCGTCGCTGATGAGACGATCGGCTCCCTGGACGCGCTCAATGCCTTCCTGGCCACGTGGGAGTCGGCGCTTGCTGCGCCTGCCCCCACCCAGCCGAGTACGCCGGACCCTGCGACCGACCCGGGCACGCAGGGCGCCGAACCGGATGCGGCGCCCGCGGATGACGCGGCAACCGATCCCGGCCTTGACGATTCGGACGACGAGGAGTAATCCCCGCCGGACGCGCCGTGACGAGTCAGCCTCGCAGCATTGCGGGGCTGACTTTGCATTCTTCGCCGATGCGCATGGGGGCGATGAGGCCCGCTTCGCGCAGCTCGAGGAGGCGCGGCACGGTGCGCTCGACGACCTTCCACGGGTCGATCGTGTTGAGGTAGATGCGCGTGCCGCCCTCGAAACCTGCGAGCGTCGAGATGCGCCACTTGAGCAGGATGCGCCAGCGCATGGGCGTGGACACGGTGGGCGGGCGGTGGTACCACTCCTCGTTTGCGGGCACCTCCACGCCTGTCGCGGCGTGCGCCGCGTGCAGGATGTCGGAGATGCCGCGCATGGCCTCGGGGCTGACCTCCCACGGGTTCTTCGGCTCGCCGAGGGGCCAGATCGCGATGCCCGGGAAGCGGTGCCCGAACCCGGCCAGGGCGACGGCGTGCTCGTTCTGGGCGATGAGGAGCTTGCGCGTGGCCGCGACAGTGAAGATCTGGTCGTAGATGTCGGGCTGGGTGCGCAGGCGCTCCAGTTCGGCCTCGGTCTGCACGGACATCTCGTCGATCGCGACGAGCTGCTTGTGCAGGTGGTCGAAGGACGCGCCCGCGGGGCGCAGCCAGTTCTGGAACGTCGCCACGTAGCGCACGGCGGGATCCAGGTCGTACAGGTCGCGCATCGAGCGGGCCGTGTACGCGGTGTACTGCTCGTGCTCCTCGGGGGTGAGGGTGCCGGAGCCGGCCAGCTGGTGGGCCTCGGTGGCGCCGTCGACGAAGTGGCGCTTGCCGATGATCAGGTCGTGGCCGCCGGAAAAGAAGCCGTTGGCGTACTGCAGGCGCGCGGTTTCGCTGGTGGCCGCGAACTCGCCCTCGCTCATGCCCGAGGCCAGCATGCGGGCGCGCACGACGTTCATGACGTGCTCGTAGCCGGCGTCCGAAGCGAGGTAGTGCGCCATGCGCCGGCGGTCATCCTCGGAGGGGAGGTGTCCGTGGTTGAGGTGCCAGTAGTTGTAGGAGACGATCTCAAAGAGGTTGGGGATGCGGCGGAACTCCGCCACCGTGTCACCGAGCTGATCGGCGCCGAGGGCGTCCAGCTGCTCCCACGAGCCGTCCTCGCGGCGTACGAGGCGCGACTTCTCGGGTGGGGTCTCGAGGTAGCGCCCGCAGCAGAACGCGCAGTGGTGCCCGTCGGCCTCGTGGTCGATGGGGTTGTGGTCCGCGTGAGGGGCGGTCAGGGGCCGGTTACCGCGGCCCGGGACGGTCCACACCTCCGTGCCCGTGAGCAGGTTCTGCTGTTTGACGGTACCGTCGGCCAGTCGGACGATGGCGCGGTCGGCGCGCGTGAGCTTGGAAGCCATACCTGTATCGTACCCGTCCTCAGAGTCGGTCCATCGTGGCCGGATGCGACCCCATGCGGCCGGCTTCGCCCGCGTCGAGGGCGTCGATGCGCGCGGTCTGTTCGGCATCCAGCGAGAAGGAGAACACGTCGAAGTTGGCGGCCATGCGCGCTGGACTCAGGGTCTTGGGGAAGACGATGTGGCCGCGATCCAGCGCCCAGCGCAGCGCGACCTGCGTTGGGCCCACGCCGAGTTGCGTGCCGATCTCGACGAGTGTCGGGTCGGTGACGGCGCGTCCGCGCGCGAGGGGGGACCAGGCCTCGAACACCATGCCGA
>CAUSHZ010000105.1:0-4920 GCA_963531605.1 uncultured Actinomyces sp.
ACGCATCGGTTGAATGCTGAAGGGTTGGCCCCCGCTCATGCGAGCGGGGGCCAACTTTTTTGCTGCCCGCGATTCTCATCGGCCGTGCGCGGCGAACCGGTGCGGGCCCCGGCCCCATCAAGCGCGCAGGCCCAGAGAATATGTGGCCGGAGTTCACGCGCTCACATGCGGATAGGTTGTGCGCATCCGGATAGGTTATTCACTTGCGGATAGGTTATTAAGCTATCCGGATGTTCATAACCTATCCGCATCGTCGTTTCCTATCCGCGTGCGCATCCCCGCGGTGAACACACTGCGGGCCCCGAGGAGAATCCTCGGGGCCCGCAGGCTCGGCGCTAGGACGCGCGGCTAGTTTCTTCGGCCACCATTGTTGTTGCCGTTGTTATTGCCGCCGTTATTGTTCCCGCCATTGCCATTGTTGGAACCATTGCCACCGTTCCCATTGCCGTTGTTGGAACCGTTGCCACCGTTCCCATTGCCGTTGTTCCCATTGTTGGAACCGTTGCCACCGTTTTCCGAATTCTCGGTGGGTTCGGCGGAAGGCGTCTCGGTGGGGGTGGGCGTCTCGGTGGGCTCGGCAGCGGACTGCGGGGCCTCGGTCGTCGCGCTCGGCGCAGGCGTGGGTGCGTTGTTGTGGACCTTGCGGTTGGACTCAACCTTCCAGGGGAAGTCGTCGCCCGGCAGGTTCGCGGTCGCCGGCTTCATGTAGTCGATCCACACGTCGACCGGCCAGTCGCCGCCGTGGAACTGATCGAGCCCGCCCACGTCATCCAGGGGCACCGAGTTACCGGCGTCGTCGGACTGGTACATCGACACGGCGGTCACCATGCCGGGCACGAAGCCCACGAACTGGGCGGAGAGCTGGTCCGAAGAGGTACCGGTCTTTCCGGCCGTCGTCAGTCGCGCGATCGAGGCATCCACGTTGGCGGCGGTGCCCTCGCCCTTCGTGACGGCCTCGAGGGCCGGCATGATCGAGGAGACTTCCTCGACCTCGAAGACGCGCTTAGGAGCCACGTCGCCGCTGTAGAGCAGCTTGCCGTTCGAGTCCTCGACCTTCTTGACGATGTGGGCGGTGACGCGCTCGCCGCCGTTCGCGATCGTCGAGTAGGCGGTCGTCAGGTCGATGTTGTGCGGCGAGGAGGGGCCCAGGACGTTGAGGAGCTCATCGTTCAGGCCGACCGTATCCTCGGGGATGCCCGCGTCGATGGCGGCCTTGAGCGTGTTCTCCGGCTCGACATCGTCGTTGAGGCCCACAAACACCGTGTTCATCGAGTAGGCGGTCGCCTTCACGAGGGTGACGTTACCAAACGAGTAGCCGCCGTCGTTCGAGACGGGGGTACCCATGCCTCGGAAATACTGCGGGGACTTACCCGAGTAGGTGTCGTAGACGGTGCCACCCAGGCGCGCGTTCGCCAGCAGGGCGAAGGGCTTGAAGGCCGAGCCCGCCATCGCGATATCCTGCGTGACGGCGTTCTGCTGGCGCTTCTCGTAATCCGCGCCCGCGTACTCGGCGAGGATCTCGCCCGTGGCCGGGTCCATGGAGGACAGGGCAACGTGCTGGTGGGTCGGGTCCCAGCCTTCGACCTCGTTCATGCCCTCGGCGGCCGCGACGGCCTGCTCCTGGTGCTCCTTGACGATCGTGGAGGTGATGCGCAGACCACCCTGGCTGATCTTGTCCTCGTCGAACTGGCCGGAGGCGAGCAGCTCCGACTTCACCTGAGCCATCAGGTAGCCGGTCGTTCCGGTCATCGACGCGCTGTTGAGCGTGTCGGGGTCGATCGTCTCGGGGAAGACCGCGGCGTCCTTCTCAGCCTGCGTAATCCAACCGTCCTCGACCATGAGGTTCAGGTCGCGCTCCCAGCGCTCCTTCGCCTTGTCGGGGTTGACGGCCGGATCCCACGCGGAGGGCGCGGGGATGACGGCGGCGAGCAGCGCGGACTCGGACAGCGTCAGCTGGTCGGCGCCGTGGCCGAAGTAGGCCTGAGCGGCGGCGTCGATTCCGTAGGCGCCACGACCGAAGTAGATCGTGTTCATGTAGGCGCCGATGACCTCGTCCTTGGACTTCTCACGGTTGATCTTGATGGCCAGGACGGCTTCCTTGAGCTTGCCCGTGTAGGACGTGGTCTCGCCGATGTAGTAGCGCTCCACGTACTGCTGGGTCAGCGTCGAGCCACCCTGGCGGGCACCGCCGCGCAGGTTGTTGATGAGGGCGCGGAAAATGCCCTTCAGGTCGACGCCGTTGTTCGTGTAGAACGTACGGTCCTCGGAGGCCACGATCGTCTTCGGCACGTAGTCGGGCAGCGTCGACGTGTCAATGATCTGACGATTGATCTCACCCAGCGTGCCCATCTCGGTCGTGCCGTCGGCGTAGTAGACCGTGGTCTTCTGCGCGAGCGCCAGGTCGTCCGGCGCGGGCACGGCCAGCGTGTTGTAGAGGTACAGGAACACGGCCATGCCGGCGATGAACACGCCCAGGAAGACGGTCAGAATTGAGAAGCCGATGCGCTTAGCCCACCGGTGTTTCTTCTTCGCCGGACCCTTCTTATCGGCCGACGAGGCCTTGGCAGCCTTTCGGGATGTGTGCGATCCGGAGCCGGCGCGCGCCGCGCGTCGCGAGGGCAGCGAGTCCCGCCCTGACGTGCGTGAGCCGCCAGGCTCGATGATGTCGTTCCAGTCAGACTGTCCGTTGTTAGTAGCCACGTATTTGCCCTTTCAGCGGATTGGTGTACCCCTAGATTAACCGGGTTTCCTGAAAGAACCCCAAAGTATGGGCTGCAACACAAAGGGGGTGGGTGCCGCGCACCCACCCCCTGTCGCGGCTTCCGCCGCAGTCTCAGATCAGGACCACTGTTCCTCCGGGCGACCATCGACAGCCCACAGGGTGTGGAAGACACCCTCCTTGTCTACCCGGTGGTAGGTGTGGGAGCCGAAGAAGTCACGCTGACCCTGGATGAGGGCAGCCGGCAGGCGCGTCGCGCGGATCTGGTCGAAGTAGGCCAGGGACGAGGCGAACACGGGGATCGGAACGCCAGCGAGGGCCGCCTGGGCCACGACGCGGCGCAGCGCGGGCGTGCACTCCTGGAAGCGGGTCGCGAAGGGCTCGGCGGCCAGCAGCAGCGGCAGGTCGGGGTCGGCCTCGTAGGCGCGGGTGATGTCGTCGAGGAAGGCCGCGCGGATGATGCAGCCCGCGCGCCAGATGCGAGCCAGGGCGCCCTTGTCGATGCCCCACCCGTATTCCTTCGCGCCGGCCTCGATCTCGTCGAAGCCCTGCGAGTAGGCGACGATCTTGGAGGCGAACAGCGCCTGGCGTACGTCCTCGATGAACGCGGCCCGGGCCTCGTCCGACTCGATGACGAGCGCGGTGGCGTTGCCCGCGAGCGCCTGGCCGGCCGCGCGCTGGGCGGGCTCGGAGGACGCGCCGCGCGCGAAGGTCGCCTCGCCGATCGCGGTGACGGGGACGGCCAGGTCGAGGGCAGTCTGGACCGTCCACTTGCCGGTGCCCTTCTGCGAGGCGGCGTCCACGATGAGGTCGACGAGGGGCTTGCCGGTCTCGGCGTCCACCTGGCGCAGGACCTCGACGGTGATCTCCATGAGGTAGGAGTTGAGCTCGCCCTCGTTCCAGGCGGCGAAAATGTCGGCGATCTCGGCCGGGCTGGCACCCAGGCCCTCGCGCAGGAGGGTGTAGGCCTCGGCGATGACCTGCATGTCGGCGTACTCGATGCCGTTGTGCACCATCTTCACGAAGTGGCCGGCGCCGTTCGCGCCGATGTACGTGCAGCAGGGCACGCCGTCGTAGGTGCCGGCGATGGCCTCGAACATGGGGCCGAGGCGGTCGTACGAGGCCGGGGTGCCGCCGGGCATGATGGAGGGACCCCACAGGGCACCCTCCTCGCCGCCGGAGACGCCCGCGCCCACGAAGTGCAGGCCGCGCTCGGCGGCCCACTTCTCGCGGCGGATCGTGTCGGTGAACAGGGAGTTGCCGCAGTCGACGATGATGTCGCCCTCGTCCATGAGGTCGGCGAGCTGGCCCATGACGGCGTCCGTCGAGGGGCCGGCCTGGACCATCATGATGGCGACGCGGGGCGCGCGCAGGGACGCGACGAAGTCCTCCAGGGTGGACGCGGGAACGAAGGTCGCTTCGTCGCCGTGCTCCGCCATGAGCTTCTCGGTGCGAGCCGGGGTCCTGTTGAAGACGGCGGTCGCGTAGCCGTTGCGGGCCAGGTTGCGGGCGAGGTTTGCGCCCATGACTCCCAGGCCGTACACGCCGATGTCGGCCGATGCCTTCTCGGGGGTGAACGTGCTCATGCGATAACTCTCCTCACAAATAGTCGAATTATCCCCAGAGTACGGCGGCATGACTGGGACCGCACCGTGCGCGGGCGTGACGATTGTCGCCCCGCGCCTCGTCTCACTGTCCCTGAGCTTCGCGGGCGGCCTTCGCGGCGGCCTTGCGGGCCTTCTTTTCCGCGACCTTGGCCTCCCAGTGGGCCTGCTGGGCCTGGTACTCCTCGGCCAGAGCGCGCACGTCGTCCGATGCCCACCAGTCGAGAAGCGCCTGACGGGCGGCCTCCTCGCCCAGCGGCCCGCGCTCCATGCGCAGCTCGAGCAGATAGTCGCGAGCGATCTTCACGGCGCGCGAGGGGCGCAGGCCCAGGATCTCCATGATCTGGTCGCCGTCGAGGTCGGGGCGGATCGCGTCGAGTTCCTCCTGCTCGCGCAGGGCTGCGATGCGCGCCTCGAGGTCGTCGTAGGCGGCGGACAGGTAGTTGGCCTTGCGGCGGTTGCGGGTCGTGCAGTCCGCGCGCGTCAGGCGGTGGAGCCGCTCGAGGAGGTCGCCCGCGTCGGCCACGTAGCGGCGCACCGCCGAGTCGGACCAGGCGGCCTCGCCGTAGCCGTGGAAGCGCAGGTGCAGCGCGACCA
>CAUSHZ010000106.1:0-4889 GCA_963531605.1 uncultured Actinomyces sp.
GCCGAGGCGCTTTCCCAAGGACCGCAGAGACAAAGCGGAGAGCCCCTCCTCGTCCACCAGGTCGAGCGCGCTCGACAAGATGATGTCTCGCGATAGTGCGCGCTGGCGTGACGACGGCATGGACTCTCCGCTTCGGTGGTCGTTACTCTCTGTAATACTGGAACTGTATCAGTACCAGCCCGGCGATCACGGCGAAGAAACCCCACAGGACGCCGATCCGTGCCCCGACGTCTGACAGGCTTGCCCCGTCGAGGCTCACCTCGTGAATCGCGGTGATCGCCCAGTATGCGGGGGACAGGCGTGCGGCGTGCTGCGCCCAATCCGGGAACGAGGAGACCGTGGAGAAGGAGCCGCCGATGCCGGCCGCCAGCATGCCGATAATGTTCGACAGTGACAGGGCCGCGTCGCGGCTGCGTGACCACAGCGCGAGCGCGACGCCGAGCGCCGACAGAACCGCCGAGAAACTGAGGAGAATCGCGGCCAGCGCGACGAGGGATCCGGTCGGCCGATATCCGAAGATGAGGGCGCCGAGCGCGAGGACAACCGCGATCTGAACGGCCTGCATGAGGAAGGCGACCAGCGCCTTGCCCGTCAGAATGGACGCGCGTGAGGTGGGGGAGGCCTCGAGACGCTCCCACGTGCCCCACGAACGCTCGTTGAAGAACGAGCTGATGATGTTCTGCACGGCCAGGAACGAGAAGAGGATCGCAATGGACGGCACTGCCTGCTCGGCGCCGGTGACGCCCGTGTAGCCGTCGGCCAGAAGCATCGACTTGAACGCCGGCATCATGAAGGGAATCAAGACGAGGGGGATCACCGTCAGGATGAGCGTGGGCGCCGGGTCGGTGAGCTGCAGGCGGATGTTCAGGCGGGTCATGGCCCCTAGTTGCTTAAGCTGCGACATGGTCGCCCTCCTTGATGATCTGCAGATATGCGTTGTGCAGGCTCGCCTGCGTGATGCGCACGTCCGTCAGGCGTGCGCCTTCGAGGGCGGGCGAGGCCAGGGCTTCGCCGATCCGCGAGCCAGGGTCGGCCTCGTCCCCGATGAGTCTCAGGCGTCTGCCGTCGGCGCTCCATCCGTCGATCGAGGGGACGGGGCGGTCGAACTCGAGCGTGACCTCGGCGCGCCCGTGGCGAGAGACGATCTCTTCGAGCGTGCCGTTCGCGACGACGCGCCCCTCGTTCAGGATCGCAATGTCGGAGCCGAGCTCCTCGAATTCCGCCAGGTAGTGCGAGGTGTAGACGACGGCCGCTCCGTCGTCGGCGAGCTGGCGGACCGCGCGCAGGATCTGGCTGCGCGCCTCCACGTCCGCGCCGACGGTCGGCTCGTCCATGAACACCAGGCGCGGTCGGTGCATGATCGCCATGCCTGTGTGGAGTCTGCGCTGCTGCCCGCCCGACAGGTGCGAGGCGCGCTGCCCTCGTTTCTCGGCCAGGCCGAGCAGGTCCATTACCTCACCCGCGCGCGAGGCCGCCTCACGTCGGCGAAGTCCGTGCAGTTCTCCGAAGGCCGCCAGATTCTGGGCGACGCTCAGGTCGGGGTAGATGCCCAGCTCCTGGGGTGCGTATCCGATCAAACGCGCGGCCTCGGTGGATGTGGGGCGGTGGCCGCAGATGGATGCGGTCCCCGAGTCGGCGCGGCGCAGGCCGCACAGGATCGTGATGAGCGTGGACTTGCCCGCTCCGTTTCGTCCGAGCAGGCCGAGGACCTGACCTGGGCTGACGCGCAGGTCGACCCCGCGCAGGACCTCGTGAGTGCCGTAGCTTTTGTGGATTCCCCGGGCGTCCAGGCCTGGAGCATGTGGGTGTGACACGGTGATTCTCCCATCGGTTAACGCTGTTAACTTTGTGTCGCGAGTAAGGTTAACAGTGTTAACTTATGGGCGCAAGGTGGTGCTGTGTGACCATGGGAAAACGCTGAAATGATGAGTTTTTCTGACAATCTGTCGCTGCATGGGGGAGGGAAGCGGCCCTACACTGTCTGCGCGAGGCCTGAAGGAGGACTGAAAGTGCCAGGTATGGATACCTACGACGCGATCATGCTGCTGTCCTACGGTGGCCCGAACGGCCCGGACGACGTCCTGCCGTTCATGCGCAACGCGACGCGCGGTCGCGGAATCCCGGACGAGCGCCTGCTCCAGGTCGCTGCGCACTACAAGCGCTTCGGCGGAGTCTCGCCCATCAATGCCTGCAACCAGCGCCTCATCGCCGACTTGTCCGCGGAGCTTGCCAGGCGCGGGCATGACATCCCCGTCGGGTGGGGAAACCGCAACTGGCATCCCTTTGTTGCCGAAGGCATTGACGAGCTCGCCCAGGCGGGTGCCCGACGTATCCTCGTCCTGCCCACCTCCGCCTACGCCTCGTACTCGGGGTGTCGTCAGTACCGCGAAGACCTCGCCGAGGCCGCGGAGGCCCTGCGCGAGAAATGGGGGACGATCGTACTGGGCACCGAGGACAGTGCCGACAATCCCGACGCCTACATCATCTTGGACAAGGTTCGCCCCTACTACTCGACCCCCGGCATGGCGCGCGCGCAGATCACCTCCATCCGGCGTTCGTGGGAGGCTCTGACGGCGCGCGGCGTCGACCCGTCCGGGATTCGCCTGATCTTCGTCACCCACTCCATCCCCGTGAGCATGGAGGCAGGGTCCTCGCCCTTTCCCTTCCGCCCTTCGAACGACGAGGCCGTGGCGGCCTTGGGCGGTCGCGTCGACGAGCAGGGGAGCGTGGCCTCCTCGGAAGCGGGAACCCCCGCAACCGAAATTAGCTACGTCGCCCAGCATCACGCCCTCATTGGGGCGATCATGCCCGAGCTGCGGCGCGTCCTCGGGCGTGCGGATCTGGGCTACGACCTCGTGTATTGCTCGCGGTCGGGACCCCCGCAGGCCCGCTGGCTCGAGCCCGACATTAACGATTTCCTCGAGGAGATCGCCGGCGACGCCGCGTCAGACGGGACGGCACCGAGCGGCGTCGTGGTCGTCCCCATCGGGTTCATCTGCGACCACATGGAGGTCGTCTACGACCTCGACACCGAGGCGAAGGAGACCGCCGCGCGCCTGGGAGTTCCATACGAGCGCGCCGATACCGTCTCCACCGACCCGGACTTCGTGTCCTCCCTGGTCGACGTGCTCGAAGAGCGCGCGGCCCAGGCGCGAGGCGAGAACCCCGCGCGCGTCACCGTGACGGGCACCGGCCCCTTCCACACCGTCTGCCCGAGCGACTGCTGCCTCTCCCCGGCGCGCCCCGGCCACCCCTCACCCGCCGCCGGGACCACCCATCCCGGCACCGCCCCTCAGTCTTCCGGTGCGCCCACCCGAGTCGCCGGTCAACCAGCCACAACCCAGGAGGACTCTATGTCTACCCCGCATCCCCACGCCGTCGTGCCGCCCGAGCAGAACCCGGAAAACCCGGGACATCCCGCAGGAGTGCCGGACCGCGTCGGTGAGCACGCCGCGCGCCACCAGGCCCGCCACGCGGGCACCGAGGCGACGCCCCACTCGCACGCTGCGCACGCCCGCGTCACCGACCCGCGCGACGCGACGGACGTCGACTTCGACGAGGTCAACAACAAGCAGCACTACGCCCTCTACTCCGTGTTCGCGCTCGGTGAGTCCCTGCCCGCCGACGACGGCGAGCGCGGCCGTATTATCGCCGAGTCCCTGGACTACGTGAAGGGCGCGGGCGCGGAAATCCGCGGCTTCTACGACGTGTCCGGCTTCCGCGCCGAGGCCGACCTGATGGTGTGGTGGCTCGACGACGATCCCGAGGTCCTGCAGGACGCCTACCACCGCCTGCGCGCCAGCGCGCTCGGCAAGTTCCTGGATCCCGTGTGGTCCTGCATGGGCCTGCACACCCCCGCCGAGTTCAACAAGCGCCACATTCCCGCCTGCTTCGGCGGCGTCGCCCCCCGCGACTGGGCGATGGTCTACCCCTTCGTGCGCTCCTACGACTGGTATCTGAAGGCCCCCGAAGAGCGCGCCCGCATCATGGCCGAACACGGCCGCAACGGCTTCGCGCAGTACCCGGACGTCAAGGGCTCGACCCTGTCGGCCTTCGGCTTCTCCGATTACGAGTGGGTGCTCGCGTTCGAGGCCGACAGCCTGGATCGCCTCGAGGGCGTCATGCACGCCCAGCGCTACACCGAGGCGCGCCTCTACGTGCGCGAGGACACCCCCTTCTTCACGGGTCCGCGCGTGAGCCTCGGCGAGTGGGCGGAGCGCCAGCCCCGCGCATAAGGGCCCTTATCTGAGAGCTCGCCCCGGCCTCGTCCCTGAGAAAAGGAACGAGGCCGGGGCGCAGTGCAATGTCATCGCGCGGCGTGGGCGGCGCGCCCTACTTGCCTGGGAACAGCAGCGGCAGGTTGTGTTCGACCTGGTTGCCGACCGACTCCATGGAGTGGCTTTCTCCCTCGTCGATCCACAGCTGCAGGCTGTCCTCGGTCATAAGGTCGGGATAGTCCTCGCGGAGCTCATCGATCTGCGGCGTCATGTCCCACAGGGCGGGATCCTCTGAGCCGACCGACGCGAGGATGCGGAAGTCCTGCGGGCCGTACTGGGCGCGCTCGATGCCTGCGGTCACCAGTTCGGCGATACGCGGGGAGTCGGCCTCCTCCTCGCGCCCGATCCACGACTCGCCAGCCATCGGCATATACCCGTAGAAGTACTGCGGACGCAGGGCAAACACGTCCCACGTGGTCGTCGCGCCCATCGAGAAACCGCCAAAGGCGCGGTGCCTGCGCGTTTCGCGCAGCGACTCGTCCGAGGTGTCCCCGCGGGCGAACGTCGTGTAGCGAGACTCGATCGTGTCGATGAGCGTGTCAATCTCGCTCGTTGCAAAGAAGCGATTGAGCGCGTAGTCGTCCTCGTAGTCGTCCGTCGCGAACGAGCGGT
>CAUSHZ010000107.1:0-4872 GCA_963531605.1 uncultured Actinomyces sp.
TACCAACGCCCTCGATTCAGATCCTGAAATACCCACAGGTGAATTGCATGCGAAATTGCGTGTTCACCGTCGACAGGCCTCGCAGCAGCCACAGACTGAACGGTCGACACCAACAGCGCGAGAACGCGAACTCCCCGCGACGAGTGCCACCACAACGAAACGCGCATCCGACACCACCGGCACGACAGACGGGTGGGCGGCACCAGCACTGCGCTGATGCCGCCCACCCGTTATGTCGAGGCTGACTCCCGGGAAGCTCAGGCCTCCTTGGGGGCCACGTCGAGCAGCGCGTCGCCGCGCTGGATCTGGCCGGTCGCGACCGGGGTCACCGCGCCGAGCTTCTTCTTGTTCGTCACGACGACGGGCGTGATGGTGTCATAGCCGGCGGCGCGGATCACGTCGAGGTCGACCTCGGCGAGCACGTCGCCGCGGCGCACGACGTCACCCTTGGCGACGCGGGGCGTGAAGCCCTTGCCGTCCAGCTTGACGGTGTCCATGCCGACGTGGATGAGGACCTGGACGCCGGAAGCGGACTTCAAGCCGTAGGCGTGGCCGGTCGGGAAGGCAACCGTCACCTTGCCGTCGAAGGGAGCGACGACCAGGCCGTCGGCGGGCTCGATACCGATGCCGGGGCCGAGCATGCCCTTGGCGAAGGACTCGTCCTTGACCTGCTCGAGCGGAACCACGGTGCCCGCGAGAGGTGAGGCGACGGAAAGGTCAGCCTTGGCCTCGTCAGAGAAGGACGGGGCCGGAGCAGCAGCCGGGGCGGCCACGGGAGCGGCGGCGGAAGCCGGAGCGGCGGGGGTCGCCACGGCGGCGGCCACGGGAGCGGCAGCCTTGGCGGCGGGCGCGCGGCCCTGCATGTCGGCCTTACCGCGCGTCATGGCGTAGGCGAAGGTGAAGCCGAAGGACAGGACGAAGACGAGGACCTCGAGTACCAGGTAGGCGAGGATCGACTCCGGCTTGATCGACACGAATCCGACGAAGCCCGCGGCGCCGAGGGCCTGACCGCGCACGTTCAGCAGGGCGACGCCCGCCGAGCCGATGGCGGCGGACACCATCGCGCAGTAGAAGGGCCAGCGCAGACGCAGGTTGACGCCGAAGATCGCGGGCTCCGTGATGCCGAAGACGGCGGACACGCCACCGGCACCGGCCAGGCCCTTGAGCTTGGCGTCGCGGGTCTTGAAGAAGACGGCCAGGGCGGCCGCGCCCTGCGCGACGTTCGCCATGGAGGCGATCGGGAAGATGAAGTCGCCGGCGTCTTGGTTGATCAGCGGGATCTCGATGGCGGGGAAGGACTGGTGCAGACCGGTGACGACGATGGCGCTGTAGAAGAAACCGAAGATAAGTCCGCCGAAAACACCGAGGGTCGTGTACGCCCAGTTGATGCCGTCGGTCAGGTAGTTGGACAGCTCGCGGGTCACGGGGCCGACGACGACGAAGGCCAGGAAGCCGGTGACCAGCATGGTGATGAGCGGGGTGAGCAGGAAGTCCGCGGTGCCCTTGAGGACCTTGTGCAGGTTCTTCTCGATGAGGCACATGATCCAGGTGACGACCAGGGTGGGGATGACCATCGCCTGGTAGCCGACCTTGGTGACCTCGAGGCCGAAGAGGTTCCACACGGAGGACTGGTCCGTGTACGCCCAGAACTTGGCGGCGGCCGCCGCGTCGGTCATGGAATAGGCGGACAGCAGCGAGGGCGACACCATGGCGGCGCCCATCGCGGCACCCAGGTAGGTGTTGCCGCCGAAGCGCTTGGCGGCGGAGAAGCCGACGAGCACGGGCAAGGAAGCGAAGGCCGCGGAGGACACCAGCTTGATGAGCGCGTCGTAGTCGGTCATCCAGTCATACATGTCGACAACCGACTCTTTGCCGAAGAGCCCGTCGGCCGTGAGCACCGAGTGGAGGGCCATGAGCAGACCGCCGGCGATCAGGGCGGGGAGGATCGGGACGAAGATGTCCGCGATCATCTTGACGAAGCGGGAGAAAATATTGCCGCCGGCCTCGGCCTCTTCCTTTGCCTCGTCCTTGGAGACCTCACGCACGCCGTGGTCGGCGACCATGTGGGCGTAGACCTGGTCGACGTCGCCGGGGCCGACGATGATCTGGAACATGCCGCCGGCGGCGAATGTGCCCTTCAGATCTTCGTTGTCATCGAGGGCCTGCTGGTTGATCTTGGACTCGTCCGCGATCACCAGGCGGAGACGGGTTGCGCAGTGCGCTGCTGCGCTGATGTTGGATGCGCCGCCGACTGCTTCGACGACCTCTCCTGCCACCTTGGCGTGATCCATTGCCGACCACATTCCTTTCTCAAAACCCCACGCGCAACGCCATTGTTACGCCGCGCTGGGCGGTGTGTAGCAATCGATTGACATACTACGGGTGACAGAGTCCTCAACGCAAGGTGCGTCACGCATTGTCTCAGGTCAGAGCATGAGAGACCGCACACATATGACGAGGTCGTGGCCACTGTGAGCAGCCACGACCTCGTCCGTCGGTTCTCAGTCGGCGCGCGCGGCGCTCACGTTCGTCACGGAGGCGGCGCCCACGAGCATCACGCCTGCCCCCTCGCCGTTCAGGAAGCTGCGGGTGGTGAAGACGCGCGAGCCGTCACCCAGGTAGATCTCGGTGATCGAGCGGTCGTGGAGGATCTCGACGCGGCCGGCCTCCCCCGGTTCCAGGGTGACGACGCGGCGACCACCGTGGGGGTAGCGCGTGCCCGTCAGGTCGACGGTGAGACGCCCGTCCTCGAGGACAACCTCAAGGCCAGACTCCTCGCCGATGCGCACGGACAGGGGCCCGTCGTAGGAGGCCTCGAAGGCCAGGCGCCACGAGCGCGAGCCGACGAGCTCCGAAACGCGCGCCCCGGCCTCGTCCCCGGGAGCGCCCTCAAGCGTGGCGGGTGCCAGGGGCAGGCCCGGCAGGTACGGGCGAGCGATGACGCGGCCGCCGCGCAGGGTGAGGGCACGCGGGGCGGTAAAGCAGTGCACCCAGCCGCCGGTTTCGATGGAGGGCTGGTCGTCCTCACCAGCGTTGCCCGCCCAGCCGAAGAGGAGGGTCGGCGCCTCCGGCGCAGTGGCAGCGGAGCGAGCCATGATCTGGGGCGCGTAGAACTCGGTGCCCCGGTCGAGCTCCTCGAAGGAGCCGTCGGAGCCGCGCAGCTCGGTGCCCACGAGCTCGCCGACGATGGCGACGCAGGGGAAGACGTTCTCGAAGCCCTCGCGCTTCGGCGAGATGCCCTGGGGGCAGAAAATCAACACGTCGTGGGCCTGGCCGGTCTCCTCATCGACAAGGCGCACGAGGTTCGGGCACTCCCACATGTAGCCGAACGCATCGAAAGCGCCGCCGGCGTCGGGGAATGTCATCTCCCCCTCGCACTCCCAGGCGCGCAGATCGGTCGAGCGGTACAGCAGGGCCGCGCCGGTGAGGTTCTCGCGCTGGACGCCCAGCAGCATCCGGTAGGAGCCGTCCGCGTCGCGCCACACCTGCGGGTCGCGGAAGTGAGCGGTGTACCCCTCGGGCTGGCGGCCGATGATCGGGGGCACCTGCTTGTCGAAATGGACCATGTCGGTCGTGGTGACGACGCACTGGGTGGCCTCGCGCTCCCCCGTCTCGGGGTCCTTGTAGTTGCCGGTGTACCACAGCTCGACGTGGTCGCCGACCTCGATGGCCGTGCCCGAGTAGGCGCCGTTGGCGTCCTGGTGGGTGTCGGGCAGGATCGCGGGGGCGTGATAGTCCCAGCGGGTCAGGTCGCGCGAGGTGGCGTGACCCCAGTAGACGAGCCGACGCGGATGCTCGGGCGTGTACTGAAAGAACGCGTGGTACGTCCCGCCAACCTCGATGAGGCCGTTCGGGTCGTTCAGTCGCCCGACGGGCGGAGCGACGTGAAAGAGGGGGTAGTCGGGATCCTGAGGGGCGCGCGACGAGGCCTCGGCTGCGAGGGCGGACGCGAGAAAATCTTCGGCCATGCCCTCACGGTAACACCCCGGAACGAACGAGCGCGCGGGCGGGACGGAAGCGTCCCGCCCGCGCGCTGTCAAACGTGCGTCACACCTATCGCAAAACGCGACAGGTCAACGAAAAGCCCAGATCAGGCACCGGTCACGTCGTCGGGGTGAGCGTCCGCGTAGCGGGCAAGCTCCTCCTCGACGATGGACTCGTCCAGCTTGACGAACACCGGCGTGGGCTTGGCGATCGGGGTGCCAGGCGTGATCGGGTGACGCTCCCAGGTCGGAACCTGCGTGTAGTCGCCCGTGATGATCGGATAGCCGTTTCGGCCCTCGAAGTCGGCGGGCAGGACCTGCGGGTCGAGCTCGGCGACCTCCTCGATGTAGGGCATGGGCGCGATCTCGCCGGCCCCGCCCATGACGCGGTCGATGTCATTGGCCGCGTGGGGCAGGAACGGGGAGAGCATGAGGTTGAGGTCCGCGACGGCCTGGGCGAGGGTCCACAGAACCGTCGCGAGGCGCTCTTGCTGCTCGGGAGCCTTGAGCTTGAAGGGCTCGGTGTCGGTCACGTACTTGTTCGCCTCGCCGACCAGGCGCATGGCCTCGGACAGCGCCGCCTTCTGACGGTGGTGGCGGATCAGGTTTCCGACGGTGGCAAAACCGGCCTCGACGGCGTCCAGGAGGGCACGGTCGACGTCCTCAAGCTCACCGGGGGTCGGGATCTCGCCGAACTTCTTGGCGATCATGGAGGCGGTGCGATTGACCAGGTTGCCCCAGCCGGCGACGAGCTCGCCGTTGGTGCGACGCACGAACTCGGCCCACGTGAAGTCGGAGTCCGAGGTCTCGGGGCCGGCAGCGCTGATGAAGTAACGCAGGGCGTCGGCCTGGTAGCGCGAGAGGAAGTCGCGCACGTAGATGACGATGC
>CAUSHZ010000108.1:0-4828 GCA_963531605.1 uncultured Actinomyces sp.
CCGCGCCGCAGGGTGCGACAGTAGGGAGGGACATCATGGCCCAGTGGAACATGCTCTACGACATGTACGAGCGTCGCCTCAAAGCTGAGCTGTCTGACGCCGCCGTACCCGCACACATCGGCGTCATCCTGGACGGTAACCGCCGCTGGGCGAAGTCGCTGGGCGCGACCGCCTCGCAGGGGCACCGCGCTGGCGCCGGAAAGATCAGCGAGTTCCTCCAGTGGTCCGACGACGCGGGTGTGTCGATCGTGACGCTGTGGCTCCTCTCAACCGATAACCTCTCGCGCGACGCCGGCGAGCTGGGCGAGCTGCTGCGCATCATCTGCGAGGCAGTGTCGCTCCTGGCGGATCAGGGGCGCTGGAAGCTGGCCGTGGTCGGCGACCTGTCCCTGCTGCCCGAGCAGGTGGCCGAGGACCTGCGTGCGTCTGTCGCGCGCACCGCCGACGTGCAGGGAATGACCGTCAATATCGCGGTCGGCTACGGCGGCCGACACGAGATCACCGAGGCCGTGCGCTCCATGATGCGCGAGGCGTCGGCCCAGGGGCGCACCCTCGACGAGCTCGCCGACTCCTTCACCGACGCGGATATCACCGCGCACCTGTACACGAAGGACCAGCCCGACCCCGACCTCGTTATCCGAACGTCGGGCGAGCAGCGCCTGTCGGGCTTCATGCTGTGGCAGTCCGTGCACTCCGAGTACTACTTCTGCGAGGTCTACTGGCCCGACTTCCGCCGCGTCGATTTCCTGCGAGCCCTGCGCTCCTACGCGCAGCGCGAGCGCCGCATGGGCAAGTAACCGCGCGCCGAGCGTGCCGCGCGTTCGATGAACGAGGCCGGCCCCCGATGTGGGGACCGGCCTCGTCACGTGTGTGGCGTGCTTAGGACAGCTCGTGCGCCCAGGGCGGGTTTGCGCCCTTGCGCGAGACGGTCACGTCGGACACGGCGCTGGCGCGGTCGATAATGGCGCGGACCTGCTCCTCGGGCAGGGAACGTAGGGCCTCGCGCGCGTCGGCACCGCGCAGACCCATGCCCCACATGGCGTCGATCATGCCGCCCATGAAGGAGTCGCCCGCGCCGACCGTGTCGACGACCTCGACGTCGCCAGGCGTCTTCGTGAAGCGCACGCCCGAAGCCGTGGTGACGTCGCTGCCGCGCTTGCCGCGCGTGACGACCACCAGGGAGGGGCCCATGCCGAGCCAACGATCCACGACCTCGTCGATCGGCGCGCCGCCCGTCAGCCACTCGATGTCTTCGTCGGAGACCTTGACGACGTCCGCCAGGGCGATAAAACGCTCGAGGGAAGTGAGCGCGGCCGCGGGATCACCCATGATCGAGGGGCGCGCGTTCGGGTCGAAGCACACGAGCGCGTGCTCGCGGCCGCGGGTCAGCGCGTCAAGAACGGCGGAGGCGCCCGGCTCGATGATCGCCGAAATCGAGCCCGCCTCGATGATCTGAGCGGTCGGCGGAACGGTGATTGGTGGAGTCGGCGCCCACTCCAGGTCGAAGGTGTAGGTGGCGGCCCCCGACTCGTCCAGGCGTGCCAGCGCCGTCGACGTGTGCGAGGCACCGCGCGAGGCCCCGGTGACGTGCACGCCGGAATCGTACATGTGGAAGTCGATGAGGCGGCCACGCTCGTCCAGACCGATCCAGGTCGCCAGCGTCACCGGGCGGCCGAGGCGACCCAGCGTCAGGGCGACGTTCGCGGGAGAGCCACCTGGGACCTCAACGGGGAAGTCGGGCTGCTCGTACGTGATGACGACGTCGATGAGTGCCTCGCCGATCGCGAGAATGTGGGGTCCAGATTGCACCGTCATGGTGTCTCCTCGCCTTCGGGGGTCAGTGGATCTACAGAATGTAGACTAGCGTGCTTCGGGGGTCGGGGGCGTCGCGCGTCCAGAAAGACGCGCCTGCGCACCGTCCAGAATCTGAGAACAGCGCGCCGCCAGTGCTTCGCCGCGCTCCCAGAGCGACAGAGTGTCCTCGAGCGGGGCCTGACCTCCCTCAAGTGTCTGGACGATGCGCACCAATTCGTCGCGCGCGGCCTCGTATCCGAGGGACTGAGGATCGGGCAGCTGATCATTCGCGGTCATTGTGTTGTTCCTTACGTTGGGTGATGGGTGGGACGAGGCTGGGGCGCAGGTCCCGGGTCACGAATCGGAGGGCGGGGTCGGGTTGGTGGCACCCACGACCTGGGCGACCATGCGGCCAGAGGCGAGGATTCCCTCGATGAGGTCGCCCTTCTTGACCTGCGCCGAGGACGTGATGAGCTGGCCAGACGGCGTTTTGAGCAGCGCGTAGCCGCGGTCCAGCGTCGCCTGCGGGGACAGGGCGGTGAGCGTCGCGCGCGATCGCGTCAGCCGCTGGCGTTCCGAAGCGAGCCTGCGCTCGATCGCCGCGCGCAGGGCGACGACGCGCTGATCGAGGGCGCTGCGGTGCCCGTCGATGATGGCCCCCGGCCCCTGGAGTACCGGCCGCGACGCAATGAGCGTCAAGTTCGAGCGCTCCGTCATCAGGCGCCCGGCCAGGGCTCCTCTCATTCGGGTCAGTGCCTGGGCGACGCCGTCGCGCTCGCGGGCGCGGTCCGGGACGATGCGGCGGGCCGCGTCCGTCGGGGTCGAAGCCCGGTAGTCGGCCGCCAAGTCCAGCAGGGGAGAGTCGCCCTCGTGACCGATCGCAGAAACGATGGGGGTGCGGGCGTCTGCGACGGCGCGCACAAGGCGCTCGTCGGAGAACGGAAGCAGGTCCTCGACCGCGCCGCCGCCGCGCGCGATGACGATGACGTCTACGTCCTCCATGGCGTCCAGCTCGAGAAGGGCGCGGCCCACCTCGGGCACGCAGTGATCGCCCTGGACAGCGACCTCGCGGATCTCGAAGTGCGCGGTGGGCCACCGGTCCGATGCGTTGACGACCACGTCGTCCTTCGCCTTCGCATTGCGCCCGCAGATCAGGCCGATTGTTCGCGGCAGAAACGGCAGCGGCTTCTTACGGGCATCCGCAAACAAGCCTTCGGCGGCCAGGCGGGCGCGCAGCGCCTCGATCTGGGCGAGCAGGTCGCCCACGCCCTGCAGGTGAATCTCAGCCGCCTGCAGGTTGAGTCGACCCGAACGCTCCCAAAAGACGGGCTTCACGCGCGTCACCACGCGCGCGCCCTCCGTCAGAGGCGTGGAATCCATGACGCCCGCCCACGCGGTCACCGTCATCGACGTGTCCGTGTCCAGGTCGCGCAGCGTCAAAAAGTGCATCTTTGCGCCCGGGCGCACCTTGTATTCGACGACCTGGCCCTCCACCCACAGGGGGCTCATGCGGTCCACGTACACCTTGATGTTCTCCGTCAGCCTGCGCAGCGGCCACGGATTATCCCGCGTCGTATCGGCCGCCTTCGCGGCGGGCGGTTGCGCGCAAGGTGCGCCGGATGCGGGCCCAGCTGCGGGCGAGGAGGGAGTATAGGGCGAGGTCACTCACACAGGATGCCACACGCCGCCCCCATCTGCGCTGCCGCCCTCACGCGTGTGGGTAGACGATGGAGGGGGTGAACGCTGTCGGGTGTGAGCTTCCGCCGCCCCAACGCGTGTGGGCAGACGACAACGCGGGCGCGCCCCGGCCTCGTCAGTAGAGGTGCCAATGTGTGATTTCCGCGCCCACGCGCACGCCCGCGCCCCCGGGCGATAGGGTTGACGCATGAATGAAAACGTCGACCTGCGCGCCAGCGCCGAGACCCCCCTGCCCGCGTCCCACGGCGAAGGCAACGGCCGTATCCTCCTGGCCGCCCCCCGCGGATACTGCGCCGGCGTGGACCGCGCCGTCGACGTCGTCGAAAAGGCCCTCGAGCTGTACGGCGCGCCCGTGTACGTGCGCAAGGAGATCGTCCACAACAAGTTCGTCGTCGAGTCGCTGACCAAGCGCGGCGCGATCTTCGTCCAGGAGACCGACGAGGTGCCCGAGGGCGCCCGCGTCGTCTTCTCCGCGCACGGCGTCTCCCCGGCCGTCCACGAGGCCGCCGCCACCCGCCACCTCGCCACGATCGACGCGACCTGCCCGCTCGTGACCAAGGTGCACCGCGAGGCCGTGCGCTTCGCGAAGGAAGACTACGACATCATCCTGGTGGGCCATCAGGGCCACGAGGAGGTCGAGGGCACCTTCGGCGAGGCCCCCGATCACATCCAGGTCGTCGGAACCCCCGACGAGGTCGATAACGTCGTCGTGCGCGACCCCTCGCGCGTCGTGTGGATCTCCCAGACCACGCTCTCCGTCGACGAGACCCGCGAGACCGTGGACCGCCTGCGCCAGCGCTTCCCGCAGCTCATCGACCCGCCGTCGGACGACATCTGCTACGCCACCCAGAACCGCCAGGGCGCCGTCAAGCACATCGCGCCCCAGGTGGACGTCATGGTCGTCGTCGGCTCGGCGAACTCCTCGAACTCCGTGCGCCTCGTCGAGGTCGCGCTCGAGGCCGGGGCCGGCGCCGCCTACCGCGTCGACAAAGCCGACGAACTCGACGAGGCCTGGTTCGAGGGTGCCCGCACCGTGGGCCTCACCTCCGGCGCGTCCGTGCCCGAGATCCTCGTGCGCGAGGTCATCGAATGGCTGCAGGAGCGCGGATTCCCCACCGTCGAGGTGGCCCGCACCGAAACCGAATCGACGACCTTCGCGCTGCCCCGCGACCTGCGTGCCGACCTCAAGAAGGCCGGCATGGCGCCCGCGCGCCCCCACGCGCCCCGCGTGGCAGGCCCCGACCACACCAGCTGAGACCGCCGCCTGCGCGCGTCTGACAGTGCGGTAAGCTTGCTGTGAGGGGCGGGGCTCCGCTGATTGTCAAGCGAACGTGGA
>CAUSHZ010000109.1:0-4804 GCA_963531605.1 uncultured Actinomyces sp.
CCGAGGTGGAGGTCCCCTCCCCCGCCGAGTACGTCGCCCTGGGGGCGGCGAAGCAAGCGGCTGCCCTGAACGTGGCGGACCCGGGGGCGGGCGGCTCCGATGTTTGAGGGCTGAGCGTCACAGCATAAGGTGGAGGCTCCCAAACGGGAGCCCCCACCTCTGTCACGGCATCACCTCAGTACGCCAAACCCTTGGGCTGCTCCGCGAGGACGGCAAAGCCCGGGTCAACGACCTCAAACCCGTTGGCCTTGTAGGCCTCGTAGTCGAAGTTTTCGCATTCGTCGTACCCGATGCGGTGGTACTCGTAGAAGCCGTCCCAGGCCTCGTACCCGGACCCGAGGGAGGACTCGAGGAACGCGTCGGCCATGGCCATCCCGGTGCGCGGGGCGACGTAGAAGGCGCCCATGGCGAGCAGGTTCGCGTTGTTGGCGGCGGCGCAGCGGCGCGCGGCGGGCACGGATTCGCACACGGCGGCGTGCACGTGGGGGCACTTGGAGGCGGCGATGTGGATGCCCATGCCGGTGCCGCAGAAGGCGAGGGCGCGCTCGAACTTGCCTTCGGCGATCTGGGCGCCAAGCATGAAGCCGACGCGGTGGTACATGGGCGCATTCTCGGCGTCGGGCGTCAGGTCGGTGACGGTCCAGCCGCGCTCCTCGAGGTGGGCTTTGACGGCTTCCTTGAGGGGGTGCCCGGCGAAGTCGGCGCCGACGACGACGTGCTTGTCTTTAGCTGTCAGCATGCGCGTGTCCTTTCCTGAGTCTGCGCAGTTTGGAGAAGGAGAAGAGGCCCTCGTTCATGCAGATGACGAGCAGCAGGACGCCACCCCAGATGAGGGGCCTGTAGAAGTTGGAGATGTCGGGGAACATGTTCAGGCCGGAGGAGAGGACCTGGAGCATGAGGATGGACAGGAGCACGCCGCCCAGGCGCCCGGATCCGCCGTTGGGGTTGACACCGCCGAGGACGACGATGAGGACGGTGAGCAGCGTGTAGGAGGCGCCGTAGTCGGCTTTCGCGGAGTTGTAGTTCGCGAGCATGACGATGCCGGCCATCGCGGCCATGATGCCGGACAGCACGTAGGTGCGGATCAGCAGGCTCTTGACTTTCAGGCCCGAGAAGCGCGCCGCGGTGTCGTTCGTGCCGAGCATGAGGATCGTGGTCCCAAAGCCCGTGAAGGCGACGATGGCACCCGCGACGGCCGCGCACACGAGGAACACGACGAGGGGGATGGGCACGAGGCCGGCCACCTTCCCCGTGAACACAGCTCCGAACGCTGCGGGGACGCCGGAGACGGGTTTGCCTTGGGTGAGGATGAGGGCGACGCCGCCGAAGAGCTCGAGGGTGCCGAGGGTGGCCAGGATGGGTGGGATCTTGAGGACCGCGACGAGCGTGCCGTTGATGAGTCCGCACACGACCCCGACCGCCAGGGCGACGCCCAGGGCGATGAGGGTGGCCATGCCCATCGCCGAGGGGGTGACGGCCGGGCCGAGCATGGAGCGCAGCGTGAGGGCCGCGCAGATCGAGGTGACGTTGGCGATGGCGACGACGGACAGGTCGATGCCGGCGGTGAACATGGTGAACATGACGCCCAGGCTCATGAGGCCGAATTCGGGGAATTGGACGGCCATCGACTGCCAGGTGCGCACGGCGAAGAAGGGGCCGGGGCGCACGGCGGCGAAGAAGATGAGCAGCAGGAGGAAGACGATGATCAGTCGCGTCATGTAGCTGTCCTTTTTGAGGAAAGCGAGGCGCGGGGAGGCGAGAAGCGTTGACATGTGGTCCTCCTAGTGTGCGTTGCGGCGGGCGCGCATGACCTGAAGCGCGGAGACGCCGGTTCCCACGATGATGAGCAGGCCCAGGGCGAAGCCCTGCCAGAACGTCGGGATTCCCATGAGAATCATGGAGTTTTGGACGATGACGATGAGCAGCGTGCCGAGCATGACGCCCGTCAGTGAGCCCTTGCCGCCGGTGATGGCGGTGCCGCCCAGGACGACGGCTGCGATGACCATCATTTCCATGCCGAGCAGGTTGGTGGGGTGCATCTGTCCCATGGAGCAGGTGCGGACCATGCCGGCCAGGGCGGCGATGACGCCGACGAGGACGTAGAGCCAGAACTTGGTGGCACGCACTTTGAAGCCGACGCGGGCGGCAGCGCTCTCGTCGCCGCCGATGGCGAAGAGGGAGCGTCCGAACATCGTGTAGCGGGTGACGAAGAAGGCCACCGCGACGACCGCGACGAGGATCAGGAAGGACACGGGCATGGAGGACTGCAGGCCGGAGCTCTCGTTGCGGGCGACGAAGAGGGACGCGGATCCGAAGGAGCGCATGGACTCGGGGATCGTGTTGATCTGCACGGATTTGAGCGCGCCCTGCATGACGCCGTTGAAGACGTTGGCGGTGCCCAGGGTGATGATCAGCGTGGGCACGGTCAGCCTCGACGTGAAGATGCCGTTGAATGCGCCGAGGACCGCGCCGAGGGCGGCGGCGATCAGGAAGGGCACGATGACGGGCCCGTTCCACCCGTTGTCGACGAGGACTTTCGTGGTCACGTAGACCGCGAGGGAGGCCAGCGCCGGGAAGGACACGTCGATGCCGCCGGAGACGAGGACGAGGTGGGCGGCGACGGCGAAGAGGCCGGGGACCACCATCGCGCCGGCCAGGTCGACGAGGTTGTTCGCCGTGTAGAACTGTCCGGACCTGGCCTGGATGACGAGGGTGAGCGCCGCGATGACCAGGAACACCCAGAATTCGTTGGCGCGCAGGACTTTCGTGATGAGTCGGGGCATTAGTTCTCTCCCCCTTCGGTCGACGAGGCCGGGGCCTGGTCTTCGGACAGGAGCCGGGTCAGTTCGGCCTCGGTGAGGGTGTCGGGGTTGATCGGGTCGCTCAGGTGCCCGGCTCGCATGATGGCGATGGTCGAGCAGTTGGTGAGCACTTCGGCGATGTCGTCGGAGATGATGATGACGGCCATGCCTTGCGCGGCGAGTTCGCGCAGGATCGAGTGGATCGTGAATTTGGAGCCGATGTCGACGCCGACGGTGGGCCCGTTGAGGATGAGGACGGAGGGCTTGGTGGCGAGCCACTTGGCCAGGACGACCTTTTGCTGGTTGCCGCCCGACAGGGTGTTGACGGCGTTGGCCGGGTCGGGGGTGACGACGTCGAGGCGCTTCACCCACTTCTTCTCTTCGTCGCGGATGGCTTTCTTGTCGATGAATCCGAGGGCCTTGGTGAAGGATTCCATTTCGGAGATCGTGATGTTTTCGCCGATCGAGCGCGAGAGGAAGAGGCCTTCGGTGAGTCGGTCTTCGGGGACGTAGGCGATGCCGGCTGCGATCGCGTCGCGCACGCCTCGCAGGGTGACGTCTTGGCCTTTGACGCGGATGCACCCGGAGTCGAGGGGGAGCATCCCGAAGAGGGACATGGCGAGTTCGGTGCGTCCGGAGCCCAGCAGGCCGGTGATGCCGAGGATTTCGCCGGGCCGCACGCTCAGGGAGGCGTCGGCGAAGGCGCCGGCAACGGTTGCGCCCTCGACCTGGAGGATCGGTGCGTCGGTGATGTCGCCGGGCTGGTAGCGCTCCTCGTCGAAGTCGCGCCCGGTCATGTGGCGGGCGAAGCTGGCGCGGTCGAGTTCTTCCTTCGGGCAGGTGATGACCTTGTGTCCGCTGCGCAGGATGGTGAAGCGTTGCGCGATTTCGAAGACTTCTTCGAGCTTGTGGGACACGAAGAGGATCGCGATGCCGCGCGATTGCAGGTCGGCGACGATGTCGAAGAGGGCGCGCACTTCCTTCTTGGTGAGGGCGGTCGTGGGCTCGTCCATGATGATGAGTTTCGCGTCGCCCATGAGTGCGCGGCTGATGGCGACGAGCTGTTTGTCGGCGACGGAGAGGTTGCCGACGAGTTCGTCGAGGTCGACCTGGAAGCCGATTTTGGCGACGGCTTCGCGGGCGACTTCGCGCATGCGCGAGCGGTTGACGAGGCGGCGTCCGGCGGCGACTTCGCTGCCGAGCGCGATGTTCTCCATGACGGAGAGGTTGGGGAAGATGGAGAAGTCCTGGTAGATGACGCGTACGCCCGCGTCGATGGCGTCGGCGGGTGTCAGTCGCGTGAAGTCGCGGCCCCCGATGGAGACCGTGCCCTGTTCGGGGGTGTGGACTCCCGAGATGACTTTGATGAGGGTGGATTTGCCCGACCCATTTTCTCCGGCGAGGCAGTGGATTTCTCCGGGCGCGATGTCGAGGTCGATGTCGACCAGGGCTCGCACGCCTGCGAAGGATTTGCTGACGTGTCGTACCGCCAGCACTGGGGTGTCCATGTGGTGTCCTTTCCGACGCGTGATGCCGACCCGGGGCCACGGCCTCGTTCATTGGGACGAGGCCGTGGCGCGCGGGTGGTCGTGTGCGGTGTATCGGTTAGAAGCCGAGGGAGTCGACGTTGTCCTTGGTGATCTGGATCCAGCCGTTGCCTTCGAGGACCTTGGTGGAGCCCTGCGAGAAGTGCATGGATTCGTAGCCCTTGACGCCGAGGTTGACGCCGTCTTCGATCTTTTCACCGTTGAGGATCTTGGTGGCCAGGGATGCCATGGCGTAGCCGGCGTCCGCGGGGTCCCAGAGGGTCAGGGTGGAGACGGAGCCGTCCTTGAGGATCTGGGCGTTGGCTGCGGGCATGCCCGTGCCGGCGGTGAAGACTTTGCCCTTGAGGCCGAGTTCTTCGATGGCGCGGGCGGTGCCGGGCGCGTCGAAGGAGGAGGTGCCGAGGATGCCCTTGACTTCGGGGTACTTCTTGAGGACTTCCTTGGCGGTCTGGTAGG
>CAUSHZ010000110.1:0-4774 GCA_963531605.1 uncultured Actinomyces sp.
TCATGGAGAACAAGCTCGCCGTCTTCGGCGTGTGCATGCTCCTGATTCTGCTGGCATTCTCGTTCATCGGCCCGATGTTCTACGTGACCGACCAGGTTCACACCGACCTCATGAACTCGGCGCTGCCTCCCTCCTCCGAGCACCCGCTCGGCACGGACATGGTCGGCTACGATCAGCTCGGCCGCCTCATGAAGGGTGGACAGACCTCGATCATCGTCGGCCTGTTCGCCGGCATCTTCGCTACCACGATCGGCACCCTGTACGGCGCGGTCGCGGGCTTCGTCGGGGGCTGGATCGACGCGATCATGATGCGCATCGTTGACGCGCTCATGTCCGTGCCCGTCCTGTTCCTCTTCATGCTGATCGCCACGATGATCCCCCCGACCGTCCCGGTCCTCATCATCATCATGTCGGCCCTGTCCTGGCTGGGTACGTCCCGATTGATTCGAGGCGAGGCCCTGTCGCTGCGCACGCGCGAGTACGTCGTCGCGATGCGTGGCATGGGCGGCTCGATGCCCCGAGCGATCCGGACGCACATCGTCCGTAACACGATCGGCACCGTCATCGTCAACGCGACCTTCCAGGTCGCAGACGCCGTCCTCTACGTCGCCTACCTGTCGTTCCTCGGCCTGGGCGCGCAGCCTCCCGCCACCGACTGGGGAGCCATGCTCTCCAACAGCCAGTCGCACGTCTACTCGGGCAACTGGTGGCTGCTCTACCCGCCGGGCGTCCTCATCATCATCCTGGTCCTGTCGTTCAACTTTATCGGCGACGGCCTGCGTGACGCCTTCGAAGTTCGACTGCGCAAGAGGTGAGCACTGAACTATGAACACTCCACTCCTTCAGATCAAAGATCTGCACACCGATATTGAGATCCGCTCCGGCGTGGTTCGCGCCCTCTCAGGCGTTGACCTGCACGTGAACCCGGGCGAGACCCTGGGTATCGTGGGCGAGTCCGGTTCCGGCAAGACCATGACGGCCCTGTCCCTCATGGGTCTGCTCCCCCAGGGCGGCAAGGTCTCCTCCGGCTCGATCATCCTCGACGGCCAGGACCTGACCCAGCTGCCCCTTAAGGACAAGCGCAAGCTTCGCGGCACCAAGGTCGGCATGATCTTCCAGGATCCGCTCACCTCCCTGAACCCGACTATGAAGATCGGCCTTCAGGTGTGCGAGCCGCTGCGCGTGCACGAGAAGCTCTCGAAGAGGGAAGCCCTCGCACGCGCCGTCGAGATCCTCAAGCGCGTCGGCATGCCTCGTCCCGAGGTGGTCATCAACAACTACCCGCACCAGCTCTCGGGCGGCATGCGCCAGCGCGTCATGATCGCCATGGCCCTCGTGTGCAAGCCGCGCATCCTCATCGCGGACGAACCGACGACGGCCCTGGACGTGACGACGCAGATGCAGATCCTCGACCTCATCGATGAGCTGCGCGACGAGTACAAGATGGGCGTCATCCTCATCACCCACGACCTGGGTGTTGTTGCCGGCCACACCGACCGTGTCGCCGTCATGTACGCCGGCCGTATCGTCGAGACCGCGCCGACAAAGACGCTGTTCACCGAGCCGAAGCACCGCTACACGAGCTCGCTGATGGCGGCTCTGCCCGAGCGCGCCCTCGCAGCAGGCACCAAGCTCTTCTCGATTCCGGGCGCTCCCCCGTCGCTGACCAACCTGCCGAAGGGATGCCGCTTTGCGGCCCGCTGCCTGTGGGCCACCGACGAGTGCCGCGCCGGCTACCCGGACCTGAGCGGGGACGAAAACCACACCTTCTCCTGCTTCCACCCGGTGCAGGAGGGCGACGAGTCCCCCGCGGTCCTCCAGGCCATGATGGATTCCGGCACGGCCGAGGACGCGGTCGACGCCACCCCAGAGATCTCCCACGAGGTACTCCTCGACGTCAAGGAGGCCTCGCGCGAGTACGAGTCGTCAGGCTCCGGCTTCTTCAAGCGCGATAAGGGTGTCGTTTCGGCCGTCGATCGTGTGTCGATCACGGTCAACAAGGGCGAGACCTACGGCCTCGTCGGCGAGTCCGGCTGCGGCAAGTCAACCGTTGGCCGCCTCATCGCCGGCCTCGAGCGCCCGTCGGGCGGTGCCATCGAGCTCGATGGACGCGACCTGGCCACGCTCAAGGGACGCGACGCTGTACGCATTCACCGAGACGTGCAGATGATGTTCCAGGACTCCTACGCAGCAATGGACCCGCGCATGCGCATCGACCAGATCCTGGCCGAGCCCATGAGCATCCAGAAGACCGGCAACGCTCGCCAGATCGCCGAGCGCATCATGGAGATCCTCGAGCAGGTGGGCCTGACCGAGGAAATCCTGGACCGCTACCCGCACGAGTTCTCGGGCGGACAGCTCCAGCGCATCGGTTTCGCCCGTTCACTGACCCTGGCCCCCGACCTGATCGTGGCGGACGAGCCCGTCTCCGCGCTCGACGTCTCCGTCCAGGCGCAGGTCCTCAACCTCATGAAGGACCTGCAGGCCGAGCTGGGCCTGTCCTACCTGTTCATCAGCCACGACCTGGCGGTCGTCCAGTACATGGCCGATCGTATCGGCGTCATGTACCTGGGCCGCATCGTCGAGGAGGGCCCGGCTTCCGAGGTCGTCAACAACCCGAAGCACCCCTACACGAAGGCGCTCATCGACTCGATCCCCGTTCCGGACCCCGAGTTCGCGCACGACGAGAGCGCCATCAAGCTCACCGGCGAGCCGCCGAGCGCCGTCAACCCGCCCGAGGGTTGCCGCTTCCGCCCGCGCTGCCCGTTCGCTGGCGAGGAGTGCAAGGTGCAGCCCATGCTCACGGATGAGACGCACCGCGTGGCGTGCCACCACCCGCTCCTGACGCTGAGCGTCAAGGAAGAGGTGAACGCCTAACACACACGTTCATGCGAACTCCATGCGTTGCCCCCGGCCCGCTGATGCGGGCCGGGGGCAACGTCATACAGGCGAGCACACTGCCAGGTTCCTCAGGAGCCACGAGGGCCCGGCGAGGCACCATTCCCCTGCCAGGCACCCAGCAACCGCACAGGAGCCTCCACAGCATGCGTGTCGCGCCCGTAGAGACGCGTGTGGGGCACGACCATGCGGTCGTGCCCCACAGGCTATTCGCTAGTGTCAGCGCGTCACTTGGAGACGGCCTTCTTCAGCGTGGAGCCAGCGGAGAGCTTCACACCGTAGCCAGCGGGGATCTTGATCTCTTCGCCGGTGCGGGGGTTACGGCCGGTGCGGGCGGCGCGCTCAACACGCTCGACGGAGAGCAGACCGGTCACCTTGACGGCCTCGCCCTTAGCCAGGGACTCAACGAGGACGGCCTGGAAGGCGGCCAGGGCCTCGTCGGCCTTCGCCTTGGTCAGGTCGGCACGTTCGGCAATCTGAGCGACAAGCTCGGTACGGTTCACGGACATTGAGAAACCTCATTCCTGTTCGTTCTTGGTTACCACTGTCGTGGCCACGAATGACACACTACGAAATCTTTGGCGATTTCGCCGACTTTAGGGCCAGATTTCGCGGATTTCACGAAAATATCTCGTTTTTTTGCTCAAAAACCGTCAATTCTGTGCGACAACTCACTCAAACTTGCCGAGTGGTTGCAATTCCGCGGAACTCAAATGCGTCGCCACCGGCACGTTTTTCGGTAACAGGAACTGTGCCCCGCGCCGAGAGTTCATCCCTCTCATTAGACATGACAAACACGGCCGACCGCACGCATAGACCCCACGGGCATACACGAGGGCGGGAAGCGACCCTGCAGCCGCTCCCCGCCCTCGTGGGTTCTACGCGTTCCCTCAGGCCGAGGCGCGCTGCTTGTTCCAGACGTCGAAGGCGACGGCCAGGAGCAGGACGGCTCCCTTGACGATCTGCTGAGTGGAGGTGGAGGCACCCATGAGCTGCATGCCGTTGGACATGACGGCCATGATGAGGCCACCGATGAGGGCACCGGACAGACGTCCGATACCACCGGTCGTCGACGCGCCACCGATGAAGCAGGCGGCAATCGCGTCAAGCTCAAACATATTGCCCGCCGAAGGCTGCGCGCCGTTCATACGCGCCGAGTAGACGACGCCGGCGACACCCGCGAGGAAGCCCATGTTGACGTAGCACCAGAAGGTGACCTTCTTGACGTTGATGCCCGACAGCGCGGCGGCGGACTTGTTGCCACCGATCGCGTACACGTCGCGACCGAACATCGTCGAGGACGCAAGGGTTCCAAAGACGAGCACGAGGATCGCCAGGAGGATCAGCACGATGGGCAGGCCGCGCTCGGTGGAGAGCTTGTAGGCGAACCACATGACGACGACAGCGGTGAGCACGATCTTCGCGATGAAGAGCCACATCGCCTCGACCGCCTGGTTGTAGGAGATGCGGGCGCGGCGGGTGCGCACCTGCTGGTAGGCAAAGCCGGCCACGCCGATTCCGAAGATCACCAGGGTGAAGACGTCAAATCCGTTACCGCCCAGGAGGCCGTTGAGGAAGCCGTTGGCGATGTTGTAGTAGCCCTTGGGGAAGGGCGACAGCGAGACGTTGTCGAGAACCTGGTAGGTCAGGCCGCGGAAGAGGAGCATGCCAGCCAGGGTGACGATGAAGCCGGGGATGCCCACGTAGGCGACCCAGAAGCCCTGGAACGCGCCGATCAGGATGCCCATGACGAGGGCGGCGACGACACCGACCCACCAGGGGTAGCCCTGCTTGATGACGAGGACGCCACTGAGTGCGCCAGTCACGGCCACGACCGAGCCGACGGAAAGGTCGATCTGGGCCAGGACGATGACGA
>CAUSHZ010000111.1:0-4630 GCA_963531605.1 uncultured Actinomyces sp.
GTCAATCCGTGAAAATCCGCGATTCCGGACACACTTTTTGACCCTTAACCCGCATAACCATGGAAAAGCCTTTTCGAACTATCGACGAACAGATCAACATATTACGATCACGTGGAATGATCATCGATGACATTGAAAAAGCGCGGAAAACACTCGAGACAATCAGCTACTACAGATTATCCGGATACTCTTACCCGTTTCGTCAATACGATAGGGAGAGCCGAACACGCTCCGATCAGTTCCGTCCCGAGACAAACCTAGAACAGGTCTTAGCGCTCTACAGATTCGATGAGCGACTCCGTGCAACAACTTTTCAAGAACTCTCACGGATCGAAGTAGGACTACGAGCACTCATCGGCTACACGCTCGGCACAGATCACCCCTATCTACACCTTACATCGCTGCGGTTGGGACCCTCAGGTTTCGACAAGGAATACAACCACGAAACCGATGAATACAGAAAATGGATCAAGTCCTACAATATAAACCTCAGTCGATCACAAGAGGATTTTATCAAACACTATAAAAGTCAATACGCAAGTAAACTACCCATATGGGTAGCAGTGCATATCCTTGAATGGGGACAGCTTGCCACGCTATTTAAAATGGCACCCATTCACTGCCAAGACAGCATCGCTGGCTCTCTGTACTTAACTCGTCCACAGGTCAATTCATGGCTCGAAAATCTGCGAATTCTACGCAATATTTGTGCACACCAGGGGCGACTATTTAATCGCAGTCTGCGACAGGTGAAGCTTCCACAAGATGCGGAACGCCTCGGCATACAGAACCTGTCTCCAAGGAAAAACAAGTGCTTCGACCAGCTCACTCTGGTCCAATACCTCACCCGCACGATGAACCTGGGAGACGGGACCGCTCTTCCTCGAGTCCTCGCGACCTTCCCGGCTACCGAGATCGTTCCCCTGCGAGCAACGGGCACGCCCGATAACTGGCAATCCCTCCCCTTGTGGGCGTGCGACCCGACAACCTGAGAGACTCACGTGCAGCACAAGGGGCCGCCGCGCAACCGTCGTTGGTTGTGCGGCGGCCCTGTGTGTGCCGTTTAGCGGATCGCCTCCATGACGCGCACGCCGTCGAGCACGCTCACGTAGGGCAGGGGGTTCACGCCGGACTCGAGGACGTACTCGGTGAGCTGGTCGCGCACGACGGCGCGCAGCTCCTCGGGGTTCCAGGGCTTGCCGATGTAGTAGTCCAGGCCAGCCTGGTTGACCGCGCGGATCGTGTCGGACTGGTCCGCCTGGCCGGTGACCAGCACCGTGCGGGTCGCGCCGAAACGCTCGTCCTTCATGAGCTCCACAAGGAAGTCCACGCCCGACTTTCCGGGCAGGCGGTGGTCGGACAGGACGAGGGCCAGCTCGTCCCCGTCTTCGACGATCTCGTCGATGACGGCCCACGCGTCGTCAACATCCTCGGCGACTTCGAGCCGGATCTTGTCCCAGAACTGTTCAAGATCGCGCTCGAGAGCGTCGCGCACGTCTGCTTCGTCCTCAAGGGACAGGATTGTCAGGGTCATGATTCCTCCTCGTGTGATTGGACGGGCAACGAGATCCGCATGGTCGTGGATCCCGGGTGAGAGTCGATCGTGAGTGTGCCCCCATGATCGGCAATGATGCTTCGGACGATGGACATGCCCATGCCCAGGCCGAATCGGACGCGCCCCGCCTTGGTGGTGAAGTGGGGCTCCATAATCTTGTCGACGATTCCCGGGTCGATGCCCGGGCCGTTGTCGCGGATGGTGACGCTCACGCCCTCGGGCGTGGGACGCACGGTAATGCGGATGAGGGCCTCGGCCTCGCCGCGGGCGGGCAGCTCGGGCACGCCACCCGAGGCCTCGGCGGCCGCGACCAGGTCGGCGTTCTCGTCCTCGATGGCCTCGGCCGCATTGACGATGAGGTTCGTCCACACCTGCTGCAGCTTCGCCGGGTGCGCGCGCACGGGCGGCACGTCCTCGTAGTCGCAGTCGATGCGGATGCCGCGCACCCTGTGGGCGGTCAGCCGCAACACGTCGTCGATGCCCTCGCGCACGTCCACGGGCTTGAGGTCTTCGGCGTCCGGGCGCGCATAGCCCTTCAGCGACTGGGTCAGCTCGATGACACGATCACCCGCGGCGAGCACCGAGCGCAGGGACCCGCCCAGGCGCGCCCCCGCCTCGTACGCGTCGATACCGCCCGGGATCTGCGCGAGAGAGCGCGCACCGTCCGCCCCCTGGATCCCCGCGCGCACGAGGCGCCGGGCGAGCGTGCGGTCACCGACGACGGGCAGGAGCTCCTTCATGAGGGCGCGCTCGACCGACGTGGAGCGCGGGGGCGCGGTGAGGGCTCGGGCCATCGCCTCCCTCGACGAGGCCGTGGCCGGTGCCGCGAGCGCCGCATCCACGTCCTCGTGCAGGTGCTTGGCGGCGCGCACGAGGGCGGTCACCGGGTTGTTGAGCTCGTGGGCGATGCCGGCGCTCAGCTCGCCGAGCATCGCGAAGCGCGCGCGTTCGACCAGCTCTGCTCGGGTGGCGCGCAGGTCCTCGAGGGTGGCCGCCAGGGCCTCCTTCTGGGCCTCGAGGTCCTCGGCGAGCATCGCGTTCTCGAGGTGGAGGTCCTCGGCGCGCATGAGGCGACGCGTCAGAGAGCGGATCGCGAGCGCGGTCAGCGTCGCGCCGATCGACGGGTCCTCGGAGATGACGATCTGGAGCTGCTCGGTCGTCAGGCGCACCAGCGTCGCCTCCGTCGCCGTCTCGCCCGTGAAGAACGCATCCTCAGCGCGGGCCAGCGACACGAGGCCAATGAGCGGACCCGACGAGGCCAGGTGCGCCAGGACCTCTCCCTGCACCGAATCCCTGTGCAGCGACACTTGGCCGTCCAGCACCAGGTAGACGGCGCCCACCGGCTCGCCCTGGGTCACCAGCTGCGTCCCCTCGGGGACAATCAGCCGAGGCCTCTGGCCGAGCACGCGCTCAACGCCGGCGAGGAGCTCCATGACGACCTCGCGCTCGTCGCGGTCCAGGCCCTCCAGGAGTGGGCCCTGCACGGCGAAAGGCGGCGGGTCTGCGATGAGCGATCGGATCTGCCTGTCCGAGTAGCCGCACCCCTGCAGGTAGCGCACCATCGTCGAATACGCCTGACCCGCCAGCAGGGGAACCGTCCACGGGGACTTGAGGACCGAGGCGAGCGCGCACGACTGCATGCACCGGGCCAGGTCGCGGTGCTCGGACTTATCCGTCACCACCACCCACTGCATGCGCTGCAGCGCCGGGAAGGTCCTCGAGCGGTCGATGAGCGCGTCAATGTCGTCGACCTCGGAGGTCACCAGGCCCATCAGCACGTGGTCGCCCGGCTTCAGGCTGGCCTCGTAGCCAGCCAGGTCATCGAGCCCGTCGATGCGGTCCAGGCACAGGCCAGGGAAGGCGTGCGCCAAGTCCCTCGTGACGGGCGCGGCAATCGAGCGCGAGTCATCGCCCACGACCAGCATGTGAATCGGGTAGCCGGCTCGGTGCCCGCCGCTGCGCACGTCCGTGCGGGCCAGCACCGAGGCGTCCTCCGCCGCCGGCCCCCTCGTCCACCCGTGGGCCAGCCCCGGCCGGGGGCGCGCCGCCCCCGAACCGACCATGGCCTCGTCCCCGGACACGTCACATCACCCCGATGAATCCCCAGGTCAGCGGCGCGATGAATGCCAGGAGAATGATGCCGATGACGCCCACCACGATGCCGACGATCGCCATCTCGCGGGTCGGGGTCGTGCCCGTCGAGTACGCGATCGCGTTCGGCGGGGTCGAAATCGGCAGGCACATGCCGAGCGAGCAGCCCAGCGCGATGACGATGGCGATCTCCGCGGGCCTCGTGGAGACCGTCGTCGCCAGGCCCATGCCCATGGGGATCAGCAGGTTCGCGGACGCGGAGTGCGAAATGACGTTCGAGGTCACCCAACCCACGAGGGCCAGCACAAAGATCAGGAGGACGCCGGGGATCGAGGCCCACTGGATGGAACCGAGCATCCACTTGTCGAGGCCCGTGGCGGCCACGCCTGAGCCCAGCGCGATACCGCCCGCGACCAGCCACAGGACCGGCCAGTCCAGGGCACGCAGATCGTCGCCGCTCATCACCTTCGTCATCAGAAGGACCACAACCGGCAGGAAGCCCACGACGTTGGCGGAAATGTGGTGCAGGGACTCCGTCATCCACAGGAGGATCGTTAGACCTGCCACCGAGTAGAAGATGATCGCGCTGCGCGACTTCTCGAAGCGCGCCGACGTGTCGATGTTGAACGTCGCATCGGCGGGGATGTAGCGCCACGCGATGAACGCCCACGACAGGGCCAGGAGCACCAGCATGAGCGGGACGGCCGCGAGCATCCACTGCAGGAAGGTCACCTTGACGCCCGCGTTCTCCAGGGCGCCGAGCGCGATCGCGTTCGGGGGCGTGCCGACCGGCGTGCCCATGCCGCCGACGTTCGCGGCGACCGGGATCGACAGGGCGATACCGGTGCGCGCCTTACCCTCGGGCAGGGCCATGATGACGGGCATCATGACGGCGAACATCGTCGCCGTGGTCGCCGTGTTCGACATGAACATACTCATGATCGCGGTGATCAGCATGACGCCCATGACGGTCAGGCGCGGCTT
>CAUSHZ010000112.1:0-4620 GCA_963531605.1 uncultured Actinomyces sp.
CGTCGACGCCGGGGGAGTGGCCGCTCGACTGGCCACCAGCCTCGGCCTCGAAAAGAAGATGAACCGACCCATGGGCGTGGCCGCACGCGCCTACTTCCACAGCCCCCGCGGCGACGAGGAGTGGATGGAATCCCACCTCGAACTGTGGAGCGGCACCCCCGGCGCCTCCGACCTGCTGCCCGGCTACGGCTGGATCTTCCCCATGGGCGACGGCATCGTCAACGTCGGCCTGGGCTCCGTCGCCTCGCGCGCCGGCGCCACCAACCTGCCCTACCGCGAGGTCTTCAAGACCTGGACCGCGAACCTGCCCGAAGAATGGGGCTTCACCCCCGAGAACCAGATCGGTCAGCTTCGCTCCGCCGCCCTGCCCATGAGCTTCAACCGCAAGCCTCACTACGTTCAGGGCCTCGTCCTCGTCGGCGACGCCGGCGGCATGGTCTCCCCCTACAACGGCGAAGGCATCGCCCCCGCCATGAAGGCCGGGCGCTACGCTGCCTCGTGCATCGCGCAGGCCCGCTCCCGCTCCCACCGCGCCGGCATCGACCGTGCCATGAGCGAATACCCTCACATGCTTCGCGACGAATACGGCGGCTACTACCAGCTGGGCCGCATCTTCGTCGCGCTCATCGAAAACCCGACGATCATGCGCACCTGCACGAACGTCGGGCTGCCCATCCCGCGCCTCATGACGCTCGTCCACAAACTCCTGTCGGACGGGTACGAGAGGACCGGGGGCGACTTCGACGACCAACTCATCACAATGCTGACCAAGGTGGTGCGCCCCGCATGACCACCACCACCGATAACCGGGAGGAACGATGACGAATCCCTACGTGCCGCTGCTCATCATGTCGGCAGCTGCCCTCGTACTAGCCTTCGGAGGCCTGGGCGCCTCCGCGATCCTGGGCCCCACCAAGAAGTCCACAACCAAGGCCGACAACTACGAGTGCGGTATCCAGCCGACCAGCGCTCACCTCACCGAGGGTCGCTTCCCGGTGCGCTACTACCTGGTCGCCATGACGTTCATCATCTTCGACATCGAAGTTGTGTTCATGTACCCGTGGGCCGTCAGCTTCAACCAGCTGGGCCTGTTCGGACTGGTCGTCATGATGAGCTTCCTGGTCACCCTCTGCGTCCCCTACGCCTACGAATGGCGACGCGGCGGCCTGGACTACTGAGATATAAGTAAGGAACAGACAAGTGGGACTTGAAGAATCCTTGCCCGCGGGTATCGCGCTCACCAGCGTCGAAAAGGTCCTCGGGCTCGCACGCAAGTACAGCCAGTGGCCCGTCACCATGGGTCTGGCGTGCTGCGCCATCGAAATGATGGCCGCCGGTACCCCCCGTTTCGACATGGCGCGCTTCGGCCTCGAGGTCTTCCGCGCCTCGCCGCGTCACTCCGACATGATGATCGTGTCGGGCCGTGTGTCGCACAAGATGGCACCCATCATCCGCCGCGTCTACGACTCGATGCCCGAACCCAAGTGGGTTATCTCCATGGGTGCGTGCGCGTCCTCGGGCGGCGTGTTCAACAACTACGCGATCGTCCAGGGCTGCGACCACATCGTCCCCGTCGACGTCTACCTGCCCGGATGCCCGCCCCGCCCCGAGGCCCTCATCCACGCGGTCCTCGTCCTGCGTGAGCAGATCGGCAAGGAACCCCTCGGCGTTCACCGCCGCGAGATCGCGCGCCGCGCCGAGCAGGCCGCCCTCGAGGCGACCCCCACCCACCAGATGAAGGGACTCCTCGCATGAGCGACCTTTCCATCCCCGAGGACAACGCGCCCGCCGAGGTCGCCCAGGCCTCGTCCCAGCGCGGTTTCGCCCTCCCCGAGCCCATCGCCCACCGCGAGGGCCTCTTCGGCGCGGGCACCGACTCCTCCACCTCCGGCTTCTCCGGACTGGTCTCCGATTCCTTCCTGCCCGGCGAGGCCTCCCGCCCCTACGGCGGCTGGTTCGACCAGGTCGTTGACGTCCTCGAAGAGCTCATCGCCGCCGATGGCCTCGACGTCGCCGACGTCATCGAAAAGGTGACCGTCGACCGCGGACAGCTCGGCATCTTCATCGCCCGCGAGCACATCGCGCGCGTCGCCAAGTACCTGCGCGACGACCCGGACCTGCGCTTCGAAATGTGCCTGGGCACCAACGGCGCGCACTACCCCCTCGACAAGGGCCGCGAGCTGCACGCCATCTACCCCCTGTACTCGATCACGCACAACCGCATGATCCACCTCGAGGTCACGTGCCCCGACGAGGACCCCCGCATCCCCTCCATCGTCTCCGTCTACCCCGGAAACGACTGGCAGGAGCGCGAAACCTGGGACCTCATCGGCATCGTCTTCACCGGGCACCCCTCGCTCACGCGCACCGCGATGCCCGACGACTGGGTCGGACACCCCCAGCGCAAGGACTACCCGCTGGGCGGCATCCCCGTCGAGTTCAAGGGCGCCGTCAACGCTTCCGCCGACGTTCGTAGGAGTGTGAACTGATGACCACCGCTTTCCACGCGCCCGCCGGCGCGACCGACCTGCCCATCGAGGACATCCCCGAGGTCCTCACCCAGGGCGGCGACTGGGACGACGTCCTGCACGAGATCGAGGCCATCACCTCCGAGCGCATCGTCGTTAACCTGGGTCCGGTTCACCCCGCGACCCACGGCGTTCTGCGCCTGATCCTCGAGCTTGACGGCGAGAAGGTCCGTGAGACCCGCGTCGACACCGGTTACCTGCACACCGGCATCGAGAAGAACATGGAGTACCGCACGTGGGCCCAGGGCGTCGCATACTGCACGCGCATGGACTACGTCGCCCCCTTCTTCCAGGAGGCCGCGTACTGCCTCGGCGTCGAGAAGCTCCTCGGCATCGAAGAGGACATTCCCGAGCGCGCATCCCTCATCCGCATCCTCATGATGGAGCTGTGCCGCATCGCCTCGCACCTGGTCGCCATCGGCTCGACCGGTAACGAAATGGGTGCCACGACGATCATGACGATCGGCTTCCGCGCCCGCGAGGAAATCCTGCGCATCTTCGAGCGCATCACCGGCCTGCGCATGAACCACGAGTACAT
This sequence comes from uncultured Actinomyces sp., assembly GCA_963531605.1. Lineage (GTDB taxonomy): Bacteria > Actinomycetota > Actinomycetes > Actinomycetales > Actinomycetaceae > Pauljensenia. Next base: position 3,067 of record CAUSHZ010000112.1, read on the forward strand.
CCGCCCCGGCGGCGTCGTGCAGGACATCGGCGAGGGCACCACGGACTACATCCGTGACCGCCTGCGCCGGGCCCGCAAGGACATCGGCGAGCTCCAGGACATCCTCGTGGAGAACCCGATCTTCAAGAAGCGTCTGTGCGACGTGGCCGTCATGCCGCTGAGCGGCCTCATGGCCCTCGGCTCGACCGGCCCCGGCGTGCGCGCCGCCGGCCTGCCCCTGGACCTGCGCAAGAGCCAGCCCTACTGCGGCTACGAGAACTTCGAATTCGACGTTCCCACCCGCGACAAGTCGGACGTCTACAACCGCACGATGGTTCGCTTCGACGAGTGCTACGAGTCGATGCGCATCATCTGGCAGGTCCTCGCCAAGCTGGACCAGTGCGAGGGCGCGCCCACCATGGTCGCCGACCCCGAAATCGCCTGGCCCGCGCGCCTGGCTGTCGCCACCGACGGCCAGGGCAACTCCGCCGAGCACGTCCGCGAGATCATGGGGGAGTCCATGGAGTCCCTCATCCACCACTTCAAGCTCGTCACGGAGGGCTTCCACGTGCCCGCCGGCCAGGTCTACCAGACCGTCGAGCACGCGAAGGGCATCCTGGGCGTTCACCTCGTCTCCGACGGGGGCACGCGCCCGTTCCGCGCGCACTTCCGGGACCCCTCCTTCGCCAACCTGCAAGCGCTGGCCATGATGACCGAAGGCGGCCAGCTGGCCGACGTGGTCGTTGCACTGGCCGCTATCGACCCCGTTCTCGGAGGCGTTGACCGATGAGCTACACACCCGACACCCTGGCACGCCTGCAGGCGGATGCCGCGCAGATCATCGCCCGCTACCCGGACGGTCACTCGCGCTCCGCGCTGCTGCCGATGCTGCACCTGATTCAGTCCGTCGACGGCTACGTCAGCCCGGACGGCATCGACTTCATTGCCGCCACGCTGGACCTGCCCCGCGCAGAGATCAGCGCCGTCGCGACCTTCTACACGCAGTACAAGCGTCACCCCACCGGTGAGTACCTGGTGGGCGTGTGCACGAACGCGCTGTGCGCCGTCATGGGCGGCGACGAGATCTGGGAAAAGGTCTCCGAGAAGGTCGGCGTCGGAAGCGACGAGACCAGCGAAGACGGCAAGATCACGCTTGAGCGCATCGAGTGCAACGCGGCGTGCGACTACGCGCCCGTCGTCATGGTCAACTGGGAATTCTTCGACAACCAGAGCCCCGAGTCGGCGCTGGCGATGATCGACGACATCCAGGCCGGCCGCGACATCCACCCGACGCGCGGCCCCATCGTGGCCCCCACGTTCAAGGAGAACGAGCGCGTCCTGGCCGGCTTCCTGGACGGCCACGAGGACGAAGGCCCCTCCGCGGGCCGCGCCACCCTGCTGGGCCGCGAGATTGCCGCGGCGAACGGCTGGACTGAGCCGGTTGCCGTCGAGGTTGCCGACGAGGCCACTGACACGAAGGGAGAAGATGCGAAGTGAGCACCGCATACGTTGCGCCCGGACCGCTGACCCCGATCCTCACCAACGGGTGGGGAGAGGAGCGTTCCTGGACGCTGG
>CAUSHZ010000113.1:0-4610 GCA_963531605.1 uncultured Actinomyces sp.
TCACCGAAGTCGGCCTCGGAGTAGTTCGAGTTCGCCATGGCCTCAGCCGTCGGCTCGACGATGACGTCGTTGTAGCGCGACAGGCCGGTGCCAGCCGGGATGAGCTTACCGAGGATGACGTTCTCCTTGAGGCCCACCAGGGAGTCCGACTTGCCGTTCATGGCGGCCTCGGTCAGGACCTTGGTGGTCTCCTGGAAGGACGCGGCGCTCAGCCACGAATCCGTGGCCAGCGACGCCTTCGTGATGCCCATCAGCATCTGGCGGCCGGAGGCGGGCTGGCCGCCCTCGGCTGCGACGCGACGGTTCTGCGTCAGGTACGCCATGCGGTCGACGAGCTCGCCGGGCATGAACGTCGTGTCGCCGGGCTCCAGGATGGTGACGCGGCGCAGCATCTGACGGACGATGACCTCGATGTGCTTGGCGTGGATGCCCACGCCCTGGTCGCGGTACACCTTCTGGACCTCGTCCACGAGCATCTTCTGGGACACGTTGCGGCCCATGATGCGCAGAATTTCCTTGGGATCCAGCTGGCCCTCGGTCAGCGGGGTGCCGGCCTCGATGTGCTGGCCCTCGGAGACGAGGAGCTTCTGGCGACGCGAGACCTCGATGACCAGGTCTTCCTTGCCGTCGTCACGGGTGATGACGACCTTACGCGCGCTCGGGTCTTCGTCGTCGATGTGGACGCGGCCGGCGGCCTCGTTCATCTTCGCCTCGACCTTCGGGCTGCGGGCCTCGAAGAGTTCCTGGACACGGGGCAGACCCTGCGTAATATCCGCAGCGGAGGCGGCACCACCGGTGTGGAACGTACGCATCGTCAGCTGCGTGCCGGGCTCACCAATCGACTGGGCGGCGATGATGCCGACGGCCTCGCCGATGTCGACCTGCTTGCCGGTGGCCAGCGAACGACCGTAGCAGGCCGCACAGGTGCCGACCTGCGACTCACAGGTGAGGACGGAACGGCAGACGATCTGCGCAACGCCGGCTGCGACGAGCTCGGCGAGCTGGTCGTCCCCCAGGTCGGTGCCCGCGGGCATGACGACCTCTCCGGCCTCGTTCACCGCGTCGCGGGCGAGGTTACGGGCGTAGGCGGTCGTCTCGATGGTCTCGGACGCCTCCCACTCACCGAACTCGTTCTTGTGGGCGATGTCGATCTTCAGGCCGGCACGGGTGCCACAGTCGGCCTCGCGGACGATAACGTCCTGCGAGACGTCGACCAGACGACGGGTCAGGTAGCCCGACTCGGCGGTACGCAGAGCCGTATCGACCAGACCCTTACGGGCGCCGTGCGTGGCGATGAAGTACTCGAGAACCGTCAGGCCCTCGCGGTAGTTCGCCTTAATGGGCTGCTCGATCAGCTTCTGCTTCGGGTCGGACACGAGGCCACGCATACCGGCGATCTGCTGAACCTGCGACCAGTTACCACGGGCGCCGGAGTTCACCATGCGGTACACGGTGTTGCGCTCGTAGAAGTTCGCGCGCATGTCGTCGGCGACCTCTTCGGTGCACTGCAGCCACAGCTTCACGAGCTCCTCGTAGCGGGTCTCCTCGAGGATGATACCCGTCTCGAACTGCTCGACGATCTCGGCGGCCTTGGCCTCGTAGCGGGCCAGGATCTCGCGCTTACGCGGCGAGGCCTGAATGTCGGAGAACGCAATCGTGATGCCCGACCAGGTCGACCAGTGGAAGCCGGCCGACTTCAGCGCGTCGAGGCAGTCCGCCACGAGCACGTTCGGGTAACGCTGGGTCAGCGTGTTCACGATGTTGCCGAGCTGCTTCTTGCCGACGACCTCGTTGACGAACGGGTAGTCGGTGGGCAGCTGCTCGTTGAAGATCGCGCGGCCGAGGCTGGTCTCGAGGATCAGCTCGTCGCCACTCTCCCAGCCCTCGGGGGCTTCCCAGCCCTCGGGCGGCACGGTGCCGTCGGCGAAGCGGATGCGCGCGGTCGCGTTCAGGTGCAGGTTGCCGGCGTCGTACGCCATCTGGGCTTCCGCCTGGCTGGAGAAGTACGGAATCACGGGGTTTCCGTCTTCGTCCTTCTCGACGGGCACCGACGGGTCGGGGTTCGAGGTCAGGTGGAACAGACCGATGATCATGTCCTGCGACGGCATGGCCACGGGGCGGCCGTCGGAGGGCTTGAGGATGTTGTTCGTCGACAGCATGAGGATGCGGGCCTCGGCCTGCGCCTCAGCGCCCAGCGGCAGGTGGACTGCCATCTGGTCGCCGTCGAAGTCGGCGTTGAACGCGCCACAGGCGAGGGGGTGCAGCTGGATAGCCTTACCCTCAATCAGCTGGGGCTCGAACGCCTGGATGCCGAGGCGGTGCAGCGTAGGTGCACGGTTCAGCAGCACGGGGTGCTCGCGGATGACGTCGTCGAGGACGTCCCACACCTCGGGGCGCTGACGCTCAACCTTGCGCTTGGCGGCCTTGACGTTCTGCGCGTAGTTCTTCTCAACCAGGCGCTTCATGACGAAGGGCTTGAACAGCTCCAGCGCCATCTGCTTGGGCAGACCACACTGGTGCAGCTGCAGCTGCGGGCCGACGACGATAACGGAACGACCCGAGTAGTCGACGCGCTTACCGAGCAGGTTCTGACGGAAACGACCCTGCTTACCCTTGAGCATGTCCGAGATCGACTTCAGCGGACGGTTGCCCGGGCCCGCGACGGGGCGGCCACGGCGGCCGTTGTCGAAGAGGGCGTCAACGGACTCCTGAAGCATGCGCTTCTCGTTGTTGACGATGATCTCGGGGGCGCCCAGCTCGAGCAGACGCTTGAGTCGGGTGTTGCGGTTGATGACGCGACGGTACAGGTCGTTGAGGTCGGAGGTCGCGAAGCGGCCACCGTCCAGCTGAACCATCGGGCGCAGGTCCGGCGGGATCACGGGGATCTTGGTGAGGACCATCGAGGCCGGCGAGTTGCCGGTCGCGACGAAGGCGTTGATGACCTTCAGGCGCTTGATGGCGCGGGCCTTGCGCGGGCCGGAGTCGGAGGCGATGGTCTGACGCAGCGCGGCGACCTCGCCCTCCAGGTCGAAGGTCTCCAGGCGCTTCTGGATGGCGGCAGCGCCCATGTCACCCTTGAAGTAGGTGCCGTAGCGGGCCACCATCGCGCGGTAGAGGCGCTCGTCGCCCTCAAGGTCGCCGACCTTGAGGTCCTTGAAGCGCTCCCACACGGCCTCGAGGCCTTCGATGTCGCCGTCGAAGCGGCGGCGGATCTTGGCCATCTCGCGTTCGCCCTGCTTGCGAGCGCGCTCGCGCTCGGCCTGCGAGGCGCCGTCCTTTTCCAGGGCGGCCATGTCGGACTCGAGCTGCTCCGCGAAGTCGTTGATCGTCGCGTCGCGGTTGTTCTCCATCTGCTTCTTCTGCACCTCGAGTTCGGCGCGCAGTTCAGCCAGATCCTCGTGGCGACCCTTTTCGTCGACCTCGGTGATCATGTAGGCAGCGAAGTAGATGACCTTCTCGAGGTCCTTGGGCGCAAGGTTGAGCACGTAGCCCAGGCGCGAGGGAACACCCTTGAAGTACCAGATGTGCGTGACGGGGGCGGCCAGGTCGATGTGACCCATGCGCTCACGACGAACGCGCGAGCGAGTGACCTCGACACCGCACTTTTCGCAGATGATGCCCTTGTAGCGCACGCGCTTGTACTTGCCACACGCGCACTCCCAGTCGCGGGTGGGGCCGAAGATCTGCTCACCGAACAGGCCGTCGCGCTCGGGCTTGAGCGTGCGGTAGTTGATGGTCTCCGGCTTCTTAACCTCACCGTGGCTCCAGACGGCGATGTCGTCGCCGGTGGCCAGGGTGATCTTCAGGCTGTCGAACGTTTTGGCGTCCAGCAAAGTTATCTCTCCCTATCAGATCGCATCGATGGTCGCCGCAGCGTTCGGACGGGCTTCAAGGGTGATGCCCAGATCCTCACGCGCATTGAAGTCTTCGTCCTGCTCACGCAGGTCAATGACGTTGCCGGCCGCGTCGAGAGCTTCGACGTTCAGGCACAGCGAGCGCATTTCCTGGATGAGGACTCGGAAGGACTCGGGGATGCCGGGCTCGGGGATGTCCTCGCCCTTAACGATGGCCTCGTACACCTTGACGCGGCCGGTGGTGTCGTCCGACTTGATGGTCAGCAGCTCCTGGAGGGCGTAGGCGGCGCCGTAGGCTTCCAGGGCCCACACCTCCATCTCGCCGAAGCGCTGGCCGCCGAACTGGGCCTTACCGCCCAGCGGCTGCTGCGTGATCATCGAGTACGGGCCCGTGGAGCGGGCGTGGATCTTGTCGTCGACCAGGTGGTGGAGCTTGAGCATGTAGGTGTAGCCCACCGAGATCGGGTACGGGAACGGCTCGCCGGAGCGACCGTCGAACAGGCGCGCCTTGCCCTCGTAGTTGGTGAGGACGTCGCCGTCGCGGTTCGGGTTCACGTTGCGCAGCAGGCCCGCGAGCTCGTCGGCCTCGAGGCCGTCGAACACGGGGGTAGCAACGGGCGTGCCGGGCTCGGTCTTGATGCCGTCGGCGGGCAGGTGCGCTGCCCACTCTTCGCCGGCCTCGACAGCGGCCGAGGCATCCCAGCCCTGGTGGGCGAGCCAACCGAGGTGGTACTCGAGCACCTGGCCGACGTTCAT
>CAUSHZ010000114.1:0-4571 GCA_963531605.1 uncultured Actinomyces sp.
GTGCGGTGCTGCTGCGTGCCGGGTGCTCCCGTCCTTGGGGGCGCGTCGGCGTGCCACCAATCCTAGGCTACGTGGGTGGTGGCGTTCACTTTCCGGGTCCCTTTGGGACGAGGCCGGGGCGGGTTTTTGGGGTGTGGTTGCGTCGGTTTTGGGCTGATTTGTCAGACCAGTGACGCCATAGTCCTCACTGAATTGAGACGAAGCGATTCCGATTCATACGGTCCAGTATTCATACAGCAAACCTCATGCACAACCGTTCAGCGAATCGCGTCATATGTGCACATCTGAGCGGCTCTGAGCACGCCTGACTACCGCTCCCACAACGCGAGCCTCTCCCACCCGTCGGGAGCACCAGTTCGAGAAAAGGGGACAATGTCGTTATGCGGAAACGTATCAAGCAGCTGAGGTAGGCGATTGGCGGGAGACAGGTCGAGCTGACGATGCAAGTATTGAATGAGCGACAACTGCCCAAAGGAACGATTGCTCACACCAGCCACCTCTTGTAGCTGCTCGTCGTCGCTGAGCTTCGGCTTAATATCAAAAACGCGATTAAACATACGCGCATGATGAGCAGCATAATTTCTAACAATATTCAGACATTTCAGCCACGATGCGAGCTGCGGAGCAGCGAGTCCACACTCATCCGCAATGCCGTGACGCACTTCCGTTGGAGAAAAGTCATATAAGTACGACAACATCCCCCAGTCCATGATTTCAACGGCTGCCCAGACAGGCATATCACCTTGATAGTGTCGTCGATGGTGCTCAACAAAGTCTTCTTTCGAAGAGCTTACAGCTCTTTCAAATTTCTCAACCCAAACCGCATGTCTACTACGACGACTCCCCCTATTCGATTGACGGGCAGACGCACTTAGACGTGTCACATCTTGATAAATGAATGGGTCAATACTTCCCAATCGATAACCAAGCATGGTACGGATCGCCATTTCAATACGATCCAATTCAGCAAATACGACATGACGCATGCGCTCGTCAAACTCGTATAGGTCGATGACCAAATCAAACGAAGCTCCATCGACAAACTCATCGCACGCCTCGCCGGTATCCGGAGAAAAACGACGCATGGGATACCAATACCCCGACAGTCGATAGTAGTTCAATCGAGCAAGCTTCTCCTCGGCGCGCTCAACGTTATCGATATACATCCCACGACTTCGTAGCAGCTCAACCTGTTCGGCGTAGGTTTTAAACACTTTCACGCGAGTCACGACACAGATCGCCTCTCCCGAATAGCAAGGACCGGCCCTGGACTCCCACCGTGAGGCGGGTAGCGGAACCGGTCATGTTACGCACAACAATACTCCTAAACAACGCGGGCACCACACCAAGCGCTAGTGACCATCGTCACCTAAATTATCCCCTTGTAGGCACACCGGGGCACCCGACTAGCTTGTGTGTCGTAGATTACCCGCTATTCTTGGTCGCATGACTGCTGCGCGCGACGACGACTTCATGGCACTGCCCGGTATGGAAGCGGATTCCACCAACGCCCACCACGCTCAGGAACGTTTGTCAGATGACGCCGCCCCTACCTCGTCGAACGCTTCGCCAAACGCCTCCTCGAAGTCCGCTCTCGACGCCCTGCTGGACGAGTACCGTGCACGCGCGAAGAGCGAGCGCGAGAAGGGCACACTCTTCGAGGAGCTGACGCGCCAGTTCCTGCTCCACGACGCGCGTTTCGCGCACCAGTTCAAGGAAATCTACCTGTGGAGCGAGTGGCCCGAGCGCCGCACGGGCGACACGGGCATCGACCTGGTGGCGATCCCAGTCCGCGACGGCGAGGGTCCGGTGGCCATTCAGTGCAAGTTCTACGCGCTGGGTCACCGCATTCAGAAGGCAGACATTGACTCGTTCCTCTCGGCGTCGGGCAAGGAGCCGTTCGGCCGCCGCATCGTCGTGGACACGTCGGGCGCGCCGTGGGGCAAGAACGCGCAGGACGCGATCGAGGGCCAGCAGATCCCGGTTTCTCGCATCACGCTGGCGGATCTGCGCGATTCGGACATTGACTGGCGCACGTATTCGCTGGGGTCGACGCAGGCGCCGAAGACCCGCGAGCGCAAGGTTCCGCGCGACCATCAGGTGCGTGCGCGCAGCGCGGTGATGGCGGGCTTCGAGGAGCACGACCGCGGCACGATGGTCATGGCGTGCGGCACGGGTAAGACGTTCACGGCGCTCACGATCGCGCGCGAGTTCGTGGAGAAGGAGGGCGGCACCGCCCGGATCCTGTTCGCGGTCCCCTCGCTCGCGCTTCTCAAGCAGACGCTGGACGATTGGGCGGCCGAGGCCGACGGCGCGTTCACGGCGTGGGCGGTGTGTTCGGATACGAAGGTGTCCTCGTCGGCGCGCAATGACACGGCCGAGGAGTCGGCGGTGGACCTGCCGATTCCGGCGACGACGGACGGCCAGCGCCTCGCGGACTCCCTGGGCGCGAATAACGCGACGGAGGGCCTGCAGGTCGTCTTCGCGACGTATCAGTCGATCGAGGTCATTCACCGCGCGCAGGAGATCGCGGGTGATGAGTGGCGCGATTTCGACCTGATCATCTGCGACGAGGCCCACCGCACGACGGGCGCGACGCTGACGGGCGAGGACGAGAGCGCGTTCACGAAGATCCACAGCGACGAGTTCATCCGCCGCGCGAAGACCTTGTACATGACGGCGACGCCGCGTATTTTCGCGGAGAACGCGAAGAATAGGGCGTCGGAGAAGGACGCGATCCTGACCTCGATGGACGATCAGGAGACCTACGGTCCGGTGTTCTTCCGTTTGGGCTTTGGCCAGGCGGTGAAGGAGAACCTGCTGACGGACTACAAGGTCATCATCCTGACGGTCAGTGAGGAGGAGGTCTCGCAGCACTATCAGGCGATCGCGGAGATGGGCGGCGAGCTGAACCTCGACACTGCCGCGAAGCTGACGGGCTGTTGGAACGCGCTGGCAAAGCGCAAGAATCGCGGCTCGGACGTGGACTACGGCGAGGATCGCGCGCCGATGCGCCGCGCGGTGGCCTTCTGCAAGGACATCAAGGCGTCGAAGGCGGTGGCGACGCAGTTCCCGGACCTGGTGAACGGCCCCTTTGGCCTGAGCGACCTGAGCAACGACGACGCGTCGGATAACCTGCAGGTCGAGTGCCGCCACGTGGACGGCACGATGAACGCGGCGGTGCGTGCGCGCGAGATGGACTGGCTGACCGAGGGCGCGGGCACGGACGAGGTCCCGGTGTGCCGCATCCTGACAAACGCGCGCTGCCTGAGCGAGGGCGTGGACGTGCCCACCCTGGACGCAGTGCTCTTCCTGTCGCCGCGCAAGTCGCAGGTGGATGTCATCCAGGCGGTGGGCCGCGTGATGCGCCGCGCGGAGGGCAAGGATTTCGGCTACATCATCCTGCCCGTGGCCGTGCCAGCGGGCATGGCGCCGGAGCGCGCACTGGACGACAACAAGCGCTTCCAGGTCGTCTGGCAGGTCCTCAAGGCCCTGCGCGCGCACGACGAGCGCCTGGACGCCGCGATCAACTCCATGGAGCTCAACGGCCAGGGGCCGGAAAACATCATCGTCGAGCAGGTCTCCCTCGAGAAGGCGAAGAAGCAGGACGATCCCCTGGCGGGTTCTGCGCCCGATGGGGACGAGGCCGGGGCCGGATCCTCGGGGTCGGGCGCGGACGGCGTGGCCCAGGGGATCCAGGGTCAGCTGACGCTGCTGCCCTCGGATTGGAAGGAGTCGGTGTTCGGCCGGATCGTGAAGAAGGTCGGGTCGTCCCTCTACTGGGAGGACTGGTCCAAGGACATCGCGACGGTGGCGGACCGCTACATTCACCTCATCGATCGCCTGCTGGAGGATCCGCAGCGCCAGGACGCCTTCCAGGAGTTCGTGAACGCGCTGCGCGCGACCCTGAACCCGGCCGTGGACAACGAATCAGCGGTGGAGATGCTGGCCCAACACATTCTCACCGCGCCGCTCTTTGACGCGATGTTCCCGGATCATTCGTTCTCAAAGCAGAACCCGGTGAGCCGCGCGATGAACACGATCCTTGAGATGCTCACCGATCATTCGATGATCGAGAACGAGCGCCGCGATTTGGATGCTTTCTACCGGGCGATGGTCGAGCGCATCGAGGCCGTGCACACCCTGGCAGGTAAGCAGGAGATCATGCGCACGCTCTACGATCGCTTCTTCTCGCAGGCGTTCCCGCGCATGAGCGAGCGCCTGGGCATCGTCTTCACGCCCGTCGAGGTCGTCGACTTCATCATCCGCAGCGCGGACGACGCGATGCGAACGGCCTTTGGCCAGAGCCTGGGGGATCCGGGCGTGGCCATCATCGAGCCCTTCGCGGGGACCGGCACCTTCGTGGCGCGCCTGCTCCAACTCGGCGTCATCCCGCCCGAGGCCCTGGAGCGCAAGTACACCAGCGAGATCTTCGCGAACGAGTTCGTGCTGCTCTCCTACTACATCGCGTCGATCAACATCGAGCAGGTCTACCACCAGGTGCGCGCCGAACAGGGCGTGGACGAGGGCTACGTCGAGTTCCCGGGCATGACCCTGACGGACACCTTCCA
>CAUSHZ010000115.1:0-4454 GCA_963531605.1 uncultured Actinomyces sp.
AGGCCTCGGTCTCTGACGGCAACGTCGACTTGTCGCGCCTGTGGGAGGGCACGCTGACGGCATCGATCCCGGAGCTGTCCGTCACCTTCGTCGAAAACCACGACACGCAGCCCGGACAGTCGCTGGCCTCCACTGTCGCCTCCTGGTTCAAGGCCGCCGCCTACGCGCTCATCCTCCTCAACGAGGCCGGGGTTCCCTGCGTCTTCTGGGGAGACCTCCTGGGGACCCCCGAGACCGGCGACCTGCCCGCCGTGCGTGAGCTCCCCATCCTCATGGGCGTGCGCTTCCGCGCTGCGATCGGCCCCCAGCACAACGCCTTCGACGACCCGGACGTCGTCGGTTTCGCCCGCGAAGGCAGGGCGGACGTGCCCGGCACGGGCTGCGCCGTCATCCTCTCCGACCGCCGCGCCGCCGAGAAGACCCTGTCCGTGGGCGCCCACCACGCGGGCGAGGAATGGGAGTGCCTCATCGGCGGCCACCCGCCCGTGCGCGTCGCCGACGATGGGACGCTGACGGGCCTCGTCAGCGACGGCGGACTGAGCGTCTACGTGCCGAGCATCTGACTGGGAGCGGGCCGCGGCCTCGTCCCCTCGGCGAGGCCGTGGCTGCCCGCGCGGAGAAGACCCGCACTCGGGCAAGTCGGCCCCGCGTGATCGGCCCCGCGCTCAGGTGCTGCTTCTACTCGGCGGTGCCGCCCAGGCCACGGGCAATTGTTCGTGTCGGGACGACCAGCTGCAACGGGCTGACCGCAGACTCCAGCGCATCGACGTGGCGCATGTAGAAGGCGCGCGCCTCCTCGTCTTTGCAGTGAATGAGAAGGGCGGCGATACCGAATTGGTCGGACGCCGCGAGTGTCCGGCGGAGCGCGTCGAGCAGCAGCGTCGTACCCACGCCCTGGCCTTGCACCCTCCGATCGACGGCGAGCCGGGCCAGAAGCATGCACGGAATGGATTGGGGCCGGTGGGCGGCGAAGCTTGCCGGCGACCAGTCGCGCCGGATCGTCGCTGCAGCAAGTGCGTAGTATCCGGCGACGCGCCCGCCCTGCTGGACCACGTATGTCACCGCGTTGTGTGCTTTCTGGTTTTGCCAGGAGTAACGGTGAAACCACTGGTCCAGCTCGTCGTTGCCACACGTGAAATCTCCGCGTCGATCGTGGCGCTCCAGACGTCGAGGAGGCTCCAGTGTGGGCTGTCCTATTGCGTCCATGTCAGCGTCGATCCGACGGGGGAGGGGCGGGAAGCGAGGGCGCGGATCCGCGCCGTCGGTAGGGGGGTGTCCAGTGCCTCCAGGAGGTGGTCGAAAGCGTCGTCGTCCGCGGTAAATTCCGTTTGGTCTGCGAGCGCTCGATCTGCGCGGTCCAAGGCCGAAGCGAGCACGAAATCACTCAGTGACGTCTGCGAGGAAGCTGCGACATAGCGCAGCTTCTCCTCCTGGGCGGGAGTCAGTCGCAGATTGATACGCGAGGACTTTGTTGCGGTCGTTTGTGTCGGCATGTCGCCCCTCCCTCATGTACATACAGTGTATGTCATCGTGAAGAGTGGGGCGCGGTGACGCACGACACGGGCCACGGCCTCGTCCCCTCGGCGAGGCCGTGGCTGCCCGCGCGGAGAAGGCCCGCACTCGGGCAGGTCGGCCCCGCGTGATCGGCCCCGCGCTCAGGTGCTGCTCCTACTCGTCGGTGCCGCCCAGGGCGGGGACGCGTTCGATCTGGTCCTTGAAGAACGCCTCGGCTGCCGAAATGAAGCGGTCGATGTTGTCGAAGAGCTGCGCGTCCGTCATACCCAGGCGGATAATCGCGAACTGCTCCGCGCACAGGCGCTGACGGCCGTCATCCAGCGTGGCGACGTAGACCTTCGGCCACGTCGTCGAGCTATTCCAGTCGTTGCACGCCTGGAGCAGGCGAGAACGCAGCTCCATCGACACTTCCTCACGCACGGCACCCCACATGCACAGGTCTGTGCCGTCGTTGGCGATGGAGAAAATGAAAAAGCCGTGCGTGAAGTTCGTGTAGACGTGCTGGTCTTCCACTTCGTGGCTGTAGTCCTTCTCCTCGAAGTAGCTGACGAGGCGCGCGAAGTCGACGGGCCGGACGATCCTGCGGCGATCAAGGGCACGCTTGCATTGCTCGATCAGCTCGGGCGCGTAGGAGTTGGACGGGTCCATGGCGACGCACTGTTCGAGGTATGTCAGGGCGCTCTCTTCCCGGTCCAGCCAATACAGGGCGCTACCGATGCGGTAGTACCACAGCGGGTCGGACAGGCCCTCCGTCTCGACGCTGTGCAGCAGCTCCACGGCGCGATTGATGTGCTCGGAGAAGGAATTCATGTACGGCTGCGCGTAGTTAATGTAGGCGCGCGCCAGCAGACACGTGAGCTCGTAGCCCATCGATGATGGAGGCAGCTGTTCGATCAGTGCGATGATCTTTTGATGCTCGCCCTCGTCGTGCAGGGCGTTGACCCGATCAATGAGCTGTGCGCGCGAATCCACGGTAATTCCTTCGTCGTGAGGCCACGAGTGATGACCAAGACTTCAGCATAACAGGGCGGTGGGCGCCCCCATGCCCCGTGACGCCGCCGCGTTGTGTAGGGTGGCATCGTGAAAGAAACCTCCAGGGACCACGAGCCTGCCACCGGGCAGGCCCGCACACGCATGAGCCCCGGCGACGCCGCCCAGTGGGAGGAAATTCAGCGTTGGAAAGAAGCGCAGATCAGCCCCAGGCGCCCTCGCGTCATCTCCCAGCGGCTGCGTTCCTACCTGATGGCGCCCCTCGGTACGATTGTGTCTGTGGCGCGCAAGGTCCCCGGGGGCGCTGCCGTCGCCCGGGCGGTGTCCGCGGTGGGGCTTGGCCTCATGGAGAAAGCGACTTCGGTGTCCGAGGCCTCGGTGCGTCGACGCCGCATCCTCAGGGCGTACCGCAAGGCAGGCTACGACGTCGAGTGCCTGGAGGACATTCGCCGTCTCGGCCTGGACCTCGACCAGATTCGCCCGGTGAGACCCCACCTGAAGATCGCGTATTCGAGCGCCGCAGCCGCCGAGGGGGCGTTCAGTGGTGTCGTCGCCTCCGGCGCTTCGATCGCGGCGGTCCTCGGCCTGGGTGTCGCCTCGGCCCCCGGGATCGCCCTCACGGCCTCGGTTGTCGCCCTCGACATCGCGACCTTCCTCGGTGCCGCGACGCGGCTCGTGTCCCACACGGCGGCCTACTACGGCTACGACACGGTCGATCCCGCCGAGAACCTTTTCGCCACGATGGTGCTCTCGCAGGCGATCGACCCGGAGAGCGCCGGGGAAGGCGCAGTCGTGGAGAAGCAGACGACGATGATCGCCTTCAACAAGGTGATGCGCGACGTCGCCAAGCGCGGACCGATGGATAGCGTCGGAACCAACGTGTTCTCTGCCGCCATAAACTCCCTGGTCGCCTCCCTCGGCGCGCGTCTGGCCAGCCTGAAGATCGCGCAGATCGTGCCATTCGTTGGCATCGTCGTCGGCGCGTTCGTCAACGCCTCCCTCATGCGCACCATCGGGGACACCGCCGACCACCTGTATCGGGAGCGTTTCCTCGCGGAGCGTTACGGATACATCGACGAGGCGGGGGAGGGTTCCACGGGCGTCGTGAGCGCCCACCTGGCCGACGAGATCAGCGCCGACATCGCCGCCTACGTCGAGCTCACACAAACCGAGGGGCGCTCGCGGTAACGAGCACCCCTCGGAGACGGCAACACCTCGGAGACGGCGTCAGTTCTGCGAGTTCCAGTTCTGCCAGTCGTTCCAGTCGTCGTCCTGAGCGTCGACCGCGATGATCGGCATGCGAGTGGCGGCGTCGCGCTCGTCGATCTCGGGTAGGGTCGGCTTGTTGTCCTCGTCGCGCTGCTTCTTGCGGCGCTTGTTCCAGGGCCAGCGACCGCGGCGCTTCGTCTCGGCTTCCTGTTCCTCGCGCGCCTCGTCGTTCCACGAGAAATCGGTGTTCCAGTCGCTTTGGAACGCGGCCGGAATCTGCGGGGACTGGGGAGCCTGAGGCTCTGACGTCGAGAGGGGCGCGGGAGTCGCGGGCTCAACGGGTGCGCTGGGCTGAACAGGAGCGGAGGGGAAGCCCTCGGCGGGGCCTGCGACGAAACCGGTGTTGCGCGTCGGAGAATCGGGTGTGGGCGCCTCGAACGCGGGGGCCTCGGGAGCGGGAGTCTCGAACGAGGACTCGGCAGCCGCCTGAGGTGCGGCGGGCATATCCCAATCGAAGCCCGCGATCCTGCGGACCTGGGGCATCTGTGTGGTTGCCAGGTCGGCGTCCTCCTCGTGCATGACGAACGAGGCCGGGGCGGGCTCCGGTTCGGGCATGGCGACCGGCTCGGGCTCGGGCGCGACGACCGGCTCCGGCTCGGGCGCGACGACCGGCTCAGGCGCGACGATCGGCTCGGGCGCGACGATCGGCTCGGGCTCGGGTTCCGGCTCGGGCGCGACGA
>CAUSHZ010000116.1:0-4450 GCA_963531605.1 uncultured Actinomyces sp.
TCCCAGGCAGCGCCATTCTTGGACTTCACGGGCAGGCCATGGCCGAAACCGTTGTCGCGCATAGACCAATCGATCGCGTTGTAGTAATCACCCGAGTTGTAGGAGTCGCGGTCCAGGGACTTCGAGCGCAGCATCTCCGTGCCCGAGGCCCAGAAGGAAGGCGACTGAGACAGAGCCACGGAGGCCTGGCTGATCAGCGACATGCGCACGCGGTGATCCATCGGAGCATCCGCCGGCATCTTGTAGGTGACCAGGTCGAAGAGCGTCTCGTTGTCGTGGGCGTCCACGTAGTTGACGTTCTCGGCGGGCTGGGAGGCGAACCCGGCGCCCTGGCCGTTGTAGTCCAGCTGCGCGCCCGACACGGTCTTGCCGTCGTAGGTGGTGAGCGTGTAGTCCTTCAGGTTGCCCGCCAGGCCCAGCTTCACCAGGTCCACGCGGTGCAGGTAGTCGGCGCGGCGATCCGCCTCGGAGCGGGTGTCCAGACCGTTGAGGTCCGAGAAAGCACCCGAGCCGAAGCCCTGCATGACGCGGTGATCCTCATCGAAGGGGCCACCGCCGTGGACGGCGTCGCGCAGGCGGTCGTTGAACGCGCCGATGCCGGTGCCGTCCAGCTGGCCCTGCGTGGCCTGGGTGAACAGCGCGTTGTTCGCGACCTCACCGAAGTTCCAGCCCTCGCCGTAGATGTACAGGCGCGAGCCGTCCACGCCGTCCTTCTCCAGGGTGAGGGACGCCAGAGCAGCCTTCGCGCGCTTCATCTCCTCGGCCGGGTGGTGGCCCATGAGGTCGAAGCGGAAGCCGTCGACGTGGTAGTACTTCGCCCAGTGGATCATCGAGTCGATCATGAGGTGCTCGCTCATCGCGTTTTCGGTCGCGACGTTGGAGCAGCACGTCGAGGTCTCGACACCACCCGTGGCGTTCAGGCGCTGGTAGTAGCCGGGCACGACGCGGTCGAGCACGGAGTATGCGGACTGGCCGGCTGCAGGCGTGTGGTTGTAGACCTGATCCAGGACGACCTGCATGCCAATCGAGTGCAGACCACCCACCATGGAGCGGAATTCGCGCACGCGCGCGCCGCCGTTCTGGTGGGACGAGGTCGCGTAGGAGCCCTCGGGAGCCATCCAGTGCAGCGGGTCGTAGCCCCAGTTGTAGGCGTCCTGGTCGGCAACGGCCGTGACCGCAGCCTGCTGCTCCTCGGACGCCGGGCCAGCATCCTCGGGAATCGCGGGTGTCTTCTGATCCGCGCGCTTCTCAGGAATGGTCGCGATGTCGAAGGTCGGCAGCAGGTGCACCGTGTTCATTCCGGCGCTCGACAGCTCGGCGAGGTGGCGCATGCCGTTGGACTGGAACTGCGTGAAGGCCATGTAGGTGCCGCGCATGTCCTCGGGAACCGACGTGTCCGCAGCGGAGAAGTCACGCACGTGCAGCTCGTAGATGGAGCGCTGGGCGTCGTCCTCGATAACCGGAGCCTTCGAATCCGTCCACACCGCCGGGGCAATCGACGGGTTGTCCATGTTGACGGCGACGGAGCGCGTGGAGTCCACGGTCAGGGCCACCGAGTAGGGGTCGGTCACGAGGTTCGTCTCGACCTTGCCCGTCTCGGGCACGTAGACGTTGACCTCCCACAGGTACTGGGCACCCTCGTGGATCTCGCCGGCGGCGTTGTCCACGCTCCAGCGGCCGTCCTCGCCGCGCACGGCGGCGGTGCGCATGCCATCACCCGGCACGTCGGCGTCGGAGCCGCGCGGGGTAGAGGTGTTCCACGACACCAGGGTCACGTTCTTAGCGGTGGGAGCCCACAGCGCGAACGTCGGGTTACCAGCCTCATTCCAGCCCACGCCGTACGAGGCCTGGGTTGCCTTGGCCGCATACAGGGAGTCGAGAACGGGCGCGATCTGCACGCCGGTGAAGGCGTTGACGCTCTCCCCCGACTTCTGAGCGACCGCAATCTGGCCGGTAAGGGCCTCGCGCGCCCCGGCCTCGTCGAGCGAAGCCTTCAGAGCGATGTAGCCGTTGAGGTTCGGGTGAGCCGTCGTCACCTCGGCGGGCAGGTCACCCGCAACGGTCAGGGCGGTCGTCGTGGCACCAGTGACGGCACCGTCCGACAGACCTGCGCCGCCCTCGGGAGCGGTCACCAGTTCGTAGGACAGCTTCGCGGAGCCGTCCAGCACCTGTGCCCGCGTGACGCCTTCGGGCAGAAGGGACGTCGGCCACGCGAGAATGTTCGAGGTCACCCAGTAGGCGCGCTGCTCACCATTGCCAGCGACCGGAGCGTCAGCGCTCGCAATGGCAACCTTATGCGTCGCTGAATCGTAGGTGAAGGTCACGAGCTTGTTCGCTTTCGTTGCAAACTGGTAGTTGGCACCGCCGACGGCACCATCTTGACCGTAATTCTCGTTGTCAGACCCGCCGATAGCAACCTTGAACTCGTACTCGCCCTCAGGCAAAGCGGTGGTGGAGTAGGTGTACGTGCCATTTCCCACCGGCTCCATGAGGGGTGCCAGGCATTCGGGCTTCCAGTTATCCGTGCAGCCCAGCGCTTTCTGGAAGGAACCCGGCAGCGTCACCATCTGGTCGGTGGCGGTGTTCCACACGCGGTGCGTCGCGCGGTTGTAGAAGAAGGTGACGGGCGTTGTTTCGGTCAGAGTGTAGGAGATGTTCGCTCCCCCCGCAGCGCCCCCGGCGCCAAAGGACGTGTCCCACGAGCCGCCCTCGGCGACCTTGTACTGGTAGTCGCCGGCCGGAAGCGTGAACGTCGCGCTGTACACGCCCGTCGCGTCGCGCGTGAGTGCAGCCTTGTCGCAGCTGGGGGCCCAGTCCGCGTCGCATCCCATTGCCATATTGTGGCTACCGGGGATTGTCACTAGCACATCATCGGCGGCTCCGGTAGCCCCCACCTCGGCAGTGTTCACATCGCCTCCCTGGTTTGACGTTTCCGTCCCAGGCTCGGCCCACGCGGCTGGGAGCACACCCCCCGTCAACGCAATAGCTGCGCCAACGCTGAGCGTTCGGCGCAGAAATGTCCTATTGAGTCGATATGTCACGACAGACTCCCTCGTCCAAAAGCGGTCCCCTCCCATGGGGCTGCTCCTAGGTTAGACACACTGCAACGGTTCGGAAAGTTTTCTGCAAAGCACAAGAGGAAATGCGGACCGTGTGGTTAATAAAAAACCTCGCCACCGCGAAGATGACGAGGCCATTGGTACCCCCAACCGGATTTGAACCGGTGTTAACGCCGTGAGAGGGCGTCGTCCTAGGCCGCTAGACGATGGGGGCCTTGATTCAGTTATGAATCCGTACCCCCAACCGGATTTGAACCGGTGTTAACGCCGTGAGAGGGCGTCGTCCTAGGCCGCTAGACGATGGGGGCCTTGACTGAAACTGACGTTTCAGATCGCTGGGGTACCAGGACTCGAACCTAGAATGGCTGAACCAGAATCAGCTGTGTTGCCAATTACACCATACCCCATTGGGTATCACCCGCTTCGTTTTCACGTCGCTGGCGACAGGAGATAACTGTAGCGGACCAACGCCTTCATGCCAAATCGAAGGCCAGTGGTCCCGATCACCCATCACCTCTCCCCCACAACGGGATGCCTCCGGGCGCGACGAAGCCCCGGCCTCGTCCGACATGAAAGGGACGAGGCCGGAGCTGGTCGCAGCGATCAGGCCAGGGAGGCGCGCAGGGCGCGCAGGCGGGCCAGCGAGGAATCGCGCCCCAGGATCTCCATGGACTCGAACAGCGGCGGGGAGACCTGGCGTCCGGTCACGGCGACGCGCAGCGGGCCAAAGGCCAGGCGGGGCTTCACGCCCATCTCGTCGACGATGCGTGCGCGCAGCGACTCCTCGAGGGAGGCGGTCGTGAACTCGGTGAGGCCCTCGACGGTCTCGATGGCGGCGTCCAGGACATCCGCGGCGTTGTCCTTGAGCTTAGAGACGGCCTTCTCATCCATCTCCAGGGCATCGTCGGCGGCGAAGAGGAAGCCGAGCATGCCCGTGGCCTCGCCGAGCAACTGGATGCGCGTCTGGACGAGCGGGGCGGCCTCGGTGAGAATCTCGCGCTCACGATCGGTCAGCGCCTCAAAGGAATCGGCCGAGACAACCCCATCGCGGTGCAGGAAGGGCACCAGACGGTTGCGGAAGTCCTCGCCGTCCAGCAGACGAATGTGCTCGGCATTAATCGCGATGGCCTTCTTCTGGTCAAAGCGCGCCGGGTTCGGGTTCACGTCCGAGATATCGAAGGCGCGCGCCATCTCCTCCATGGAGAAAATGTCACGGTCCGGGGCGATCGACCAACCCAGGAGGGCCAGGTAGTTGTTGAGACCCTCAGGAATCATGCCGGCGGCCTTGTGCAGCAAAAGGTTCGACTCGGGGTCGCGCTTGGAGAGCTTCTTATTACCCTCGCCCATGACGTAGGGCAGGTGGCCGAAGCGCGGCATGAACTTGGCGACGC
>CAUSHZ010000117.1:0-4327 GCA_963531605.1 uncultured Actinomyces sp.
TGGGTGGCACCTGGTACTACCTGACCGAATCCGGCCAGATGGCGATCGGATGGGTAAAGGACGGCGACACCTGGTACTACCTGCACAGCAGCGGTGCGATGGCCACTGGCTGGGTGAACCTGAGCGGCGCCTGGTTCTACCTGAACGGCAACGGCTCGATGGCCACCGGCTGGGTGAACCTGGGTGGCACCTGGTACTACCTGACCGAATCCGGCCAGATGGCGATCGGATGGGTGAAGGACGGCAATAGCTGGTACTTCTGCCACCCGTCGGGAGCCATGGCGACTGGACGCGTCGTCATTGGCGGCACCGCCTACACCTTCGATGGTTCGGGCCGCTGGGTCGCCTAGCGGATAGGTACGCAAACGGGTGGGCCGGGACGATTCAATCGTCCCGGCCCACCCGTTTGTCTGCTGCGTGGTCGCGGCTTACAGGTCCGCGGCGTCCTCGACGGTGGAGAGGAATTCCGTGAGCCTGTTGGCGGCCGCCATGACGGAGGGGCCGTGCTGGCGTCCGGGCTGGCGACCCATGCGCTCGATGGGGCCGGAGATGGACAGGGCGGCCAGGACGCGGCCGGAGGGGCCGCGCACGGGGGCGGACACCGAGGCAACGCCCGGCTCGCGCTCACCCACGGACTGGGCCCAGCCGCGGCGGCGCACCTCGGAGAGCATGGTGGCGTTGAAGGAGGCGCCGTACAGGCCGCGGTGCAGGCGGTCGGGCTCCTCCCAGGCCAGCAGGACCTGGGCGGCGGAGCCAGCGCTCATGGACAGGGTGGCACCCACAGGGATCGAGTCGCGCAGACCCATCTCGCGTTCGGAGGCGGCCACGCACACGCGGTAATCGCCCTGGCGGCGGAAGAGCTGGGAGGATTCCTTCGTGTGGTCGCGCAGAGCCTGAAGAACCGGCATGGAGGCCTGGAGGAGGCGGTCTTCGCCGGCGGCGGAGGAGAGCTCCTGGAGGCGGGGGCCGAGGATGAAACGTCCCTGCATGTCGCGGGCGACCATGCGGTGATATTCGAGAGCGACGGCCAGTCGATGGGCGGTGGGGCGAGCAAGCCCCGTGCTGGAAACGAGTTGGGCGAGGGTGGCGGGTCCCGCCTCGAGAGCGCTGAGAACCAACGCAGCCTTATCGAGAACGCCAACGCCACTGGATGTTTGCTCTTCCATACAACTATTTAATATCTCAGCTTTTGAGATGGCAAATTGTCGGATAGTGAAACAGGTCAAAGCGGCGTCCGAGACGTGAGATCAGCGGGTCGCGCGGTCGATGAGGCGGTTCCATTGATTGCGAAGTATGAATGACACCGTGTCTCCAAAGTGGAGACCAGAGGAGGAACAATGACCGGAACGATGGCAGAAAAGGTGTGGCGCGACCACATCGTGTCCAAGGGGGAGAACGGTGCCCCCGACCTTCTGTTCATTGACCTCCACCTGGTGCACGAGGTGACGAGCCCCCAGGCTTTCGAGGGCCTGCGCCTCGCCGGACGCCAGGTGCGTCGCCCCGACCTGACGATTGCGACCGAGGACCACAACACGCCGACGATCAACATCGACCAGCCGATCGCGGACATCACCAGCCGCACCCAGATCGACACCCTGCGCAAGAACGCCGAGGAGTTCGGCGTGCGCCTGCACTCCCTGGGCGACGCCGACCAGGGCATCGTCCACGTCGTCGGCCCCCAGCTGGGCCTCACCCAGCCCGGCATGACGATCGTGTGCGGCGACTCCCACACCTCGACGCACGGCGCGTTCGGCGCGCTGGCCTTCGGTATCGGCACCAGCCAGGTCGAGCACGTGCTCGCCACCCAGACGCTGCCGATGGCCCCCTTCAAGACCATGGCGATCACCGTCAACGGTTCCCTCCCCGAGGGCTCGACGGCCAAGGACATCATCCTCGCCGTCATCGCCAAGATCGGCACCGGCGGCGGCCAGGGCTACGTCCTGGAGTACCGCGGCCAGGCCATCCGCGAGCTCTCCATGGAGGGTCGCATGACGATCTGCAACATGTCGATCGAGGCGGGTGCCCGTGCCGGCATGATCGCGCCCGATCAGACGACCTTCGACTACATCAAGGGTCGCCCCCACGCCCCCGAGGGCGAGGACTGGGATCGCGCCGTCGAATACTGGTCCTCGCTGGCCTCCGACGAGGACGCCGTCTTCGACGCCGAGGTCATCCTCGAGGCCGCCGACATCGAACCCTTCGTCACCTGGGGCACCAACCCGGGCCAGGGCGTGCCGCTGTCCGCGACCGTCCCCGCCCCCGAGGACTTCACCGACGAAACAGCCCGCGCGGCCGCCGAGCGCGCCCTCGAGTACATGGACCTCAAGGCCGGCACCCCGATGCGCGACATCGCCGTGAACACCGTCTTCATCGGCAGCTGCACCAACGGCCGCATCGAAGACCTGCGCGCCGCCGCCGGCATCTTCAAGGGCCGCCGCAAGGCCGAGGGCGTGCGCGTCATGGTCGTGCCCGGCTCCGCCCGCGTGCGCCTCCAGGCCGAGGCCGAGGGCCTCGACAAGATCTTCACCGACTTCGGCGCCGAATGGCGCAACGCCGGTTGCTCCATGTGCCTGGGCATGAACCCCGACACGATGAACGCGGGAGACCGTTCGGCCTCCACCTCCAACCGCAACTTCGAAGGCCGCCAGGGCAAGGGCAGCCGCACGCACCTGGTGTCCCCGCTCGTCGCGGCCGCCACCGCCGTGCGTGGCACCCTGTCCTCCCCGGCCGACCTCTGAGGCCCGCCCTCCGCCACCCGACAGCGGGGGAGGGCCCCGGCCTCGTCCCCCACGGAAGAAAAGACTCAACCACCCATGGAAAAGTTCATCACCCACACCGGCGTCGGCGTCCCGCTGCGCCGCTCCAACGTCGATACCGACCAGATCATCCCCGCCGTCTACCTCAAGCGCGTGACCCGCACGGGCTTTGAGGACGCCCTCTTCGCAGCCTGGCGTGGTGACCCGGAGTTCGTCCTCAACCAGGACGCTTACAAGAACGGCTCCGTTCTGATCGCGGGTCCCGACTTCGGCACCGGCTCCTCGCGTGAGCACGCCGTGTGGGCGCTCAAGGACTACGGCTTCCGCGTCGTCCTGGCCCCCAAGTTCGCCGACATTTTCCGCGGAAACTCCGGCAAGCAGGGCCTGGTCACCGGCATCATCTCCCAGGAGGACTGCGAGTCCCTGTGGAAGCTCCTCGAGGCCGAGCCCGGCACCGAGGTGACCGTCTCCCTGGAAGACAAGACGTGGCGCGCCGGTGCGATCTCGGGCACCTTCCAGATCGATGACTACGTGCGCTGGACCCTCATGGAGGGCCTCGACGATATCGCCCTGACCCTGCGTCATGAGGACGAGATCGCGGCTTACGAGGCCGCGCGCCCGTCCTTCAAGCCGCGCACGCTCCCGGCGAAATTCTTGCCCAAGGAAGAAGTCGTGTCGGCTCGTAGCTGAAAGCACTGCGCACACTGGCCCCTACCTAGCTAGAGTAGGGGCCAGGTACGTCTTAGTGAGGAGCACTCATGTCATCGATCCTTCAGGTTGAGGGCGGCCATCCGCTGCGCGGTGAGATCACGGTGCGCGGAGCGAAAAACTTCGTCCCCAAGGCGATGGTTGCGTCGCTGCTCGCCGACACCCCCTCCGAGCTCTACAACGTCCCGCTTATTCGCGACACCGACGTGGTCTCGGACCTGCTGAGCCTGCACGGCGTCCAGATCGACTTCGATCAGGATCGCGGCACGCTGCGCATGGATCCCTCCAACGTCAAGATTGCCTCGCGCTCTGACATCGACACGCTCGCGGGCGCCTCGCGCATCCCGATCCTGTTCTGCGGCCCGCTGCTGCACCAGCTGGGCGAGGCCTTCATCCCCGAGCTGGGTGGCTGCGCGATCGGCGGTCGTCCCATCGACTTCCACCTGGAGACGCTGCGCAAGTTCGGCGCGATCGTCGACAAGCAGCCCGACGGCGTGCACATCAAGCGCCCCGCTACCGGCCTGCATGGCGCGATCATCGAGCTGCCCTTCCCCTCCGTGGGCGCGACCGAGCAGACGCTGCTCACGGCCGTGCGCAACGAGGGCATCACGACCCTGAAGGGCGCGGCCATCGAGCCGGAGATCCTCGACCTCATCAACGTCCTGCAGAAGATGGGCGCGATCATCTCGGTGGACACGGATCGCACGATCCGCATCGAGGGTGTGGCGAAGCTCAACGGCTACCGCCACACGGCCCTGCCGGATCGCATCGAGGCGGCCTCGTGGGCGGCGGCCGCCCTGGCCACCCGCGGCGACATCTACGTGCGCGGCGCTCACCAGCCCGACATGACGACGTTCCTCAAC
>CAUSHZ010000118.1:0-4295 GCA_963531605.1 uncultured Actinomyces sp.
TCGCCAGGTCGGCGCCCGTGAAGCCGGGCGTGCGCTTGGCGATCTGACGCAGGTCAACCTGCGCGGTGAGGGGCTTGCCCTGCGCGTGGACCTTGAGGATGGCCTCGCGGCCCTTCAAGTCGGGGGCCTCGACGGCGATCTGGCGGTCGAAACGGCCCGGGCGCAGCAGCGCGGGGTCGAGGATGTCGGGTCGGTTGGTCGCCGCGATCAGGATGATGTTGGCGCGCTCGTCGAATCCGTCCATCTCGACGAGGAGCTGGTTGAGCGTCTGCTCGCGCTCGTCGTTGCCGCCGCCGATGCCGCTGCCGCGGTGGCGACCCACGGCGTCGATCTCGTCGACGAAGATGATGGCCGGCGCGTTCTTCTTGGCGCGCTCGAAGAGCTCACGCACGCGGGAGGCACCCACGCCGACGTACAGCTCCATGAACTCCGAACCGGAGATCGAGAAGAAGGGGGCGTTGGCCTCGCCGGCAACCGCCTTGGCGAGGAGGGTCTTACCCGTTCCGGGAGGACCGTAGAGCAGGACACCGCGCGGGATGCGCGCACCCACCTTGTGGAACTTGTCCGGGGAGGCCAGGAACTCGCGGATCTCCTCGAGCTCCTCCACGGCCTCGTCCTCACCGGCGACGTCCGCGAAGGTGACGTCCGGGCGCTCCTGGTTGAATTCCTTGGCGCGAGACTGAGTGAAGCCGCCCATCATCCGCGAGCCCGACATGGAGCGCATGATGAAGTAGAACGCGCCGCCCAGGATCACCAGCGAAACCAGCAGCTGGACGACGCCACCGAGGATGCCGGACTGGGGACGCACCGCGTTCCAGCCCTTCGCGGGAGCCTTGTCGGCCACCGTGTCGAGGATGTCCTTGGTCTGCACGTAGGAGTACGTGAAGTAGACGTTCTTGCCCAGATCAACGGTCTTATCGTCGCCGCCGGTGCTCTGGTGGACGTAGTTTTCCGTCAGCGTCAGGTTCACCTGCTGGGTGCCCTCGTTGAGGACCACCTGCTCGACCGTGTCACCCGAGATGAGCGCAAGGCCCTCGGAGGTGGTGACGGCGCGAGGGCTGAACAAGCCCCACATGAACCAGCCGCCGGCGAGCAGCATGATGAGCGGAACCATCACCCAGCCCAGGCTGGGGCGTTTGTTCTTGATCTTCTCGTTCACGTGGGTCCCCTACAGGTAAGCGTTCTTAGTTGTTGTAGACGTGCGGCTGCAGCGTGCCGACGAACGGCAAATTACGGTACTTTTCCGCGTAATCCAGGCCATAACCGACGACGAACTCGTCGGGGATGTCGAAGCCCACGTAGGCAACATCCACGTCGACCTTGGCGGCCTCCGGCTTGCGCAGGGCGGTCGCGATCTTGACGGACGCGGCGCCTCGTCCGAGCAGGTTCGCCTGCAGCCAGGACAGGGTCAGGCCGGAGTCGATGATGTCCTCGACGATGAGCACGTGGCGTCCGGCCACGTCCTGGTCGAGGTCCTTCAGGATGCGCACGACGCCCGAGGTCTTGGTGCCCGACCCGTAGGAGGACACGGCCATCCAGTCCATCTCGAGGGGGGTGCGCAGCTTGCGGGACAGGTCCGCCATGACCATGACGGCGCCGCGCAGGACGCCGACGAGCAGCAGCTCTTCGCCCGCGTAGTCGCGGTCGATCTGCTCGGCCATTTCGCCGAGCCGACGGTCCATATCCTCGGCGGTGACCAGGATTTCTTTCAGGTCGTTACCCATATCGGTGGCGTCCACCGTGTCCTCTTTTCGTATCGATGCTACGCGAGCGATTCCACTATAAGCGTGCCACACAAACGCTCGCCTGTTCCAGGAAGGACGAGATTCTCACTGTCAGCGCAACATCCTGTGATCGCGCGGGTCAGCGCCGGGCCGCTCCGATGGGTTCTGTCGCGGCGTGTTCCCGCCGTTTAGGCGGGGTCTGGTGCCGTCGGGTCGCCGGGTGTGCGCGCGACGAAAGAGATGCGCGCGTTCGCCCCGCGTCCAACGCGCGAGGCGGAGCCTCCGGGCAGGTCGATGGGCCCCTGGCCGCGCCACGCGACCACGAGGTCGTCGAGGGCGTCCACGTGGGCGCTGGACAACGCGCGGATTCCGCCCGAGCGGGCGGCCTCGCGCAGCGCCCGGGTGCGCACCGCGCGGGGGGCGCCCAGCAGGTCGGACACCGCCAGGGACGGGCGCGCCTTCGCGGAGTCATGCCCCTCCCCCTGCGTCGCCGAGTCCGCGAGCGCGCGCGCCCACTGTGCGAGGGCGTCGTCGTCGGCCGCGCACAGGGCGGCCGTGCGGGCCAGCGCGGGAACCGGGTCCACCCCCAGGGCCGAGGCCAGGGCGGGGATCGCCCGGTGGCGCAGGGCCGAGCGGCGCAGGGGAGTCCCGTCGGCGGCTCGCCACGGCCCGTCGATGTCGTTGGTTGGGTCCTCAACCGGGGTGAGGCCCGCCTGGGCGCAGGCCGCCTCCGTGTCCGCTCGCCGCAGCCCGAGGAGGGGGCGCAGCCACGTCACCCCGTCATCGTCGCGCGAGATGGGGGCGATGGCCCGCAGGGACGAGGGGCCGGAGCCGCGCGCGAGGCGCAGGAGGACCGTCTCAGCCTGGTCGTCCATCGTGTGGCCGAGGAGGATCGGGGCGCCTTCACGCTGGGCGGCAGCTCGCAGGGCGGCTCGGCGGGCGTCGCGGGCCGCGCCTTCGGGCCCTCCCGGGCCGTCCACCGCCACGGTCTCAACAATGGCGCGCGCCCCCAGGGAGGTCGCCAGGTCCGCGACGCGGCGAGCCTCCTCGCCGCTGCCCGCGCGCAGCCCGTGGTCGACGGTCACCGTCACAACGGGGATTCCCGCGCGCGCGGCCACGTCGATCGTCGTCAGCGCCAGCGCCAGCGAATCCGCTCCTCCCGACAGACCGACGATGAGAGCGGGAGGGGCCCCGGCCTCGTCGATGAAGGAGGTCAGGTGGTCGCGCACCGCCAGGGAGCAGGCGCGCAGGGGGCCGCGCGGGTTCGCGCCCACGCGGCTCGAGGCGTCAGCGCACACGCGACAGCCACGCTGTCGGCTCCGCGTACTCGCGGGCGCTCGGCAGGGCATCGACGCTCGACAGAAGCTGTGCGATCGCGCCCTCGCGTACGACGGTGCGCGCAAATCCTTCGGTCTGCGCCTGCAGGGCCTCGACCCCGGCCAGGGGCATGCCGGCCGCCGCGCATGCGCGCACCAGGGCGACGCCGCCCGCGTGGGCGCGGTGCGTACGCAGCCACTGGATCGAGGGCAGGTCGCGGGGCGTGAGAACCTCCATCTCCGCGGTGGGCAGGGCGTCCAGGAGCAGGACGACGCGCACGAGCTCATCGCTGCGTTCGGGCAGCGAGCGCATCAGGTCGGCGATATAGGGGACGAGGTGAGGGGCGTGGGTGAGGTGGACGCCGCGCAGTCCCGTACACAGGGACACCCAGCGGCACCAGTCCGTCTGATCCAGGGCGTAGCGCTGCGCGTCCGCGAGCACGTTGGGGGCCACGAGGATCCGGCTGCCCGAGCGCACGTCCCAGATGCCCGTCGCGTCCTTGGCCAGGGCGCGCAGGATGACGGCCTCGGCGGCCAGAACCTTGGGTGTACGCGCATCCTCGAAGCTCTCCAGGAGCGATCCGACCGAGCGGATCAGGCCTCGTCGGTCGACGACGAGGGTCGGGGAGCCGGCCACCTTCTCAGAAGCCTCGGGCAGGGTCGACAGCTCGGCGAGCCTGCGATCCGACCAGGCGACCGAGCGGCGCAGACGCGCTACGACGGCGGAGGCACCCACGCGAGAGGCCGAGGGGCCCGCGTAGGACAACGAGGCGAGAACTCCCGCGACGTTGCGCGGGCCAAACGGCATATCCATGGCCTCAGTCTAGCCCGGCCAGGCCTTCCTCGAAGGCGTCCAGGTGGCCGCGCGTGGCGTAGGCACCCTCGGTGACGTTGTCGTGGCCGATCGACACGAGGAGGACGCGCCCGCTCTTCGTCATGACGGAGCCGGACAGGGAGGTGACCTCCTGGAGGGCACCGGTCTTGGCCTGGACGTTGCCGGCCGCCGGTTCCTCGGTCATGCGCTTCGAGAGGGTGCCTACCAGGCCCGCCCACGGCAGGAGGCGCATCGTGTTCGCCTCGGTGCCCGTGCCCTCGTACGAGGCCTTGAGGACACCGACGAGGGTGTTCGCGCTGATCTTGTCGTTGCTGGACAGGCCTGAGCAGTCCTCGAGGGTCAGGCCCTCCGTGGGGACACCGGCCTCAGTCAGGGTCTTGCGCACCGTCTCGGTGGCACCCTCGTAGGTGGAGGGTGCAC
>CAUSHZ010000119.1:0-4211 GCA_963531605.1 uncultured Actinomyces sp.
TTCTCACCTCGGCTACGCCGTGGCCGAGCTGGGCAGGCTGGAAAAGAAAGCGCGTGAGGCTGCTGTCGAGCGCGGTGATCTCGCGCCGAGCGCAAGCTCCGATATCGCCCGCGCCGGAGCATCGGACTGACGTAAGGCTGCCAATCGTCCGGTGCAGGCGTTTCCGGTTCTGCGCTGTGTTTCCCCGCCAATTTCGCACGTAATTCCTATCATGATCGTTCATATTTTGAATTGTGATCGTTGAGATTCTGCGGATTGCGGGGGTTTGCTGAAATAGCTGCTTGGGGAATTACGTGCGGAATGTGGGGAGAGTCGAATATCTGTCCGGTGATCCGGTGGGCTGGGGGCCACCCGCATGTGACCTGCCAGTCGCTTGGGGTTGCGCGCTCGCGGGGTGGGCATACCCTGGGTTTATGACACCTGAGATCACCGACCCGGCCGTCCGTGCAATCGCCGAGGAGATCGCCGCAGACCCAGCCAACGCCTCGTACACGAAGCGAGGCGTGAAGCCGTTGTTCTACGCGGGGCCGCAGTGTCGCATCATGATCGTCGGCCAGGCGCCCGGGCGCGTCGCCGAAGAGACCGGCATCGTGTGGAACGACCGCAGCGGCGACCGTCTGCGCGAATGGATGGGCGTCGATAGGGACACCTTCTATGAGTCCGGGAAACTCGCGATCGTCCCCATGGACTTCTACTTCCCGGGCACGGGAAAGAGTGGCGACCTGCCTCCGCGCAAGGACTTCGCCGACACGTGGCACCCGCGCCTGCTTGAGCTCATGCCGCACCTGGAGATGACGATCCTCGTCGGCGCGTACGCGACCAGGCGCTACCTGCACCTGCCCTCCTCGGCCTCGCTGACCGACGTGGTGCGCGACTACAAGCAGTATCTGCCCACCTACTTCCCGCTGGTCCACCCCTCGCCGCGCAACCAGATGTGGATGAAGAAGAACCCCTGGTTCGCCGCCGACGTGCTGCCTGACCTCAAGGACCGGGTCTGCGCGCTCCTGGCCTGACCGTTATACGTGAGAGGCGACGTATAAATGTACGGCGGCTCCTACGTACGTTCAACGCCCTCGGGTTCACGAGGGCGGGGCAGGGTATGGCGCTCCGCCTCGGCTCGCGGGTGGCACACTGGTCCCATGGACGATCTGCGCATCCCTCCCGGGCCCGGTTGCCCGCGCGGCCTTCTCGTGCCTGCGGCGGAGCTAGTCGAGCGCTTTTCGCATGCCTCGGGCCCGGGCGGACAGGGCGTCAATACGGCGGACTCGCGGGTGCAACTCAGCCTGGACCTGGGCTCGACGAGCGCCCTCAATGAGAAGCAGCGCGAGCGCGCCCTGCGTGAACTGGGGGAGCGCCTGGTCGGCACCGTCCTGACCGTCACCGCCGCCGAGACCCGCTCCCAGCGCCGCAACCGCGCCGCCGCCCGCGAACGCCTCGGCGAGATCCTGCGCGCGTCGCTGGTTCCGCCCACCCCTCGCCGCCCCACGAAGCCGACGCGCGCCTCGAAGCTGCGCCGCCTGGATGCCAAGAAGAGGCGTTCGGAGGTCAAGGCGCGCAGGCGTCGCCCCGACGCCGATTAAAACAGGGACGAGGCCGGGGCTGGGTCAGCCCCACGGGCTCCCGTCGGTGCGCCAGCCGATGAACACCCACGTGACGGGCAACGCGTAGTCGAGGACCCAGTGTCCCTCTGTCGCCTCAGAGGGATCAGCGGGAGCTTCGCGTACGAAGTGCTGCGCCGCGTACGCGTCGAACAGTCGCTGCTCGCGCGCGGTGAACGGCTCTGGGCCGGCCAGGCGGCGCAGGTCGGCGCGGGCCTCGTCGAAGGAAGAAAAACGCATCGGGCGGACGGTCGTGGTGGTCGCCTGCGTCGGAATTCGGCCCATTGTGCGCAGTGCGCGCAGGACCTTGCGGGCGTTTCGTGGGCGCTTGGCCGTGCGCCCCAGGTAGGTGAGTAGGCGCGGCTCGCGGGAGGGGAGCAGGCTGTCGGGCACGACGACCGCCGCTCTGGACCTGGCCGCAGAGTCGAGCTTGGCGACGAAGGGGCCCACGGCCTCGGCCATGAGGGAACGGGAGGCGAAGGCGACGTCGACGCTGTCGGTGCCGAGACCTGCCGCCTCCCAGTCGTCTTCCCACGCCAGGAGGTGGGACGTGATGGGCAGGTGCTCTGCGGCTGCGCGCTCGTCGAGGATGGTGAGCATCGCTTCGGCAAAGTCGCAGCCGTGGACGCGGTGCCCGGCCCGGGCGAGGGGGACGGCGAGTGTGCCCGTCGCGCACCCCATGTCGAGGACCTCCTCGCCCGCTTCGAGCGCGAGCAGATCGAGGAGCCATCGCTCGTAGTCGCTGGTCGCGTCTCTCGTGAACGTTGTGGCCCGCTTGTTCCAATAGGCCTGCGAGTCTCGGTTGATTGTGCTGTCGTGTGTCGCCATGAGAGGGCCCTTCACTGCGCCTTACGTGCATGTCTTGATAGAGGTTATGTATGTATAATGACATGCAGAAGGAGGTTCTTGCATGGCAACCGTGAATTTTAGTGTGCGCATGGATGCAGATCTTAAGCGTGAGGTTGAAGCGATCTACGCGGAGCTTGGTATGAATCTGACGTCCGCTGTGAACGCTTTCCTGCGTCAGAGCGTGCGGGTGGGTGGAATGCCCTTCGATCTGCGTTTGAATGAGCAGCAGCGTGAGACTGTCTTGGCGATGTTGGAAGCGGAGCAGCTGGCCTCTGATCCAGGTGTTGAGGCCGTGGATGTTGAAGACGCTCTGGCGGAGTTGAAGCGCTAGTGTCTCTGAAAGTCGTTTGGACAACGAAGTTTAAGCGCGACTACAAGCGTGCGATGAAGCGCGGGCTCGACATGAATCGTCTGGATGGGGTTATTCGCACGTTGGCTGCAGGCCGGGAGCTTGCTGTCGTGCATCGGGATCATGCTCTCGGAGGTGAGTGGCGGGGGCATCGTGAGTGTCACGTTCAGCCCGACTGGCTGCTGATCTATTACGTGGATGACGAGCGCCTGGTTTTGACTCTCACGCGGACGGGAACCCACGCAGATCTGTTCGGCCTCTAAGCGCGGCACCGCGTGGAATAATGGCCGCGTGAATTCATCCTATGCGCTGCCTAACTTTTCCAGCGATTACCAGGAGGGTGCGCACGCCCGGGTGCTCGACGCCCTCGTCGCCACCAACATGGAACAGACCAGCGGATATGGCACCGACGAGCACTGCGAGCGCGCCCGCGACCTGATCCGAGGCGCCTGCGCCGCCCCCGACGCGGACGTGTACTTCCTGGTCGGCGGCACCCAGACGAACGCCACCGTCATCGACGCGATCCTCCTGCCCTGGCAGGGCGTCATCGCCCCCAACACCGGCCACATCAACATGCACGAGGCCGGCATCGTCGAGCGCGGCGGCCACAAGATCCTCGACACCCCCCGCCGTCGACGGCAAGATTTGCGCGGCCGACGTCGAACGCATCTACTCGGCCTGGGAGGGCGACGGCGCGCGCGACCACATGATCGCCCCGGCCCTCGTCTATATTTCCCAGCCCACCGAGTACGGCACCCTCTACTCCCTCAAGGAGCTCGAGGCGCTCTCCGCGGTGTGCCGCAAGCGCGACCTCAAGCTCTTCGTCGACGGCGCGTGCCTGGCCTACGCGCTGGCCTCGCCCGCCAACGACGTGACGCTGGCGGACTTGGCGCGCCTCACCGATGTCTTCTACATTGGCGGCACCAAATGCGGCGCCCTCTTCGGCGGGGCCGTGGTGATCCCCGAGCGCGGGTCGATCCGCCAGTTCATCACTCAGATGAAACAGCACGGCGCGCTCCTGGCCAAGGGGCGCCTGCTCGGGGTCCAGTTCGAGGCGCTTTTCGAGGATGACCTGTACGTGCGCATCGGCGCCCCGGCGGTCGAGGCCTCGGCGAAGTCGCAGCCGTGGACGCGGTGCCCGGCGCGGGCGAGGGGGACGGCGAGTGTGCCCGTCGCGCAGCCCATGTCGAGGACCTCGTCGCCCGCCTCGAGCGCGAGGAGGTCCAGGAGCCAGCGCTCGTAGTCGCTGGTCGCGTTTCGCGTGAACGTTGTGGCCCGCTTGTTCCAATAGGCCTGGGAGTCGCGGTTGATTGTGCTGTCCTGTGTCGACATGAGGGCCCTTCGATGCGCCTACTGTTATGAGCCTCACGAGAGGTCTTGCACGTATAATGTCATGCAAAAGGAGGCCCTGTCGT
>CAUSHZ010000120.1:0-4073 GCA_963531605.1 uncultured Actinomyces sp.
TTTTCGCCGTGCTGGGAGAGTTTTGTACCGGTTGTGGCCTTGAGGTGGGGGTTGCCGGGAGAGTTTCGTACCGGTGGGTGCCTGTACGGGGGTTTACGGGTCAGCAATGGAAAATTTCAACGCCAGTAACGCGACGGTCGGTACGTGCGCGGTCGGCACGTGTGCGGTGGCCACCTGAGGGGCCGCGATAGCCACTCAATGGGCCGCGAGTCTTACCTGGTGCTGCCGTCATGAGGCCACAAGTTCCGGATGGCGCGCCCGGCGCAGGAGAGTGCCCCGACGAGGAATCCGCGAGCACGCTTGTGGGGTCATGTGGCTAGCATGAAGGCATGGAGAACTCAGCCCTTCAGAGCGACCGACACGAACCCGGCGCCGCGTCGGCCGACGAAGAGGTGCCCGTCCCGCTTGATACCTCGACCAAGCGCGCGTTCCGGGTCTTCGTCGGACTTATCGTGATCGTCGTGTACGGGCTGTTCTGGCGATTCAGCCTGCGCGGCTCGTGGGGACAGTGGTCGATGCGCGCGCAGATAGCGGCCGCCGTCATCCCCGCCTTCTTCATCCTCCTGTGGGTCCCCGTGGTCTGGGCCTCGCTTCGGTGGACGCTCCGCGACTTCATCAGGGCCCAGAAAGCGCCCCTCCTCGCCAAGCACGCGAAGAAGCCGCAGCCCTTCGCCGCCGCCTTCTCCTTTGCCCTCACTGCCGGCATCCTCGCGTTCGTCGCCTCCCGGGCATGGGGAAGCTACGGCCTCGTCGTCCAGGACTGGTGGGACGGGCCGACCCGCCATGAGAACGTGAGCTGCCAGAACGTGCGCGAGGAGGGGGACGAGACCTTCCTGAAGCGCGCAAACAAGACCTTCGTCATCTTCGACCTGGTGGGCGCCGACGGTTACTCGCAGCACTTTGAGCTCAGGCGCTCCGACCTCGAGAAGGAGATGGAACGTGAGGATAGTCCCTACATCGCCATCATGACCCTGTGTGAGGCGCAGGCCCCCGGCTTCGGCGTCTCCGTCTACGAGCGCACGGGCACCATCGCCGAGGCCTGGCGACGCGAGTAGGGGACGGGCGGCTCTCACCGATTGACCCACTTCGGGGACAGGGGCGAGGGCTGGGCTAGTGTGGTCGCATGGCAACGACCTCGGATACGGCCGCGCAGACGGCCCCCGGTAATGTGATGAAGGTGAATAAGCTCTTCACCTCGAAGAACCTGACGCCCGCGCAGAGGCGCTCGAGGTGGGTGATCATCGGTATCTGGGTCATCCAGGCGTACATCGTGGTGTGTGTCCTGGTGGGGGACGACCCGTGGACGATATGGAGGCTGTACGGAGGCCTTGCCGGCCTTGGGGTGCCGCTCCTGGTTCTCGTGTTCTGGTTCCCGGTTGTCTGGGCGTCGTTGCGGTGGCTCGCGCGGGTGGCCTGGAGGTGCGTCGTTCCGTCGTCGTCGGGCAGGCGCGAAGGAGTCCTGTCACTCATCGCTCCGCTTCTCGGCCTTGGGATGTCCGCGTCGATCCTGTGGGCGTTTGGGTACGCCTCGCTGTATTTCCTGACCCCCTACGTCCAGGATTGGCGTTCGGGGACCGTGCGCCACGAGGCCGTCACGTGCCGTGATTTCGACGTGGACAACAGCATCACGCACCACGGCAATGGTCACGCCAGGGCACAGTACGTGTTCGAGTTGGTCAGCTCGGACGGCTCGTCGTGGGAGTACATGGAACGCAAGAGCTGGATGGATGACAGGGTGGAGGCGGGCGAACAGCCCTACGCGACGGTCATTGACGCGTGCCGCTCAGAGGGTGCGGAGATCGGGATCGTCCTGTACCCCCACTCGGGAACCATCATCGAGGCGTGGAAAACAAACTGATGTGCTGACGTGTGGCTGGGCTCGTTGCCCTGAAGCCCAGCTATGGCTGCCAACCAGCAATTTCGCATGCAATTCCCCCGCGACTATTTCAAATTCTGAATTCACAGCGTTGAAATCGCAACGTTTTTATGCCTTGTTGAATCTTCACCCAATCGAATTGCATGCGACTTTTGAGGAAGGCCAGGCCCCGCCGCCGCCCACGGGCGCCGCAGCCAGGCCCTCCGGTCCCTCCGGTGCCCTCCATACCGGTGGCGGTGGGGGTTTTGCAGCACTAGAGGCTGGCTGTCGGCGTGTCGCCGGCGTGTCACACCTCTAATGATGCAATTCCCCCCGTTTCGTGGTGGTGAGGCGCGGCCCCGGCGCGGATCCCGCGAGCGCGCTTGTGGGGTCATGTGGCTAGCATGAACGGCATGACTGCCTCAGATGCCGACACCGACCCCCATCGAATGGGCGCGACCCCCGCGGTCCCGCAGGTCGTCAAGCCGTTGCCTGCGTACGTGTACACACTGTTCCTCTTGTTCGTTGTGGTGCCTCCGGCGTGGGGGTTCATTGGTTTCCTCAGCAGGGATCACTGGACGCAGTGGGCATTCCGGTTGGCTCAGGCACAGGTGATCGTCGCGGCTATCGCCGTCCTCGCCTTCCTGCCAATCGTCTGGGCCGTGCTGAGGCGTTTCTTCATCGACCTGATCCGCAGGATCAAGCCGATGCCCGGCGGCATGCATGCGCCGGAAGCCCACCCCGGCACAATGTTCCTGGGGGTTGTGGCCTCGCTCGTGGTGCTCGGACTGGTCAGTATGGTTGCGTGGGACTTGTGTGGTCAGGCCGCCCTCGACTGGCGCCACGGCCCCGTTACCCGCGAGGGTGTCACGTGCACCGCCATGAGTCCCGAGGCGCGCGACGATGGGCCTTTCGTGCACATCGAGCTGACCGAGGAAGGCGGGGCCGTGCGCGCCTACGACCTGCGCGAATACGAGCTTGAACGCCAGGCAGACAAGGGCACGCCCCTGTATGCGACGATCGTCGAGGCCTGCCAGGACCCCGGAACCCAGATCGGCATGTCTCTCTACGACCGCACGGGCATCATCGTCGACGCCTGGAAGAACTAGCGCGCAAAGCGGGGTTATAGGACACTACGTGTTGCTGTGGTCCCACGGGTTGCGGGCGTCGGAGGCCCCGCCACCGCCCACGGGCACCGCAGCCAGGCCCCGCGGTCCCTCCGGCACCCTCCGCACCGGTGGGGCCTTCGGGGATGTGGCTCGGTGCGTTGCCCTGATGCCCAGCTATCGCTGTCAACCACCAATTTCGCATGCAATTCCCCCGCGACTATTTCAAATTCTGAATTCACAGCGTTGAAATCGCAACGTTTTTAGGCCTTGTTGAATCTTCAGCCAATCGAATTGCATGCGAGTTTTGAGGAAGGCCAGGCCCCGCCGCCCGCGGACACCGCGGCCAGGGCCTCCGGCTCCTCCGGTGCCCTCCATACCGGTGGCGGTGGGGGTTTTGCACTACATGAAGCCCTCTGGTGGTGTGTCGTCGGCGTGTCGGAGCCTCATGTAGTGCAATTCCCCCCGTTTCGCGGTGGTGAGGTCGCGGTTCGAGGTGGTGTGGTGCCCACAGTGCAGACCACCTCGGTGAAAAACGGTGAAAACGGGGTGTTGTGGGCGAGGCGGTCTGCGTTTTGGGCGCAGTGGTGTCAGTCGTGGTGGCCGTGCTGGCAGCCGGGCCCCTCTGCTGGCAGTGCTAACCCTTCAATGCGCAGCTAAACCCACCTGGTGGCGGCTGGGAGCGGCTGCCCACGCTCCACTCGGTGGGTTAACGTGCGCAGGAAGAGGCCCAGGCCACCACCTATCGGGTGAACGTGCGAATTAATGGGTCCGCGCGCGCAGGATGCCTTCACAGGAACAGAAACAAAAGAGGGCCTGACGGCTCACAGACGTCCCGACGCTCCCCATGCCTCCTCGGATACGACAGGGGCGGAACCCCGAAGGGTCCCGCCCCTCGTTGCGTACGGTCGCCGCGCCGTCGGCGCTGAAAAGTCACGCTACCAGCAACACATCATGTCCTATAACCCGCACAGCGCGGCAGTGACGCCGCGACGGGCGGCGGGTATACGACAGGGGCCGCGCAGACGCAAGTCCGCGCGGCCCCTTGTCGAAAGCTATGAGCTCAGTGCTCGCCCTCGTGCTCCTTCAGGCGCTCGTAGGAGCGGCGAATC
>CAUSHZ010000121.1:0-4034 GCA_963531605.1 uncultured Actinomyces sp.
CGCTGGTCGATGCCGATCCACTCGTGCTCCGCCCAGTAGCGCTCGAGCACCGCGTCCCACTCGTCCTCGCCCCACGGCGCGACCACCGGGGTGCGCGAGGCCTCGTCCAGGCGCGCCAAGGCCTCGACGTTGTCGCGGCTCATCGCCTCCACGCGCTCGAACAGCGCGCCACGGATCGCCGTGCGGAACGCGTGACGGTTCGCGCTAAAGGGAACGGTCCCGTCCTCCCGCGCGCCAAACGCGAGCTCCGCGCCCTCGGTGCCGTCGCCCTCGGACGCGGGGAGGGCCTGACCCGTGGACATGGCCTCCCACTCGTCCAGCAGCGAGGAGTCGACCGCGCGGATCAGCGCCGACAGCCAGGCGATAATCGAACGCAGCTCGTCCGTCATCAGCTCGTCCGGCACGATCTGGCGCAGCGCCCGGTACGCGTCCGTCAGGTAGCGCAGCACGATGCCCTCGGAGCGGCCCACGTCGTAGCGGCCCACGATCCCCGTGAACGTCAGCGCGTTCTCGATCATCTCGCGCACGACCGACTTCGGGGAAATCTCCTGATCCTCGATCCACGGGTTCGCGTGCAGGTACACCGCGAACGCGTCGCCCAGCAGATCGGCCAGCGGGCGCGGCCACGTCACCTCCTCGAGGGCGGCCATGCGCTCGTCGTACTCCATGCCCTGCGCCTTCATCGCGGCCACGGCCTCGGCGCGCGCGGCCTTCTCCTGCGCGAACAGGAGCGGGCGCGGATCCTCCAGGACCGACTCGATGACCGAGACGACGTCCAGGGCGAAGGTCGGGGACTCCGGGTCCAGCAGCTCGAGCGCCGCCAGCGCGAAGGGGGAGAGCGGCTGGTTGAGCGCGAAGTCATCCGGCAGGTCGGTGGCCGCACGCAGGCGAGGCTCACCCGACGCCGAGGCCTCGGCTGAAGACACGTGCTCGACGACGCCCGCCTGCTTCATCGACGTGTAGATCTCACCCAGGCGGCGCAGGTGCGGGTTGCGATCCGTGGGCGGATCGTCGTTGTTGCGCGCCAGCCACACGAGGTGCTCGCCCGGGTCTCGCCCGGCCGCGGGCGCCCCCGCCAGGACGTTGAGGACCATCGCGTGCGTCATCTCGAAACGGCTCGTGAGCTGCTCGGGAGCCGCGTCCACGAGGCGCTCGAACGTCGAGCGCGTCCACGAGATCTCGCCCTCGCCCGGGCCCTTGCGCTTCTTCGCGGACTTCTTCGCGGCTCGCTTGGCCTCGCGCGCGTCGCGGGCTGCCTCCTGCGCGGCGCTCAGGCGTGCGCGCTCACGGGCGGCGTCGACCTCGTGCTCGGGGGCCAGGACGCGCACGAAACCGACCGTGTCGAAGCCGGCGCGGCCCGCGCGCCCCGCGATCTGGTGGAACTCGCGCGCGCTCACGTGGCGCATGCGCCGCCCGTCGTACTTCACGAGCGACGTCATCAGCACCGTGCGAATCGGCACGTTGATGCCGACCCCCAGCGTGTCCGTGCCGCACACGATCGGCAGCAGGCCCGCCTGGGTGAGGCGCTCGACGAGGCGGCGGTAGCGCGGCAGCATGCCCGCGTGGTGCACGCCGATGCCCTGCGCGAGCAGCGACTTGAGGGTCTGCCCGAAGCCCTTCGCAAACGACACACCCGCCAGCTGCGCGGCGATCGCCTTCTTCTGCTCGGGCGAAATCAGCGACGAACGGTCGAAAGACTGCGCGGTGGCGACCGCGTCGCGCTGGGAGAAGTGCACGATGTAGACGGGCCAGCGGCCCTCGCCCAGCAGCCGCTCGACCGTGTCGGGCAGGCGGTCCACGACGTACTCGAACTCGAGGGGCACGGGACGCTCCGCGTCGTCGATGAGGGACACGTCGCGCCCGGTGCGTTCCTTCCACGCGCGCTCGAAACGCGTCGTGTCGCCCAGCGTCGCGCTCATCGCGACCACCTGCGGGGTCCTCAGCTCCAGGAGCGGCACCTGCCACGCCCAGCCGCGCTGACGGTCCCCGTAGAAGTGGAACTCGTCCATGACGATCATGTCCGCGTCCAGCGTCGGCCCCTCGCGCAGCGACTGATTGGCCAGGATCTCGGCCGTGCAGCAAATGATGGGCGCGTCGGCGTTGAGGGACACGTCGCCGGTCACCATGCCGACGTTGTCCGCGCCGAACAGGGACACGAGGTCAAAGAACTTCTCCGAGACCAGGGCCTTGAGCGGAGCCGTGTAGTAGGAGCGGCCCCCGCGGGCCATCGACGTGAAGTGCGCGGCGAGCGCGATCATCGACTTGCCCGATCCCGTGGGGGTCGCAGCGATGACGTGGTTGCCCGCCAGGATCTCCACCAGGGCCTCCTCCTGGTGGGGGTAGAGCGGACGCCCGGTGCCCTCGGCCCAGGACATGAAGGCCTCGTACAGGGCATCGTCGTCGCCCAGACGGCCCTCGTCCTCCAGGTCGTCCAGGATCTCGTTCAAAGTCGCGCTCATGCCCCCATTGTCCCAGAGTGCGCCCACGTCTGCGTCCCGCGCCGCCGGGCGCTTCCCGCAGCTCATCGACGAGGCCGGGGCGCCCCATCCGGAAACAGCGAGCCCGTGCGCGTGGCGAGACGTCGCCTGCTGGGCGCGCAGGCCTGTGGCAAGATGAACGGGTCCCATGACAACGCGCGGGTGCGGCCCGCGAAGCGCGCGAGGCCCCGCGACCCATCCACGGCCTCGCCCATTGACACCCCGGGAGGCTCCTGTGGAACAGATAGCTGTGATCGAAAAGGACATCGCCGACTGGATCACGATGCACCTGACGATCTTCATCCTGATCGGCGTGGGCCTGGTCCTCACGGTCGTCTCCCGCGGCGTGCAGCTGCGCCTGTTCCCGGAGATGGTGCGCACGGTCCTCGGCTCACGAAAGGGTGCCGACGGCGGCATCTCCTCTTTCCAGGCCTTCGCGATCTCGCTGGCCGCCCGCGTGGGCATCGGCAACGTCTTCGGCGTGGCCGCGGCCCTCCTCATGGGCGGTCCCGGCGCGATCTTCTGGATGTGGGTCGTGGCCCTGGTCGGCATGGCGACCGCGTTCTTCGAGGCGACGCTGGCCCAGATCTTCAAGGTCAAGCACTCCGACGGCTCCTTCCGCGGCGGCCCGGCCTATTACATCAAGCGCGGCATGAAGAACCGCGTCCTGGCCAACGTTTTCGCCGTCATCACCGTCGTCACCTGCGGCATCGTCATCACCTCCGTGCAGTCCAACGCCATCGCGGGCACGCTCACGAGCGCCTTCGGTGAGGCCGCCAAGGAGCCCCTGCCCGGCGCGGGTGGCTTCTCGGCCGCGCAGCTCACCGTCGCGGGCCTCATCTTCGTCTTCTCCGCGATGGTCATCTTCGGCGGCATCCGCACCGTCGCCCGCGTCACCGAGTGGATGGCCCCGATCATGGCGACCGTCTACGTCATCATGGTCGCCATCGTCTGCCTCATGAACATCACGCAGTTCGGCACCGTGCTCGGCCAGATCTTCACCTCAGCCTTCTCCATGGACGCCACCGTCGGCGGCCTGGGCGGCGGCATCATCGCCGCGATGATCAACGGCACCAAGCGCGGCCTCTTCTCCAACGAGGCCGGCCAGGGCACCGCTCCCAACGCCGCCGCGACCGCGACCGTGTCCCACCCGGTGCGCCAGGGCCTCATCCAGTCCCTGGGCGTCTTCATCGACACGATCGTCGTGTGCACGGCGACCGCCTTCGTCATCCTCATTGCGGGCGAGAAGGTGTGGGGCGGCGCGGACGTGAACCCCTCGAACCTGACGACCCTGGCCGTCGCCCACGAGCTGGGCGCCTGGACGATCGTGCCCATGGCGATCCTGATCTTTGTCCTGGCCTACTCCTCGATCATCGCCGCCTACGTCTACTCCGACACGAACATGTCCTTCGTCTTCGGCGACGCCCGCTGGGCGAGCTGGACCGTGCGCGTCGTGTGCGTGGCCTCGGCGACGATCGGCGCCCTGCTGACCCTGGACGTCGTGTGGAACGCCGTCGACATCGCGATGGCGGTCATGACGATCACGAACCTGGTGGC
>CAUSHZ010000122.1:0-3921 GCA_963531605.1 uncultured Actinomyces sp.
GGCTTCACCCTTCGGGCTTGCCGCGCGCGGGCGACCCGGGCGTCAGGCACCCTGCTGCGGGTGCCGCGCGCACGGCTTCACCCTTCGGGCTTGCCGCGCGCGGGCGACCCGGGCGTCAGGCACCCTGCCAGTACGCCTCGAGGACCCGGGAGAGCTCAAGGAGGTCATCCACGTGGCTCATCTCGCGCGCCGAGTGCATCGACAGCAGGCCAACGCCCACGTCCACCGTCAGGATCCCCAGGCGGGTCGCCGTGATCGGGCCGATCGTCGTCCCACACGGCATCGCGTTGTTGCCCACGAAGCTCTGCGACACCGCACCCGCCGCCGCGCACGCACGATTCCACAGGGCGATGCCCTCGCCGTCCGTCGCGTAACGCTGCTTCGAATTGATCTTGATGATCGGGCCGCGGCCCATCATCGGACGGTTATCCGGATCGTGGTGGCCCGCGTAGTTCGGGTGCACCGAATGCGCCGCGTCCGCGCTCACGCACGACGAGGCCGCCAGCATGCGCTCGAAACCGTCCTCGTCGCGGCCCAGAGCCTTCGCCGTGCGGCGCAGCACCGTCTCCAGGATCGGGCCGGCCGCACCCGTGCGCGACCCCGAGCCCACCTCCTCGTGATCGAAACACATGAACACCGTGATATCGCCGCCCGCAGGCGTGCCCTGCGCGGCCAGGCGCTCCAGGGCCACCAGGCCCGGGTGCACGCTCGACAGGTTGTCCTGGCGCGAGGCCGCGATGAACTGGCCCTTGTCACCGAAAAAGCCCGGCCCCTGGCTGGGGGTGAGAATCAGGTCGAACGCCGCGACCTGCGACGCATCGTCCAGGCCCGCCGTGCGCGCCACATACTCCAGCACGTTGCCGTACGGGTTATCCACCGTCCACACCGGGTGCAGGTGCTTCTGCGGATCCAGCTTCAGGCCACCCGGGTTGACGTCGCGATCCAGGTGGATCGCCAGCTGCGGGATGCGCGCAATCGGGCCCGTACGGGCCAGGACGACCTCGCCGCTATTCAGGACCAGACGGCCCGCCAGCGTCAGCTCGCGATCCAGCCACGAGTTCCACATCATGCCGCCGTACACCTCGACGTCGATCTGGCCCCAGCCATCCGGCGTCGTCGACTGCACCGACGGCTTCACCGAGAACGCCGGCGAATCCGTGTGCGCGCCCACGATGCGGAAGCCCGCGTCATCCGCGACCGTCTCGGGGACAAACCACGCGGCCACCGCGCCGCCGCGCACCATCACGTGACCGCCCGGGGAGGCATCCCACGCGCCCTTCTCGTCGACGCGCGTAAAGCCGGCGTCCACGAGGCGCTGCGCCACGACCTCGGCCGCGTGATAGGGGGAAGGAGAATCAAGGAGGAAATGCTGATAGTCCACCGCGTTCGCGTGGACCTCGTCCAGTTCAAGCTGTGCCATACCCCAATGGTAGAACGCCGCGCGTGGCGTGGCCTACGCTTGAGGCATGAGTGAGATTCCCGCATACACCCTGTCCGACGGCCTGGACGTTCCTGCGATCGCGCTGGGCACCTACAACCTGCGCGGTGCCTCGGGCGTGGCCTCCATAGTGTCCGGCATCGAGGCCGGGTATCGCATGCTGGATAGCGCCTTCAACTACGAGAATGAGGGCGCCCTTGGGGCTGCCGTGCGCCGCTGCGGCGTGCCTCGTGAGGACCTGCGCCTGGTCTCTAAACTCCCCGGGCGCCACCAGCGCTACGACGAGGCCGTCTACACCCTCGAAGAATCCCTCATGCGCGCCGGCCTGGACTACTGGGACATGTACCTGATCCACTGGCCCAACCCCAAGCGCGGCCTCTACGTCGAGGCCTTCCAAGCCCTGCTGGACGCGCGCGACCGCGGCCTCATCCGCTCTGTCGGCGTGTGCAACTTCCTGCCCGAGCACCTCGACCGTGTCCACGCCGAGACCGGCGAGTACCCCAGCGTCAACCAGATCGAGCTGCACCCCTACTTCCCGCAGGCCTCCGCTCTGGCCTACCACGCGCAGGTCGGCGTGCTCACCGAATCCTGGAGCCCGCTGGGGCGCAAGTGGCGCATCGTCGAAGACCCCGCGATCGTTGCCCTGGCCTCCGAAGCGGGCGTGTCCCCGTCGAGGCTCATCCTGCGCTGGCACTACCAGCTCGGCACCATGCCCCTGCCCAAGTCCGGTAACCCTGAGCGCCAGCGCGAGAACCTCGACATCTTCTCGTTCTCGCTGTCTGACGAGCAGATGGCGGCGATCAGCGCGCTCGGCCGCCCCGACGGCCGCCAGGCCGACCAGAACCCGGAGTACTACGAGGAGTTCTGAGGCTTCTCCCTCCGGTGGTGCTTGCGGCCCCGCTGGTGTTCCGGGCACCGTCGGGCCCGGCCGCCCGCGAGATCGCCACACGCGAGCCTGCGGCCCCGACAGATCTCCGGCCGCCGCGTGGCCTGCCCGCCCGCTTCGGCCGTCCGCGCCGCGAGCTTCGCTCGGCGCGTCGGCTCGAAGCCTGGCCAGGCCCCGCAGGCCCCGCGGTGGCCTCCAATCGGTCGGGGTGTCTGTGTGTTGCCCGCCCAGGCTTCGCCACCGCCCGCGGGCAACGCAGCTTGGCCCTCTGGTCCCTCCGGCGCCCTCTACACCTGTGGGGCCTGGTGTGCTGATGAGGATCCACATCATTGCTGAGCCCACACCCAATTCCGCATGCAATTCCCTTTTGACTATTTTCAACTTTGAATTTATATCGTTGGAATTGCAATGTTTCTGGGCTTTATTGAAAGTTCAGGCAATCGAATTGCATGCGAAATTGGGGGAGGGTGCGTTGCTGGGGTGAGGTGGGGTGTTGGTGCGTGACTTCTTTCGCCCTGCTCGTCGCGTAGGTGGCGGAAACGGTACAAAGTTCTCCCTGCTGGCGCAAAATGGGCCAAAATCAGGGTTTTGGGGCGTGCTGGGAGAGTTTTGTACCGGCACCAGCCCCGGTAGCGGTACAAAGTTCTCCCTGCTGGCGCAAAATGGGCCAAAATCAGTGTTTCGGGGCGTGCTGGGAGAGTTTTGTACCGGGTGGGCCGCCGACCCGGGCGGCAGGGCGAGGTTTGTCTTGCTGAAGGGCCAGATGTGGCCTGCATAGGGCCTTTCTCGCGCCCATCGGCGCCCCGCCCATCGATGTCGCTGTCATGCGCTGCCGCTACACGTGGGCCCGGCCAGGAGCGCCGCCCACAGCCAGGCCGAAGCAGGTCGCGCGTTATCGCGCCAAACGAACCGCCCGCCCCCGCATCATGCGGGGGCGGGCGGCAATACGAAGAATCAAGCAGCAAGCAGCGCAATCGCTGCAAACGACGCTAAGGCCGCGAGCAGCGCAAGCGCCGCACGCTCACTTCTTCTCGAGCGTCACGCGGTACACGTTGGTTTCGCGCAGCTCGAAGCCGGCGCGCTGGTACAGGCGGTTCGCTGCCTCGCGCGAGGGGCGCGAGGTGAGGTCGACGGTGCGGGCACCGATCTTCTGGGCGTGCTCGATCGCGGCGACCACGAGGGCCTGGCCGGCACCCTGGCCGCGGGCGGCCTCGTCGACGACGACGTCCTCGACCCACGCGCGCACGCCCGTGGGGATCTCGAAGGTGGCCAGCGACAGCATGCCGAGGATCGGGTGGTTGCCTTCGGAATCGGCGGTGTCGGGGCGGAACACGAAGAGGTGCACGCCGGACTGGGAGAGGAAGCGCTGCACGTCGGCCTCGCTCATGGGGGCGGCGGAGCGGGAGAGCTGGGGGATCAGGCGCCCCATGGCCTCGTGGATCTCAGGCGTGGCGGCGGTGATAAGTTCGACGGTCATGTTTCTCCTAACGTTAGGTCCAATTGTAACGGGCCGAGGCCCGGACCGGTTGCGCGACTCGAGCAACCTACGCGCGCTCGAGGAGGAGGGCGACCTCGGCGTGGGTCGTGTGCGGGAACA
>CAUSHZ010000123.1:0-3850 GCA_963531605.1 uncultured Actinomyces sp.
TCGAGCGTCGCGTCAGCGCCGGGGGTGATGCCCGCGGCGGCCAGCGTCGCGGCGGAGGCCAGGAGGACGGGACGGCGGGCCGATCCTGCCAGCCACGGAGCACCGTCCTGGAGGCGACCGGCGTCGATCATGGGCTTGTGGGAGGCCACAACGACCTGCCCCTTACCGGCAGCAGCGGGAGTCTGCGCCGAGGCCGGGGTGAAGTCCTGCGGGTCGCCGTCCCACTCCATGAGGGGGTTGACCTCGGCGTACAGGTCCGACAGGGTGGTGATGCCCAGGTCAGCGTCGAACTCCTCGGCGAG
This sequence comes from uncultured Actinomyces sp., assembly GCA_963531605.1. GTDB lineage: Bacteria > Actinomycetota > Actinomycetes > Actinomycetales > Actinomycetaceae > Pauljensenia. Next base: position 303 of record CAUSHZ010000123.1, read on the forward strand.
GCGCACGAGCACGTCGCGGTCGGTCAAGGAGGTCGCGGAGCGCGCCTGGCCGAAGGGGCGCAGGCGGCCTTCCCAGTTGATGTAGGTGCCGTTCTTCTCGACCGCGGGGGCGACCGGCAGAACGACGTCCGCGCGATCAGTGATCTCAGAGGCGCGAACCTCGAGCGACACGAGGAAAGGAACCTCGTCGAGAGCCTCGCGCACGGCGGCCGGCGCGTCGAAGTCGCGGACGTCGACGCCGCCGACGACCAGGGCCTTCAGCTTGCCGGATGCGGCTTCCTCGATCATCTGCTTGGCGTCGAGGCCTCGCTCGGGCAGCTCGCCCCATTCCAGGGACTGTGCCCCGGCCTCGTCAATGCCGCGGCCGAAGGGAAGCAGACCCGGGAGGAGGCCAGCCTCGATGGCGGCGCGGTCGCCGGAGCGGCGCGGGACCCACGCGAGGCGGGCACCCGTGCGCTCGGCGAGAGCAACGACGGAAGACAGAAGGCCAGGCGTCTGTGCAGCGCGCTCGCCCACGAGGATGATGCCGCCGGACAGCGCCTCAGCCACGTCGGCGTAGGCACCGCCCGCCTTAATCGCGTCCACGACGCCCGGCTCAGCGCCGGGGGCGGCGTGCAAGAGGCGAGCATTCATCTTGCGCGAACCGTTAGAAGTGAAGGGCGCGACCGTGGCGACCTTGAGGCCCGACTTGCGCGTCCCCTTGCGCAGGCGCAGGAACATGGCACCGCACTCGTCCTCGGGCTCGAGGGCAACCAGCAGCACCTGCCCGGCTCTCTCCAGATCGGAGTACGTAACATCGAGGCCGGTGCCGGCCACGTGGGACGCCAGGAAGGAACGCTCTTCCTCCGAGGAGGGGCGCGAACGGAAGTCAATCGAATCGGAGCCGACGACGGTGCGCGCGAACTTCGACCAGGCCCAGGCGTCCTCGAAGGTCAGGTGGCCGCCGGGCAGGAAGCCCACGGACGAACCCGCCTGCTCCAGGCCCTCGCGCACGCGGTCGAGCGCGTCAGACCAGGAGGTGGGAACCAGCTTGCCGTCCTCACGCACGAGCGGGTAGGTCAGGCGATCGACCTTGTCCCACTCAAACGCGAAGCGATCCTTGTCGGTGATCCACTCTTCGTTGACCTCGGGGTCGTTGCCGCTCATGCGACGCACGACCTCGCCGCGGCGCACGTCCTGGCGGATCGCACTGCCCGACGCGTCGTGCTCGGTCACGGACGCCGTCGACACGAGGTCGAAGGGACGCGCGCGGAAGCGGTAGGACGCGGCGGTCAGGGCGCCGACCGGGCAGATCTGGATGATGTTGCCCGAGAAGTAGGACGCGAAGGCGCGGCCCGACACGTCGCGCTCGGCGACGGAGAGCTCACCCTCGTTGATCGAGCCGACGATCGCGTCGGTGCCGTACGGGGACGACAGGGACGAGGTCGAGGCCTCCTTGGCCTTCGGGTCGAAGAAGTCGAGCGTGGTCGAGTCGAAGCCGCCGACCTGCTCGCCCATGAAGTAGTGGTGCTCCGTGGGGGCGGTGCCGCCGCCACGACCCTGCAGGTCCATGAACACGTCGCCCGAGATCTCCTTGCCGAAACGCACGCAGCGCTGGCACAGGATGCAGCGCTCGCGATCCAGCAGGATCTGCGAGGTCAGGCGCAGGGGCTTCTTGAAAGTGCGCTTGGCGTCCGTGAAGCGGGACTTGCCGCGGCCCTCCGTCATCGCCTGGTTCTGCAGGGGGCACTCGCCGCCCTTGTCGCAGACCGGGCAGTCCAGCGGGTGGTTGATGAGCAGGAACTCCATGACGCCGCGCTGGGCGCGGTCCACAACCTCGGAGGTGTGCTGCGTCTTGACGACCATGCCCGGGGTGACGGTCTGCGCACACGAGGGCTGGGGCTTGGGCATGAAGCGCAGCTCGCCCGTGTTGCGGTCGGGCATGCCGACCTCCACGAGGCACTGGCGGCATGCGGCCACCGGGGCCAGCAGCGGGTGGTCACAGAAACGCGGGATCCGGATGCCGGCCTGCTCGGCCGCGCGGATCACGAGCGTGCCCTGGGGGACAGAAACCTGAACGTCGTCGATGGTGACGTCGATCATGTTGGGTGCGTCGCTCATCGGCCACCTCCTCGCGCGTAGTTAGCGGACGCCTCGTAGGGGAAAAGCTCGCGGGCGGGCGTGGTGAGGCCGGCCTCGAACTCGTCGCGGAAGCGCTTGATGCCCGCCATGATCGGGGTTGCTGCGGCGTCGCCGAGCGGGCAGAAGCTACGGCCCGCAATGTTGTGTGCGATCTCGTCGAGCAGGTCGACGTCGCCGGGGCGCCCCTCGCCTCGCTCGAGGCGCAGCATGATTTGCTTCATCCAGTAGGTGCCTTCGCGACAGGGCGTGCACTTACCGCAGGACTCGTGCTGGTAGAACTCGGACCAGCGGGTGATGACGCGGACCACCGAGACGGTCTCGTCGAACACCTGCAGGGCTCGCGTACCCAGCATCGAACCGGCCGCGCCCACGGACTCGTAGTCGAGGGGCGTGTCCAGCTCGTCTTCGGTGAAGATCGGGGTGGAGGAGCCGCCGGGGGTCCAGAACTTCAGCTTGTGGCCGTCGCGGATGCCGCCCGCCATCTCGATGAGCTCGCGCATCGTGATGCCGAAGGGGGCCTCGAACTGGCCGGGGTTGTTCACGTGACCCGACACGGAGAAGATGCCGTGGCCCTTGGACTTTTCGGTGCCCATCGAGGCGAACCACTCGGGGGAGTTGCGGAAGATGCCCGCCACCTGAGCGATGGTCTCGACGTTGTTGACGACCGTGGGACGGGCGTACAGACCGGCGACAGCGGGGAACGGGGGCTTGAGGCGCGGGTGGCCTCGGCGTCCCTCGAGGGAGTCCAGCAGGGCCGTCTCCTCGCCGCAGATGTAGGCGCCAGCACCCGCGTGAGCGGTGATACGCAGGTCGCCGAGCACGCCGGCCTCGGTCGCCTCGCGCACGGCCTCAAGCAGGCGGCGGTACACGTGGGTGACCTCGCCGCGCAGGTAGACGAACGCGTGGTCGCAGCCGATGGCGCGCGACGTGATCGCGATGCCCTCAATGAGGACGTGCGGGTTGCCCATGATGAGCGGGATGTCCTTGCAGGTGCCCGGCTCGGACTCGTCGGCGTTCACCACGAGGTAGCGGGGGCCGCCGTCGGCCGGGGGCAGGAAGGACCACTTGAGGCCGGACGGGAAGCCTGCGCCACCACGGCCTCGCAGACCGGAGTCCTTGACGGTCTGCACGATGTCGGCGGGCTCCATGGTGCGGGCCTTTTTGAGGCCCTGGTAGCCTCCGCGGCTCCGGTAGGAGTCCAGCGTCCAGGAACGCTCCTCTCCCCACCCGTTGGTGAGGATCGGGGTCAGCGGCCCGGGCGTCACGTATGCGGTGCTCACTTCGCCTTCACTCCCTTCTTATTCGAGGCCTTCGTGGATGCCTTCGTGGATGCCTTCGTGGATGCCTTCGTGGCCTTCGCGGATGCCTTCGAGGCCTTCGTGGGGGCCTGGTCGGCGGCCTTGTCAGCCACCGGCTCGGTCCAGCCG
>CAUSHZ010000124.1:0-3831 GCA_963531605.1 uncultured Actinomyces sp.
CGGGTGAGAAGCGCATGCTGACGAAGGCCCGCGGAATCCTCACCTCCGAGCTGGCCCTGGCACGCAACATCGAAAAGTCCGCCGCCGCCGAGCGCCTCGACGCCGTCCTGGCCGAGGGGCGCATCGAAGTCGAAGAAGATGCCGTCGAAGAGTGAAGCCCGCGCGGTCCTGACGGCCGCCGGCTCCGGCTCTCGCCTCGGCTGCGAGGGGCCGAAAGCCCTCGTTGAACTCTCGGGTCGCCCCCTTGTCTGGTGGGCGGCCCGCGGCCTACGCGCCGGGGGAGTGGGCGCGATCGTCGTGACGGCCCCGGCCTCGTCGATCGAGGAATTTCGCAGCGCCCTGTCCGATATCGACGACCTCACTGTTGTTGCTGGCTCCGATCGCTCGCGTCAGGAGTCGGTGGCCCTCGGCCTGGCTGCGCTCGGGCGCTGCGAGGCTGACACGGTCGTCCTCGTGCACGACGCGGCGCGGCCCCTGACACCCCCGCAGGTCACCGGGCGCGTTATCGACGCGGTTGCCGGCGGCGCGGGCGCGGTCATCCCGGTCCTGCCCGTCACCGACACCCTCAAGACCGTGGATGCCTCCGGCGTGGTCGTCGGCACGCCTCGCCGCTCCGACATGGTGGCCGTGCAGACTCCGCAGGGCTTCCGCTGGGACGTCCTCATTCGCGCGCACGAGGCGGGTGCTTCTCTGGGTGCGGACGAGGCCCGGGCGGCCACGGACGACGCCGGCCTCGTTGAGGCGATCGGGGCAGCCGTGCACACGGTTGTGGGTGACGAACGATCCATGAAGGTCACGCGCCCCCTCGACCTGGCGCTCGCGCGGCTGCTCGCCGACCAGGAGCAGGCGGACTGAAGCGATCAGGGTGCTTCCGAGAGCGCCCCACGCGCGCCAGGATGCGCGCCAAGGGGGCGGAGGCCAACCCCGACCGGCCGTGCGCACCCGCGGCACGCTGCTCGCCCGTCAGGCAGGCCAGCCCGCGGGCTTGTCGTCGATGAGTGCCCGAACGAGAGCGACCCCGCCGTCAGTGGCGAGGACGCCGCGATACTGGGGGCGGCAGGCGAAGCAGCCGATGAGGCGCTGGAGCTGTTCGTATGTGAGATCCAGGCACGTGATGTCAATCGTCGTGGGTGCCGGGCTGCCCGTGGTCGTGATGCGCGCCTTCTTCGTGGAATCCCTCTTCACGGTGAGGAGGTCGATGCCCGCGAGGTAGGGCATCCGATCCCAGGCGATGGTGACCGGCTCGGCCTCCAGCAGGGGGTGGAACTCCAGGTGGGTTGGGGTGAGCGTCAGGATCGGGCCGCGGTGGATCGTGTTGAGGCGATAGGCGGTGCCTCGTCGAATGAACAGGGCGACTCCAGTCGCGGCCAGGCCAAAGACGACCGTGACTATATCCAGGCCGATGGCCAGCGTACTGATAGCACCGCCGGTTGCGGAGGAGGCGGACGACAGGACCGGGCTGTGCGTGAGCGCGCACGCGACCAGGGAGAGGGGGAACAACGCTGCCAGCCGGATGAAGTCCGCGGTCACCAGCTTGATGGGTGCCGTCATCGGCGTGAGGCCAACGCCCCCGTTGGAGAGCGCCAGATCCGGGCCTCGGCGAATCCTCCGAGACAGCTCCGCGGCGTAGTACAAACGCGTCGATGCTTGGCCAATGAAGAGAAAAATCACGAGGATGAGCATGGAAAACGGGGAGAGCCAGAGGAGAAAGAGGTTGGGCAGTGCCGCGAAGATGGACAGGATTGCGGAAACAGTCAGGGCAAACACCGTCATTGAATTCAGGGGCGCGTCGTATTTGTTGGTCAGCATCAGTGCCTACTCTCTGAAGTCAACGGTGGCGGTGGTCTCGCAGGGAGACGAGCGTCCAGCCCAGGTTATGCCCTGCCAGGATAGCGCACGTGAGCCTGAACCCTCCGGGGACGCCAGTCAAGCGAGCTTCCCCGGCCTCGTCGCGCCTCAGCGCGGCCAGAGCGCGGGGTTGTCTGAGACGAGCGCGCGCACCAGGTCGACGCCGCCCGCAGTGGCCAGGATGCCACGGCGCTCGGGGTTGCAAACGAAATAACCGATGGTTCGTTGGAGTTGATCCTGCGTCCAGTCCAGGCACGTGATGTCAATGAGCGTGGGCGCCGGGCACGCCGTGGTCATGATGTGTGCCCTTTGGATGACGTCGGCCCTCACGGTCGGGTAGTCGATGGCTGTGATGGACGGGGCCTGATCCCAGGGGATGCGGATCGGTGTGGGGGAGGGTAGGGGGTGGAACTCTAGGTAGGTTGGGGTGAACGTTAGAATCGGGCCGCCGTGGATCTTGCTGGGCTTGTACGCGGAGCGCAGGCGTACTGCCACGGCGATCACAGTAATAATGCTGGCGCTCACGATGGTAACGGCATCGAGGGCAGATAGCAGGGGAGTGAAGCCGGAGGGGAAGGTCGAGGTCCGCTCCAGCGCACATCCGATGAGGGCGAAGGGGAACAGAGACAGACACGTGCAGAAGAACAAGGTGTTCACGTTGATGGGTAGCCTCAGATAGGCGACGGACACGGCCCCGTCGGAGTGCGCGAGGGACGGGCCCCGACGAATCCTGCGAGCCAAAGCGACGGCGAAGTAAAACAATGACAACGCCATGCCGGTAAGCCAGGCAACACCGAGCACGAAGATGCTCAGGGGTACCAACCGGGCAACGCCCATCGTGGCCAGCGCTGCGATGCTTGCGCAGAAAGTATAGATGAGCGTGGCTGCTAGCGATGCTCCATTCGGGCTTATCTGGTACTTGTAGGTAAGCAGCATCTTCCTTCAATCTCCCGTGGGCTTGCTGTCAGGGTATCGGCTGGTTGGTGAAATCTCCAAGTGGCTGCGCGCGTCAGGGAGCCGTCAGGAGCGAACGCACCAGCTGCGCGCCCTCCGGCTGGCCGAGCCTCGCGCGTTCCTCCGGCTTGTCGACGAAGTAGTCGATGAGGCGCTCAAGTTGACTAAAACTGATCGGTGTTCCGGTCATGTCAAAAACCAGGTCGTTTTCGAGCCCGTCAAGCGAAACGTGAACGAACAAGCATGCGCCATTGGCGGTGAGGTCCTCGTGGCCGCCCGTGATCCTGGGATGCAGGTCCCATGGGATGCGCGTCGGCTCTTTGTCGGTGAGGGGGTGAATCGTAAAATACTCGGGGGAGAGTAGCATGAGCGGTCCCTGGTGGATAACTCCTCGGCGATAGGGAGAAGCCACGAATCCTACGAAAAACAAACCCGAGATAATGCAGCCGACAATCGCGCTCCCGATGAAACCGATGATCGAGTCCCCCAAGGCATACTCAATGAAGAGCGCAACGGGCGCGCATCCGATCCCAGAGGTGGCCATGGCTTGGCGTGCCCGAAGCGCGCCGAGCGGGGGGTAGAGCGCCATTCCCTGATCCTCGACGTGTACGTTCACGCCCATGGAGCGCCGCACTAGCTCGACGAGGCCAATGAGGAAGATAGCAATCCCCAGGAGAATAAAGAAGCCCGCGAAAAACAGGACGATACCGGGCGGTAGGCGACCCGCTGTCGCAAGTGCGAGGGTGCCGAGGATGATGGAGCAACATGCGGCCTGAAACCCGTAGATCACCTTGCGCAGGCGCTTATCCGCGGTGGGAACACTGAGTGGCGCACCGTCTGCCATCATCGTCCTCCTTCCTGGGTGGCATACCAGCATATGGCATGGAGGCGACGAACGTGCGGGCTTTTCCAGCCTCGTTGCGGGATCCTTCCAGCGACGGGCCAGCGTCTCAGGCGTCCGGGTCCTGTCCTCTCAGGAGCGCTCGCACCACGTCGACGCCGGTCTCGGTGCCGAGAACACGCCGCCGC
>CAUSHZ010000125.1:0-3770 GCA_963531605.1 uncultured Actinomyces sp.
ACACGTCGAAGGTGCCGCCACCGAGGTCGAAGACCAGGATGAGCTCGTCTTCCTTGCCCTTTTCGAGGCCGTAGGCCAGGGCCGCGGCCGTGGGCTCGTTGACGATGCGCTCGACCTTCAGGCCGGCGATCTGACCGGCATCCTTCGTGGCCTGACGCTGAGCGTCGTTGAAGTAGGCGGGGACGGTGATGACGGCCTCGGTGACGGGCTCACCCAGGTAGGCCTCGGCGTCAGCCTTCAGCTTCATGAGGATGCGCGCGGAGATTTCCTGCGCGGTGTACTTCTTGCCGTCGATCTCCGTGGTCCAGTCAGTGCCCATGTGGCGCTTGACGGAGGAGATGGTGCGGTCAACGTTGGTGACGGCCTGACGCTTGGCGATCTCGCCGACGAGGACCTCGCCGGTCTTGGAGAAGGCGACGACCGAGGGGGTCGTGCGCGCGCCTTCAGCGTTGGGGATGATGGTGGGCTCGCCGCCTTCGAGGACGGCGATAGCGGAGTTGGTGGTACCGAGGTCGATGCCGACTGCACGTGCCATGGTTGTTGTCCTTTCGTTCGCTAGGCCGTCTCCGGTTCCGGAGCGGCTCGCGTTGGTCTGTGTGGTCTCTGTTGTGTGGTCTCTGTGGTGCCGGGAGGGTCCCAACACATCCTTGAGTCTGATGTACTCAACTTTAGGAGCGGGGTTTTTATTCCGCAACCCGAAGCTCTCAAACTTGAGTCTGATGTACTCAACTTTGCCGGGCTGGCTTTTATTCCATCGCCGAGCCCCTCAAAGCGCGAGTCACTCAAAACCTGAGTCTGATGTACTCAACTCTGTTTTCTCACTTTTATTCCATTCCACCCGCCCAGACGAAACACGGCCTAGCACTACCAATAGTTCCGTAGTGTCAAGCATGCGTAAGTGAAGCGAAAGCCGGTCGTAAGTTTTTACAAAACTAGAAAGTGGCGTACTACACCCCTCCTCTGGCAAACTAGTAACGCTCTCAACGACCGAGAGTCCCGTCAATCAATGGAGACTTGATGCGCATCACGAACCGACTGGCTGGCAGCCTCCTCGCCGGCCTACTGACACTAGGAATGGCAGGTCCCGCCTTGGCCGACACGCCAGCAGCCGACGGCGCCCAGTCCGCCGCCCCCGCCCCCCAGGCCACCTACGACGCGCGCTACGCGATCCCCGCAGCCGTCGCCGCCTCTGACCAGGCAAAGGTCGCGCAGTGGCAGGACATGAAGTACGCCATGTTCATCCACTGGGGCGTCTACTCCTCCTACGCCGGCTGGTACAAGGGCCAGAAGCAGGAAGTGGGCTACCCCGAGCAGATCAAGGCGTGGGGCCACCAGCAGACCTGGGACTCCCGCATCCCCCTGCAGGGCATCCCGCGCGATGAGTACCTGGCCACCGCCCAGACCTTCGAGGCCCCCAACTTCGACGCGACCGCGTGGTGTCAGCAGGCCAAGGACAGCGGCATGAAGATGCTGCTCATCACCTCCAAGCACCACGATGGCTTCGCCATGTGGGACACGGCCACGACCGACTACAACTTCACGAAGCAGTCGCCCTCGCACCGCGACCCGCTCCTCGAGCTGTCGCAGGCCTGCCAGAAGGTCGGCATCAAGTTCGGCCTCTACTTCTCCAACATCGACTGGGAGAAGCAGCCCGAGAACCCGTGGCGTAACGACAACACGCTCAACGAAGAGGGCTACATGGACTACATCCATGCGCAGCTCAAGGAACTCCTCGGCGGCAAGTACGGCGAGATCGCCGAGCTCTGGTACGACATGGGCAAGCCGAACCCTGAGCAGTCCGACCAGCTGCGCACATGGGCCCACGAGCTCCAGCCGAACATCATGATCAACTCCCGCGTGGGCAACGACCGCGCGGACTTCGAGGTCGGCTGGGACAACGAGATGCAGTCCGAGCAGACCCAGGGCCCCTGGGAGTCGGCCGTCTCGATCTTCCACAAGACGTGGGGCTACGCGAACTGGGACGACGCAGCGCCCAAGTTCAAGGACACCGGCTACCCGGACTACTCCGAGGAAGACTGGGACCACATCCAGCAGGTCGACAACACCACGGCGCTGCGTAAGGCCCCCGGCGGCGCCCACACCAAGACCACCGAGATCGTGGGCAACATGTTCTCGACCGTGGCCCTGGGCGGCCAGTTCCTCTTCAACGTCGGCCCGAAGTTCGACGGCTCCTACGACCCGTGGGACGCTTCCGTCCTCAAGGGCGTCGGCGACTGGAACCGCGCTCACCCCGGCATCCTGAGCAACTCGCGCCCGACCCACTTCCCCATCGAAAAGTGGGGCAAAACCATGGTTGACGACTCCCACATCTACCTGGGCATCGAGAAGTGGCCCGCCGACGGCACGGTCACGCTGCGCGGCGCCGGCGCCAACGACATCTCCTCGGTGAAGCTCGACGGGTCCGACGCACCCCTGACCTACAAGGTCGAGGGCAACGACCTCGTCATCACGCTGCCCGCGCAGCCCGACGAGATCCTCCCCGTCGTCACGGTCACCACGAACGGCGCGCCCAACTACGTGCCCACCGGCCTGACCACCATCGGCACCGAGGCGACCACGATCCCCGCCTCCAGCCTCGAAAAGTTCAAGGCCCCCACCCCCAAGACCGGCGAGACCAGCTTCACGGCCTCCATCACCTCCGGTGACAAGGTCGCCTCGGGCGTGACCGTCTCCTTCGACACCGAGGGCTTCACGGACGCCTACGCGAAGTACAAGGTCACCGTCGCCGGACAGGTCATCAAGGGCCTGACCGTCGACCAGCTCAAGGAGGGCGTCGGCCCCTTCGCGATCGGCCCGAACCAGACCGCTCGCGTGACCCTCGAGTACGACAACCCGCCGTACGCCCTCAAGGGCTTCGGCAAGGACACGACCGTCAAGTCGGTCACCGTCAAGGCCGAGAAGCTCTCGACCCCCGCAGTGACCGTCGATCCCTCGACCGTCGAGGCCGGCAAGACCGTCACCGTGAAGGGCACGGGCTTCGCGCCCGAGTCCACCGTGACGATCACGCTGCACTCTGAGCCCGTCGAGGTCGGCACCGCCACCACGGACGCCAGCGGCGACTTCACCGCCGAGGTGACGATCCCCGCCAACACCGAGGCCGGCGACCACACGGCCGTCGCCGAGTCCGGTACGCCGGTCGTCTCCGCAACCGCTCCCCTGACGGTCACCGCTCCCCCGGCACCCGCCGAGGACCCGAGCGCCGCTCCGAGCACGCAGCCCACCGCAGCCCCCGCACCCGCCCCCGAACAGGGTGGCAAGGGAGGCCTGGCACACACCGGCACCAACGCGCTGATCCTCGTCGCGGCCGCACTGGTCGCCGCGGGAGCCGGCACGGTGTTCATCCGCCGCTCGCGCCTGGCCAAGGCCTAATCATCGCGTGGGCTTAACCACCACAGATGGGGGCGGGGCGTAGCTGACGCTGCGCCCCGCCCCCACCTACACTGGAGCAATGCGCTGCGACCACTATGACGCCGGAACCTGCCGATCCTGCTCCCTCCTCCCCCAGCCCTACGAGCGCCAGCTCGCCGGCAAGGAAGAGGCCGTCGCGGCCGCCCTGGCCACCGTCCCGGGAGCCGGCGAGATCGCCTGGCTGGCCCCGGCCTCGTCCCCCGAGAAGGGATTTCGCACGAGCGCAAAGCTCGTCGTCGGAGGAACCCGCCGCCGCCCCACCCTGGGCATCCTGGGCCCCGACCGCCGCGGCGTCGACCTGCCCGGCTGCCCCATCCAGCACCCCGCGATCAACCGCGCGA
>CAUSHZ010000126.1:0-3748 GCA_963531605.1 uncultured Actinomyces sp.
CCCGGTCGCATCTTCAAGGGCCTGCGCATGGCCGGCCGCATGGGTGGCAACCGTCGTACTGTTCAGAACCTGACGATCCAGGCCGTGGACGCCGAGAAGGGCCTGCTGCTCATCAGCGGTGCCATCCCGGGTCCGAAGAACGGCGTGGTCCTGGTTCGCTCCTCCGTGAAGGGTGCGTGATCATGGCTGACGATCGTAACGTTGACGTCATCGACCTCAAGGGCAAGAAGGCGGGCTCCGTCGTTCTCCCGGGTTCGATCTTTGACGTTCCCACCAACATTCCGCTGATGCACCAGGTTGTCGTCGCTCAGCTTGCGGCCGCTCGTCAGGGCACGCACGCGACGAAGACCCGTGGTGAGGTCGCTGGCGGCGGCAAGAAGCCGTTCCGTCAGAAGGGCACCGGTAACGCTCGTCAGGGCTCCATCCGTGCGCCTCACTTCACCGGCGGTGGCATCGTCCACGGCCCTCAGCCGCGTGACTACGACCAGCGCACCCCCAAGAAGATGAAGCAGGGCGCTCTGCGTTCCGCTCTCTCCGACCGTGCGCGCGCCGACCGCATCCACGTTGTCACCGCCCTGTTCGAAGGCGACAAGCCCTCGACCAAGGCTGCTCTCGCCGCTCTGCGCGCGATCGTCGAGGACCGTCAGGCTCTCGTCGTCCTCGAGCGTGGCAACGAACTGACCGCGCTGTCCCTGCGCAACGTTCCCGAGGTTCACGTTCTGTGGGCCGACCAGCTGAACACGTACGACGTCCTGGACGCCGATGACATCGTCTTCACGCAGGCCGCCCTTGAGTCCTTCCTCGGTACCAAGGAGGAGACCAAGTGAGCACGATTGAAGCGGGCAAGAACCCCCGCGACATCATCCTGAAGCCGGTCACCACCGAGAAGTCGCTCGCCCTGATGGACCTGGGCAAGTACACCTTCGAGGTTGACCCCCGCGCGAACAAGACCGAGATCAAGATTGCCCTCGAGCGTATCTTCGGCGTCAAGATCGGTTCCATCGCCACCCAGAACCGCAAGGGCAAGACCTACCGCACCCGCAACGGGATCGGTAAGCGCAAGGACGTCAAGCGTGCCATCGTCACCGTGCGTGAGGGCACCATCGACATCTTCGGCGATCAGGCCTGAGGACCGAAGGGACATTTGAACAATGGGAATTCGCAAGTACAAGCCCACGACTCCGGGCCGTCGCTTCTCGTCTGTCTCTGACTTTGTCGAGATCACCCGCGACACCCCCGAGAAGTCGCTGCTGCGCCCGCTGCACAAGACCGGTGGCCGTAACAACAACGGCCGCGTGACCTCCCGCCACCGCGGCGGCGGCCACAAGCGCCAGTACCGCGTGATCGACTTCCGTCGTCACGACAAGGACGGCGTCCCGGCAACGGTCGCTCACATCGAGTACGACCCCAACCGCACCGCTCGCATCGCCCTCCTGCACTACGCGGATGGCGAGAAGCGCTACATCCTCGCTCCGACCGGCCTCAAGCAGGGCGATCACATCGAGGCCGGCGTTGGCGCTGACATCAAGCCCGGCAACTCGCTGCAGCTGCGCAACATCCCCCTGGGTACCGTTGTGCACGCCGTCGAGCTCTACCCGGGTGGCGGCGCCAAGATCGCCCGCTCCGCTGGCACCTCCGTGCAGCTCGTCGCTAAGGAAGGCCGCTTCGCCCAGCTGCGTATGCCCTCCGGCGAGATCCGCAACGTCGAGGCCACCTGCCGCGCCACCATCGGCGAGGTCGGCAACGCCGAGCAGTCGAACATCAACTGGGGCAAGGCCGGCCGTATGCGCTGGAAGGGCAAGCGCCCGCACGTCCGTGGTGTCGTTATGAACCCGGTCGATCACCCGCACGGCGGTGGTGAAGGCCGCACGTCCGGTGGTCGTCACCCCGTGTCGCCTTGGGGCAAGCCCGAGGGCCGTACGCGTCGTCCGAAGAAGGCGTCCGATCGCATGATCGTCCGCCGTCGCAAGACCGGCAAGAACCGCTGAGTAGGAGTCGATTGAAATGCCGCGTAGTTTGAAGAAGGGCCCGTTCGTCGACGACCACCTGCTCAAGAAGGTCGACGCCGCGAACGAATCCGGCTCGAAGAACGTCATCAAGACCTGGTCGCGTCGCTCGGTCATCACCCCGGACTTCCTGGGTCTGACCATCGCCGTCCACGACGGCCGTAAGCATGTGCCCGTTTTCGTCACCGAGTCGATGGTGGGCCACAAGCTCGGCGAGTTCGCTCCCACGCGCACTTTCCGCAGCCACGACAAGGACGATCGTAAGGGACGTCGGCGCTGAGCCGGCCCCACGGAAGAAGAGGCAGATACATGGAAGCCAAGGCGCAGGCGCGATTCATCCGCGTCACGCCCCAGAAGTCCCGCCGTGTTGTGAACGAGGTTCGCGGCAAGCGTGTTCTGGAGGCCGCCGACATTCTGCGGTTCGCCCCGCAGGCCGTCGCCACCGATGTCCGCAAGGTGCTCCTGAGCGCCGTCGCCAACTCGAAGGTCAAGGCTGAGAACGCCGGAGAAACCTTCAACGAGGCCGACCTGCTCGTCCTGGAGGCATACGTGGACGAGGGTCCGACCATGAAGCGCATTCGTCCCCGTGCACAGGGGCGCGCCGGTCGTATCCTGAAGCGCACCTCCCACATCACCATCGTGGTGGGGACCAAGGAAGACAAGAAGAAGGGAGACCGCTGATATGGGTCAGAAGGTCAACCCCCGCGGGTTCCGTCTGGGAATCACCACTGACCACCGGTCTCGCTGGTTCTCCGACTCCACCACCAAGGGACAGCGCTACGCGGATTACGTGGCCGAAGACGTCGCGATCCGCAAGTTCCTGACCGACAACCTCGAGCGCGCCGGCATCGCCGAGGTGAGCATCGAGCGTACGCGTGACCGCGTTCGCGTCGACCTGCACACCGCTCGCCCGGGCATCGTCATCGGTCGCCGTGGTGCAGAGGCCGACCGCCTGCGCGTCCAGCTCGAGAAGCTGACGGGCAAGCAGGTTCAGCTGAACATCCTCGAGGTCAAGAACCCCGACCTCGAAGCGCAGCTCGTTGCGCAGGGCATCGCCGAGCAGCTCGCTGCCCGCGTGTCCTTCCGTCGTGCGATGCGTAAGGGCATCCAGTCCGCGCAGCGCGCCGGTGCCAAGGGCATTCGTGTCCAGGTGTCCGGCCGTCTGGGTGGCGCAGAAATGTCCCGCTCCGAGTTCTACCGCGAGGGCCGCGTGCCGCTGCACACCCTCCGCGCGAACATCGACTACGGATTCCACGAGGCCCGCACGACCTTCGGTCGCATCGGCGTCAAGGTGTGGATCTACAAGGGCGACATCACCGAGCGCGAGTTCGCTCGCCAGCAGGCCGAGCAGGCCCAGCGTGGCGGCCGTCGCGACGGCCGCCGTGGCCCCCGCCGCGGTGGACGCCCCAACCAGGAGACCGCTGCGCAGCAGGCTCCCCGTGAGGCTTCGGCCTCCGAAGCCGCTGCGCCCACGACCGGATCGGAGGCCTGAGCCCAATGCTCATTCCCCGTCGGACTAAGTACCGCAAGCAGCACCGTCCTCACCGCACTGGCTTTGCCTCCGGTGGCACCGAACTGGCGTTCGGCGACTACGGCATCCAGGCTCTCGAGGCTGCGTACATCACCAACCGTCAGATTGAGGCGGCTCGTATTGCCGTGACCCGTCACATCAAGCGTGGCGGTAAGGTCTGGATCAACATCTTCCCGGACCGCCCGCTGACCAAGAAGCCCGCCGAAACCCG
>CAUSHZ010000127.1:0-3741 GCA_963531605.1 uncultured Actinomyces sp.
ATCCATCGCCGCCCTCTGCGCCGTCGTGATCGCCACCCTCCTCATCGACCCCTGGGCAGCCCACTCCTACGGATTCGCCCTGTCGGTGCTCGCCGCGCTCGCGGTCGTTGGCCCCTCCGCGGCGCTGGTGCGGCGCTGCCGCCGGCGAATACGAGGGGACACGCGCGTTGGGAAAGCGCTGCGTCGGCTCGTGGAGATGGTGTGCGTGCCCGCCTTTGCGGAGCTGGTGACCGCGCCGCTCATCGTCTCGCTCTCCGGGAACGTGCCGGTGTGGGGCATCGTTGCCAACGTCCTTGCCGAGCCCGCCGTTCCGGTCGCGACGATCGCGGGACTGGCAGGTGCCCTCATCGCTCCCGTGAGCATTCCCGTGGCCTCGGCGTGCGCTCGCGTCGCCTCGTGGGCGAGTGCGTGGATCGCAGGAACGGCACGCTGGTGTGCGTCCCTGCCCGGAAACGGGACCCACGTGCCGGGTGGATCCTCGACCATCCTGTGCATGTATGCATGCTGCGGCGTTGGATGGATCGTGTGGCGTGCATGGAAGCGGTGGGGAGCACCGATCGTTGCCGATGATGATGTATGAACGTTGCGTGCGCCGCTGAGTGCGTGGGGCCGCTGACAGAAGCCGCAACCTGGTGACACCTGCCACGACTGGCGTCCGCCCACGGCTAAGACAGACGCAGATGAGCTCGCTCGGTGGCAGACTTAGATAGTTACCGTTTCAGCGGAAAGGCAGGAAGACGTGGCAGCACGCGGTTCGCGCCCGGCGCCGCCAGCCCAGATCACGCTGGCACCCATCGTGTTGATCAAAGGCCCCGAGGGCCTTCTCGTCGACCGCGCCCTCGACCAGCTGCGCGCCCTCGCCCACGAGGCCGACCCGAACCTCGAGCGCACCGACATCAACGCGGCCACCTACCAGGCCGGACAGCTCGACGTCATTGCCTCGCCCTCGCTCTTCGGTGAATCCCGCATGGTCATTATCCGGGACCTGGAAACGATGAGCGACGCACTCGCCAGCGATCTGATCGCCTACGCCGGCGCGCCCGCGCCCGACGTGTGGATGTTCCTGGCACACCCCGGTGGCAACGCCCGCGGCAAGAAGGTCATCGACACGATCACCAAAGCGAAGTGGCCCGTCATCCCCGCCGAGCCGCTGAAAAACGACCGAGACAAGCTGGCCCTCATCGCCTCCGATGTGCGCGCTGCGCGCCGCCAGATGGACACCGAGGCACAGCAGGCCCTCGTGGACGCGCTGGGCAACGACCCGCGCGCGATGGCCGGTGCCCTGGCCCAGCTGCTCTCCGACGTCAGTGGGCGCATCACCCTGGAGGACGTGCGGCGCTACCAGGCTGGGCGTGTCGAGGCAACGGGCTACGACGTCGCGGATGCGGCCGTCGCGGGCAACTCCGCGAAGGCCCTGACGCTCGCGCGCCACGCGTTCGCCACCGGCATCGCCCCCCAGCTGCTCGTCACCGCCCTGGCCATGAAGTTCCGCGCCATGGCGAAGGTGTCGATCGGCGGATCCGCATCCGCCCTCAAGATGGCCCCCTGGCAGGTGGACCGAGCCCGGCGCGAGCTGCGCGGCTGGTCCGACGCCTCTCTGGCTGGCGCCTTCGGAGCCATCGCCACGGCTGATGCCGAAACAAAGGGCGCATCGCGCGACCCGCAGCGCGCCATCGAAAAAGCACTGATCACCATCTGCAGGCTGCGCGGGCGCTGAATGCGCGCCCCGGCCTCGTCTATCGGATGCCCGTAGGGAACGAAGAGGAGAAGAATGAAAACCATTCGAACGCTGGTGGGGAGGCTGCGCGAGTTCAAGAAACCCGCGATCCTGACCCCGCTGTTCATCATCGGGGAGGTCATCCTCGAGTGCCTGATCCCGCTGACCATGGTCTCGCTGGTGGATGCGCTCGACGGCGTGTCCCTGAGTCCCGTCATGCGCCTGGGCGTCATCCTCACCGGACTGGCTTTCGCGTCGCTCGCGTGCGGCATTCTGTCCGCGCGTTTCGCGGCGACCGCCTCGGTGGGCCTGGCGAAGAATCTGCGTCAGGACCTTTTCTTCAAGGTGCAGGACTTCTCGTTCGCGGACATTGACCGCTTCTCCACGTCCTCGCTGGTCACCCGCATGACGACGGACGTCACCAACGTGCAAAACGCCTTCGGCATGCTCATTCGTATCGCGGTGCGCGTGCCCCTCATGATCATCTTCTCCATCGTGATGGCGTGGCGCATCAACGTCCAGATGGCCCTCATCTTCCTCGGGATGGTGCCGGTTCTTGCCATCATCCTCGCGGCCATCGTGCTCATTGCTTTCCCGATCTTCCGCCGCATCTTCAAGAAGTACGATGCGTTGAACAACTCGGTGCAGGAGAACGTCGCCGCGATCCGCGTGGTCAAGTCCTTCGTCACCGAGCAACACGAGACCACGAAGTTCCGCGCCGCCTCCCAGGACGTGCGCAAGGACTTCACGAACGCTGAGAAGCTCATCGCGCTCAACAGCCCCGTCATGATGTTCTTCATCTTCGCCGCGATCACGGCCGTCGACTACGTCGGCGCATCCATCATCGTGAACTCGGGTGCGACAGAGCTGACGAAGGGCGGCCTGACCGCTCTCATCACTTACGGCATCCAGATCCTCACGCAGATGCTCATGCTGGCCTTCATCTTTGTCATGACGACCATGGCTGCCGAGTCCGCGAACCGTATCGCCGAGGTCCTCAACCACGACCCATCGCTGGCCTCCCCGGCCAATGGTGCCACCGAGGTTGCGGACGGCTCCGTGGTCTTCGAGGGCGTGTCCTTCAAGTACTCCGAGAGCGCCGAAGAGTACGCGCTGTCCGACATCAATCTGAGTATCGAGTCGGGCTCGACGCTCGGCATCGTGGGTGGCACCGGTTCGTCCAAGACCTCGCTCATCCAGCTGATCTGCCGCCTATACGACGTCTCCGAGGGATCCGTGAAGGTTGGCGGGCGCGACGTGCGCGACTACGACCTGAGCGCCCTGCGCGACGCGGTCTCCGTCGTCCTGCAGAAGAACGTGCTTTTCTCTGGCACGATCAAGGACAACATGCGCTGGGGCAACCCGGACGCCACCGACGAACAGATCGTCCGCGCCTGCAAGCTCGCGCAGGCCGACGAGTTCATCCAGCAGCTGCCCGGCGGCTACGACTACGTCATCTCCCGCGGCGGCACCAACGTGTCGGGCGGCCAGAAGCAGCGCCTGTGCATCGCCCGAGCGCTACTGAAGAACCCGAAGATCCTCATCCTGGACGACTCGACGTCTGCCGTGGACACGAAGACGGATTCGCTCATTCGTCATGCCTTCGAGACCGAGATCCCGGGCACGACGACGATCATCATCGCCCAGCGCCTGTCCTCGGTGAGCCACGCGGACCAGATCATCGTCCTCGACGACGGTCGCATCAAGGAACGCGGCACCCACGAGGAGCTGATGGCCGCGGGCGGGGAGTACCGAGAGATCTACGATTCGCAGAACGCCGCGAGCGAAAGCGAGGTGGCCTGACATGGCACGCATGCACGGTCGTCCCGTTGACAACGACGGCGAGAAGCTCGAGGGCATCGAGCGTCCCTTCGGCCGCCTCATGGCCTACGTGTTCCACCACTACCCGGTGCGCATCAGCCTGACGGTCGTGTGCATCATTACGGCAGCCGTCGCCTCGGCCGTCGGCTCGATCTTCATGCAGCAGATCGTCGATAACGTCGTGACCCCGGGCCTGGAGAGCG
>CAUSHZ010000128.1:0-3638 GCA_963531605.1 uncultured Actinomyces sp.
GGTTCACTTTGTTGATCCGGCACTGGCTGCTGCGGCCTTGGGAGCATCCTCGCGTAAGCTGCTCGCCGACTTGAACACGGCGGGATTCTGGTTTGAATCTATGGTCGTCCAGCATATGCGCAGCTACATGCAGGAGCTTGGGGGGCAGGTTATGCACTATCGAGATAAGGCGGGACGCGAGGTCGATGTGATTGTCGAGCTGCCTGACGGTCGATGGGGAGCGATTGAGGTCAAGCTCGGACAGCCCGCAATACCTGCTGGAGCCAAGAGTCTGATGCGATTCCTTGAGGTGGTTGACGATGAGCGTATGGGAGCGCCTTCCTTCGCTGCTGTCGTGACGGCAGATGGTCCAACGATGACGCTCGAGGGCGGGGTTACCACGTTCCCACTGGCCGCTCTCACCGCCTAATGAACGCACGCCGGGGAGTCTCAATCGCAGTACGAGAAGGAAGTGGCCCGGACGCTTCGTGAGGAGCCCAACCGGGCCCCTGCCTCGTCGCGGGGCCAAATCCCGGTACGATAGGCGCATGACCGATTCTTCTACGCCCACGCAAGCACCCGCAGACGACACCCCCGAGCAGGTCAAGGTTCGCGCGGCCAAGCGCGCGCGCCTCATGGAGGCCGGCATTCCCGCCTACCCCGTGCGCCTGCCGATCACGACCACCATCAAGGCGGTCCGCGAGAAGTACGCCCACCTCGAGGCCGGCGAAGAGACCGAGGACTACGTGGGCCTGGCGGGCCGCGTCATCCTCGCGCGCAACGGCGGCAAGCTGTGCTTCGCGACCCTCATGGACGGCGAGGGCAACAAGATCCAGGTCATGCTCTCCGCCGCCTCTGTCGGCGCCGAGTCCCTGGCGGCCTACAAGAACGACGTCGACCTGGGCGATCACCTCTTCGTCCACGGCCGCGTGATCTCCTCGCGCCGCGGCGAGCTGTCGATCTTCGCGACCCCCGCCGAGGTCACCCCCGAGGCTCAGGCCGCCTACGACGCCGCGCCCACCGCGCTGCCCGCCCCCGACGCCTCCTGGGCCATCGCCTCCAAGGCGCTGCGCCCCCTGCCCAAGACCTGGACCACCGAGGACGGCGAAGAGATCACCCTGTCCGAGGACCAGCGCATCCGCCGCCGCGAGCTCGACCTCATCACGCGCCCCGCCGCGCGCGACATGGTCCGCATCCGCGCGGCCGTCAACCGCTCGATCCGCGAGAACTTCTTCCGCCGCGACTACATCGAGCTCGAGACGCCGATGCTGCAGATGATCCACGGTGGCGCGGCTGCCCGCCCCTTCACGACGCACATGAACGCGCTCGACACCGATCTCTACCTGCGCATCGCGACGGAGATCTACCTCAAGCGCGCGGTCGTCGGCGGCGTGGATCGCGTCTTCGAGATGAACCGCAACTTCCGCAACGAGGGCATGGATTCCTCGCACAGCCCCGAGTTCACGTCCCTGGAGGCCTACGAGGCCTACTCGGACTACAACGGCATGGCCGACCTGACGCGCGACCTCATCCAGCAGGCCGCGCGCGACGCCTTCGACCTGTCCGAGGGCGAGGAAATCGTGCGTCTGGCCGACGGCACCGAGTACGACCTGTCGGGGCAGTGGGATCGCATCGACCTGTACGGCTCCACCTCCGAGGCCCTGGGCGAGGAGGTCACGGTGGAGACGCCGCGCGAGACCCTCGTCAAGTACGCGGAGCGCATCGGCCTGGAGGTCGACGACTACGCCGTGTCCGGCAAGATCGTCGAGGACATCTTCGAGGAGCTCGTCGCCTCCAAGCTGTGGGCGCCGACCTTCGTCTACGACTTCCCGGAGGACACCTCCCCGCTGACCCGCTACCACCGCTCGCGCCCCGGCCTCACCGAAAAGTGGGACCTGTACGTGCGCGGCTTCGAGACGGGCACCGCCTACTCCGAGCTGGCCGACCCGGTCGTCCAGCGCGAGCGCTTCGAGGCGCAGGCCCTCGCGGCCGCCAACGGCGACCCCGAGGCCATGGTCATGGACGAGGACTTCCTCATCGCCATGGAGCAGGGCTTCCCGCCGTGCGGCGGCATGGGCATGGGCATCGACCGCCTGCTCATGGTCCTCACCGGCCAGGGCATCCGCGAGACGATTCCGTTCCCGCTGGTCAAGCGCCTGGGCTGATCTGAGCCGAGTAAAGGGCCCTGGCCTCGTTCCCATCATGGACGAGGCCGGGGCCCTTTCTTCTGCGTGGGCGTCCCCTCGGTCAGATGTAGGAACGTCGGGGCGACATGCGCGTGTGAACGAGGTCGAGGAGCTCGTGCGCGGCCCCGTCGTCGAGGACGAGGTCGGTGGCGACCCCCGCACGCAGCGCGCCGAGGAGCGGCAGCGCCTTCGAAGCGCCGGACACGACGCAGAGGCGGCGCGGGATCTTCTTGAGAGTGGCTGGGCTAGGGCCGGAAGCGCGCTCGTTGAGGTGCATGTTCGTGGAGCCGTCCTCGCGGATGAGGACGGTGCACACGTCGCCGACGACCCCGTCGTTCTGTGCCGCCGCGATCTCGTTGGGGTCGAGGAATCCGCCCGAGTAGACGTGGGAGGGCAGACGTGCCGACATGGAGCCGACGCCGAAGAGGGCGACGTCCGCGCTGTCGATCGTGTTGAGGACCGACTGAACGGAGCGTTCGCGCCAGAGCGCCTCTTTGGTGTCCGCGTAGTCGAAGAATGCGGGCACGGGGAAGTTGACGATGCGTCCGCCGATGGCCTTCGCGGCGCGGGCGATGATGGCCTCGGCGTAGGGCATGCCTGACTCGGTGGCGGTGGCCGCACCGTTGAGCTGGACGACGGTGGAACCCGCAAAAGACACGTGGGGCATGGCCCGCGTCACTTCCGCAGTGGTATTTCCCCAGGCGATACCGAGGGTGACGCCGGGGAAGAGCATGTCGATGAGGTGTTCTGCCGCGACGAGCGCAACGTTGTGCAGGCGATTGACCTCGGTGTGCACGTCGTGGACGGGAACGACGGAGACCTGGACGCCGAAGAGGTCGGCGATTTGTCCTGCGAGGGTGCCCTTGAGGCCGGGGGAGGCGGACACCGAGATGCGCACGAGGCCGACCTCTCGCGCGTGGGCGAGAAGTCGCGAGACCGAGGAGCGTGATATCTGCAGGTGGCGGGCGATTGTCTCCATCGTCTGCCCCTGGAGGTAGTACATTGAGGCGGCCTCATGCGCCTGTTCGTCACGTATTGTCACGTTTTCTAGTGTGCCATGCACAAGCGTGCAGATGTGTGACTTTGGAGATTAAAGAGTCCGGAGCGTTGGCGTGTGGAAAGGGTGTCATATGGTCAGGGTCACACGTAAAGCGGTGCACGGATGTGCACTCAGTTTGGGCTAACGTGCATCAAGTGTCATACTGTGACGTGACCCGCGAAACGTATCCGAGCGGATATTGTTCGACGGTACACAGTTGGCGGTGATAGAACACCGGTGACCCGGCGCGAGGGCGCGTCGGAGAAAGATAGGAAACATGCTCTCAACACTGCTCCCGGCAACCACTGTTATGGATGGCCCGACCATAAGCCAGATTTTCTGGTCTGAGTTCCTCGGCACAGCCGTCCTGCTGCTCCTTGGTGGCGGCGTCGTCGCCACGAACCTGCTGCCCAAGTCCAAGGGCAAGGGCGGCG
>CAUSHZ010000129.1:0-3594 GCA_963531605.1 uncultured Actinomyces sp.
TTGCTGATTTCGGTGCGGACTCCTCCGGCGTGCGCCTCATCTCCGGCACGAAGGGCGTCCAGGCGGGTGCCGTGCTGCTGCACGGCGAGTACCGCGTGGGCTGAGGCGGGCTGAGCGGTGCCCGGGCGCGTCAGAAATAGCCGTTTGGGTACGCCAAAGCGGCGGACCGGTTATCGGTCCGCCGTGTGGCTGAGCCGTTACTTAGTGGAGGATCCACCCGTCCAGAAGGACTCATCGAGCTGCTTTGGATCGATGTCGTCTTCTTCCGCGGGCATCTCGGCGAAGTCGGCGTATTTCGAGTAGAGGTCGTCGTCGATCGCATCGTCCTCTTCGGGCTCGTCCGCAGGCACGTGTGCCAGGTACGAGTCCTCATCCGCCAGCTCGCGCTGAAGTGCGTTTAGGTCGGTGTCGGGGCTGAAGTACTTCAGCTTCCGAGCGACTTTCATCTGCTTAGCCTTTTGACGGCCGCGCCCCATGGCGTCGACCCCCTCCGCGTCGTTCGGGTCCGCGTGAAGCGGTTCCCTGGGTGTTCAAAATGTTTCGTGGGACCATCATAGCTAATGACTGGCCTTGACCTCACCTTGGATTGGGTTTTGCGCGCTCAGCGGAGCGGCGCGATGGGAGCGGAAGCCCATGAAACTGGGGAAACAGAACCGGCGTAACCCGCGGCCAGTGTGGTCGGAGTTACGCCGGATTGCGTCAGTTGATGCCTACAGGGCCTCGGTGACGTCGGACTTGAGGGCCTGAAGCGTGTGCGCGGCGGCCTCGCGGGCGGCGCGGCGGGCCTCGCGACGGGAGCGACGCGACGAGCGGGTCGCCAGCAGGACGATCACGCCGATGGTGCCGACGACGGACAGGGCGACGACGCCGACCTTCTTGAGGGCATCGGCGTTACCGCCGGCGGCGTCCTGCAGGGTCAGCGACGCGGACTCCTTAAAGGACGCGAAGCGGGCGCGGGCCTCGTCCTTCGCCTCCTGGGCGAGGGCCGCGGGCTGCACGCGCGCGTACAGCTGGTCGATCGTGGCGGCCAGCTCGGCGCGCTGACGCTCGAGGTCGGCGGTGATCTGGGCTTCCGTGCGCGGTTCGGTGGACGCGGGGGCGGCCTCGCCGACGGTTACGTTACGCGTGTCGAGGTTGGTGCTCACTTGCCCAGTCCCTTCTCGATGGCTTCCTTGGTGGCGGCGACCGATGCGGCCGGGTCGGGGCGGTGGGCCTGTGCGCTCTTCAGGGAGCTGGCGCCCACGAGCGCCAGGATCAGCACGATCAGGAGGAGGATGCCGACGACGATCAGCGACGCCGCCCACGCGGGGACGACGAGCTCGAGGGCGATCTCGATCGTGTGGAAGACCCACCCCAGCAGGTAGAGCGCGAAGACCGCGGCGACCACGAGGAGGCCGATGCCCTTGCCGCTCTTGGACACGAAGGCGCGCAGCTTCGCCTTGTTGAGCTCGACCTCGTCGCGGATGATGCTGGAGAGCTGTCCGGTGACAGACGCGAAGAGGGCGCCGATGCTGGGGCGCGCCTCGCTGGCGGCGGGTGCGGGGACAGCGGGTGGGTACTGCCCGGGCTGGGGGTTGGGCTGAGTCATGGATGCTCCTGCGCGTACGGGTGAACGAGGCGATGCCTCGCCTGATACGCCTAGTGTCTCACGAAGAATGGCGGCTCGCAGTGACCGTTACGTTACTCCTGCGGGGCGATTGAGCCGGGCAGGTCGGAGAGGATCTTGCGTGCGCGCACGACCAGGTCGGAGACCTCGGGTTCGGCCAGGGCCGGGTCCTCGGCTTCGACGACGGGGATGCCGCGCATCGCGGTCTCGGTGCGGGGCTCGGGCGAGGCCTGGGGGACTGAAGCGGGGGCCGCTTCCACGCGGGTGGTCGCCGCGTCAAGGGCGGCCTCGGCGGGGTCGGTTTCCTCGGGTTCGGAGGCCTGCTGCGCGTTCGCGGTCTGCGCCCCGGCCTCGTCGGCGGCGAGCGGGTGCCACGCGGGGGCCGAGGAGGCCTCGGTGGGGGCGATGATCTCGTCGAAGGAGGCGGGCAGGGCCGAGGGGATCGGGCCGAGGAGGGCCTTGGGGTCCTCGGGGTTGGCCTCCAGGGAGGCGGCGATGATCGCGGCCGACGGGCTGGGCGCGTCGAGGGCGACCCGGCCGTTCGTCAGGAGGATCGCGCGGTCGGAGGCGGCCGCGACCTCGGCGTTCGGGGTCGCGATGACGACCGCGCAGCCCGCGTCCGCGAGGGAACGCAGGAGGGGGCCGAGCTCCTCGCGCGCGGCGGCGGGCAGGGACACCGGGTCTTCGACGAGGAAGACCTCGGCGCCGGACACGATCGCGCGGGCGATGAGGGCCTTGAAGCGCTCCCATTCGGAGAGCTCGGAGGGGTGCACGTCGACGCGCTGGGCGAGGCCCGTGATCTGCAGGGCGCCCACGAGGTTGTCCCAGTCGGCGACGGAGCCCGTCGCGGACAGGGGGGCGAGGATGTTCTGGCGGATCGTCAGGGACTCGTCGAGCGGGGAGTCCGCGCGGATCAGCGCGACTGAGCCGATGCGGCCCGCGAGGCGTGCGGCCAGCGAGCGCGAGGGCGCGGCGACGATGCGGCCGGCCTGCGGCTCCTCGAGGCCCGCGAGGATCAGGAAGAGGGCGCGGGCGCGGCGGCCCGTCGGGTCAAGGATCGCGCTCAGCGAGCGGGCGCGGAAGCCCAGGTCGATGTCCGCGAGGAGGACCGCGCCGGTCACGTGGTCCGTGTAGGTGATGCCCAGGCCGGCGACCTGGACGCGGCCGCCGCGGCCCTTCGCGGAGAAGGAACGGCGTGAGCGGTACCAGGGGCGGCGCTCGGCGGGCGGCAGGTGGACCGGGGCAGCGACGGTGAGGTCGTTGCGGGTGTTGCTGTTCGCGTTTGTTGCCGCGCTGTTGGCGGGCGTGAGCTCCTGGGCGGGCTGCTCGGGCTCGGCCTGCTGGGCGGGCGCGGCGGTCTGCGTGGCGATGTCGCTGGCGGTCTCCGGGGTCGTGGCTGCGGCAGGGTCGGTTCCGAGCGCCGCGGGGGAGGCCTCGGCCGCGTCCTGTGGCAGGAGGGGGCCGTCGGACACGAGGGTCTCCTGTAGGTCCTGCGCGCCGTCGTCGGTGGCGGGGGCGTCGGCCTCGTGGGTGGTGCCGCTGAGGATCTCCTCGAACGACGAGAGGGCGCTGCGCTGGGCGGGCGCCTCGTCGGAGGTGTGGGCGGGGGTCGAGGCGGCTCGCTCGGCGCCGGTGCGCGCGGCGTCGGCCGTCACGTCGGCCAGCTCCTGGCTGTCCGAGCCATGCAGGTTTTCACGCGGGTCATTCGACATGCCCCCATTGTTTCAGGATCGCGCCCCTTGTGTCGCAGTGGCGCGCGGAAGTGGGTGGGGTGGCCCTGCCGAAAAGTCCTTGTGGATGTGGCTTGCATCTCTGGAATTGGAGAGGTATGCTGTAAGCGATTGATTCTCAGTAAGAGCCGACTCGTTAGCGGCTCCGAATGCTCCACTGCATCGCAGTAGCGCCGGGTCCTTCTCCGCGAAGGGCCCGGTAATTTTTGGGTTAAGGGTCAAAATGTGTGTCTGGCTCGGCGTGTCGCGGGGGTTAGA
>CAUSHZ010000130.1:0-3576 GCA_963531605.1 uncultured Actinomyces sp.
TGACGAGTGAGCGGAAGCGAGCTCAGGCGCCGGGGCGCACGCGCTCGCGGATGAGCGCCTTGAGGTCCTCGGCGGAGTTGGCCAGGGGCGTGACGCGCTCTTCGCGGCCTTCGATGCCTTCGAAGCGCTCGGGCACGGGCGGGAGGTGGCCGGTGGCCTCGAGGATGGTGTCGGCGAATTTGACGGGCAGCGCGGTCTCCATGACGACGAGCGGGCCCTCGATCTGCGGGCGCACCGCGCGGGCGACGTGCACGCCGTCGGCCGTGTGCGGGTCGAGGAGGTAGCCGCTTTCCTTTTCCGTGCGCGCGATCTCGGCGAGGCGGTCGGCGTGCGTGGAGGTGCCGGAGATGAAGCCGTAGGTGTCGCGTAGGGAGGCGAACTCGGGCGTGCCGGACAGGTCGAAGTAGCCGTCGCGGGCCAGGGCCTCGTCAAACAGGGCGCGGGTGGCGTCCCCGTCGCGGCCCAGCAGGTCGAAGATGAAGCGCTCGAAGTTCGAGGCCTTGGAGATGTCCATGGACGGGCTGGAGGTGGCCAGCGTGTCCGCGGAGGAGCGGGGGCGGTAGACGCCGGTGCGGAAGAACTCGTCGAGGACGTCGTTCTCGTTCGTGGCGACGACGAGGGTGCCCAGCGGCACGCCCATCTGGCGGGCGATGTGGGCGGCGCACACGTTGCCGAAGTTGCCCGAGGGCACGACGACGCTGACCGCGGACGAGGCGTCGGCCCCTTCCTCGGTGACGCGCAGCCAGGTGGCCACGTAGTAGCAGACCTGGGCGAGCAGGCGCGCCCAGTTGATGGAGTTGACGGCGCCCACGTGCCAGGTGGCCTTGAAGTCGGCGTCCATGTTGACGGCCTTGACGAGGTCCTGGCAGTCGTCGAAGACGCCGTCGACGGCGACGTTGACGATGTTCTCGTCGAGGAGGGAGAACATCTGGGCGCGCTGGAAGGCGGTCATGCGTCCGGCGGGGGTGAGCATGACGACGGAAAGTCCGGGGCGGCCGCGCAGCGCGTATTCGGCGGAGGAGCCGGTGTCGCCGGAGGTGGCGCCCACGATGGTCAGCCAGTCGCCGCGGCGAGTCAGCTCGTATTCGAAGAGTTCACCGAGGAGCTGCATCGCCATGTCTTTGAACGCGGCGGTGGGGCCGTTAGAGAGGTGGGCGATGTGCAGGTCGGTACCTTCGAGGGCGTCGACGGGCACGATCTGCGGGTCGGAGAAGGAGGGGGTGGAGTATGCCCGGGCCATGATCGCGCACAGGTCGTCGGCGCTGATGTCGTCGACGAACAACGAGAGGATGCCGGCGGCCATGGCCGCGTAGCCTTCCTCGCGCAGGACGATGCGCAGCTCGTCCAGGTCGGCGGGCGACAGAGTCGGGTATTCCTCGGGCAGGTAGAGGCCGCCGTCGGGCGCCAGGCCCTCCAGCAGGATGTCGCTGAAGGAGCGGGTGGGCGCATCGGGGCCACGTCGAGTCGAAATATAACGCACGGGCAGATCCTATCGGAGAGACGGCCTGTGAAGCCAGATAGGTCGTATTTCGTCACGTTTCCACGAGGCCTGGGCGCGTAGTGCGCACAGGGCGAGGACAAAGCGCGTGTGATAGAAACAACGGGTGAGTATTGACAAGGATCGTTGGGCACCGCCGATTGAGGGCGAGAAGTCAGGAAGGCCGTCGCCATCTCAGGCGACACGTCCGTCAAACACGCCGCCCCGTAACGCTGACACATCGGTCAACCCCGATGTGATCGAGGATTCATACACGACAGCAATCACGGCGACGCTGCCTGACGAGAGTGTCGATTCGTCGAGGCGTCGGGCCTTTCGCGCGGGCGCTACGCGCCCCGGGTCGAGTGTGAGGAGCTCGTCCTCATTCACGACGGCATCCAAGAGATGGATCGCTCTTGCCGTGGTTGTTTTCGTCGCCGCTCTCTTCGGGGCGATCGCCTTGCGAACGTCGGCCGGTTCGTCGTCACTGGCGACGCCTCGTTCCCAGGGTTATACGGGCACGGCGACCAACACGGCGACGCTGTCCTCCGCATGGGCCTCAGGGATCGAGGCGGCGTGGGTGCTCCCCGTCGACCCGGACAGAGCAACCAGCGAGCTACAGTCCGTCCTCGTCGAGGGCACGACCCTGTACGTGACGATCAAGACGCAGGACAAGGGCCTGAGGGTGAGCGCCTACGACATTGCTTCCGCCCAGCCCGTGCAGACATGGGTGACGGATGGTCAGGACATTGAGGTGCGCGGCAGGTTTGGCGGGCCTCGGATGATCTCTGCGGGGGCTTGGTTAGCCGTTGAGAATGTCCTGGTGTCCAAGGAGACGGGCAGGCAGCAGGAGGCACCGTGGGGCGAGGACATCCCGACTGTTTTCGTCGACGAGGTCTTGGTGACGTGCTCGGGTCTTGAGACGTGTTCCGGGTGGACGAACCAGTCCGGTTCGTGGACACGCCAGTGGCAGAGCATCACGGCGAGGCAGTCGTCGTCGAGTGACTTTTGGAAGGGCATCCATTCGCTCGTCGTCGGAAGCGGCGAGGAGTCTTCACTGCTCGTTCCCGTCGAGTCCTTCCGCCATAACCCCCAGCTGGTGAACGTCCACACGGGCGTGGTCGCCACCCTGGGCGCCGAGGGACGCCTCGGTTCAGACTCGCGGGTTGTGAAGCTCTACGACGCCTCTGACGGGATCATCGTGGAGCGGGATCGGCTCAAGATGGAGGTCTACGACGTCTCGGGAAGGCTCGTTGATACCTTCGACGCGGTGAGGCACAACACGAAGCCGACGATGGACGGTCGCGCGCCCACGGTGGCGGAGTTGAGAGGTTTCTTCACGGAGGTGTCAGCCCCCTGGACGACGGGCAGGGTGACGATCGAGAAGGAGGATTGCTCTGTTGTCAGGCTGAATCCCACCGGTGATTTCCCCCCGCGTTCGGCGACGGGCGTGAAGGGTCTGGCAACCTATTACTCCGACTCTGCGAAGTCATGTTCCTTCGAGCCGCAGGAGCTTCGCGCCAGCACCGACGGGTCTGCGGCGTTCATCTGGGTCGCGACATGGAGCACATCCACCGCGTACATGATCGACATGAATGCCAATAAGACGCACACTTTCTCAACCCTGACGCGCTCGACGAAAACCGTGTGGGCGTTCGACGACCTGCTCATCACGATCAGCGATGATGGCATCACGGCCTTCACACCGGCCTCGTCGTGAGACTACCCTGGTGGCATGACTGATCTGCCTTTCCGCATCGGCCAAGCGGTCGACGTACACGCCTTCGCAGCCCCCGATTCGCAGCGCACCCTCATGCTCGCGTGCCTGGAGTGGCCGGGCGAGCGCGCGCTTGAGGGTCATTCGGACGCGGACGTCGCCGCGCACGCGCTCTGCGACGCGATGCTGCTGGCCACGGGCCTGGGTGAGCTCGGCACTGTGTTTGGCGTGGATCGCCCGGAGTGGGCGGGCGCGTCGGGTCGGGCGATGCTCCAGGAGGTACGCCGCATGGCGACCGAGGCCGGCTGGGTGCTCGGCAACGCAACCGTCCAGGTCGTGGGCAACCGCCCGCGCATGGCCGCACGCCTGCCCGAGGCCGGTG
>CAUSHZ010000131.1:0-3535 GCA_963531605.1 uncultured Actinomyces sp.
CGCCGTCCATGGAGCCGGCCGAGCGCGACCGCACCTACCGCCTGTGGAAGAAGGCAGTCACGCGTACGCTCGACTGGGTTGACGACGACGTGAAGTGATAGTCACTCCATGGACAGTGACGAGGCCGGGGCTGCGTGGAGCGGTCCCGGCCTCGCCGCGTGTGGGGAGGGGAGCGTTAGAACGTCTCGTAGGAGACGCGTGCGCCCCCGGCCTGGATGATGCGCGAAATGTCGCGGACTATGCGGGCGGAGCCGCACACGTAGTACGTGGCCTGGGGATCGATGCCCTCGGCGTTCAGGTAGTCGGTGATGCGCCCGTGAAACGTGCCGGGCGTCGCCTCGCGGCTGACGCATCGAATGAGCCGGGGCAGCGGTGTGTCGACTCGGCCTGTCAGGTCGTCTTCCGTCCGTGAGCATCCGACGATGAGTATGTCGTCGTCGCGCCTGTCGAGCTCGAACGCTGCGAGAAATGGGGCGATGCCCGTCCCTGTTGCGATGAAAATGCGCCGGTGCGGCACCTCGGCCTCGGTGGTGTCCTTGTCTGTCGTGACGAGCCAGTGGCCGTAGGGCAGCTCAAGGTCGACGTCGTCGCCGGGTGCGGTGGTGCTCGCCCAGGAGGCACCCATGCCCTTCGTGCGCACGTCAACGAGGAGCCTGACGGTGCCCCCAGGGGCTGATGCGAGCGAGTAAGGTCGCCATTCGAATGGGGCGACCCGAACGAGCGCGTACTGGCCTGCCTCCCACGTCGCGCATTCCGGTAGCTCGAGTGTGATGTCGCGGGTGGTGGGGCTCATCCAACGAGCGCGTTGGACGGTCGCCCGATGGCGTGCCGCCCCGGCGGTGCGTTCAGTCGTCGTGTCGTGGGAGGAGCTCGCGTGACCCTGGGTGGGTACCTGATCGCGCAGTGCGCGCATGATGCGGGGATATCCCGCGGGCCCGAGTACCTTGCAGGCCGTGGACATACCGGCCAGGGCGGCGCCCACGATGCCGGGCATTCCGGCGTCCTGCCCGGTCAGGTAGAGGCCGTCGATGGGGGTCGAGGGAGAGGTGAGGTCGGCGGCGAAGCGCTCGGGCGTGAGGGGTAGTCCGTAGAAGCATCCGCCCTCGTGTGACGTGAAGTGTTCGATGGTGAGCGGGGTGGCGACCTCGACGGAGCGCACGGCGTCTGTCAAGCCGGGTATGGCCGCGTCCGCGAGGTCAATGAGTCCGCGTGCCATCGCCGACGTCAGGCGTTCGTAGTCCTCCCCGCGCATCCCCGGCCTCGTCCCCGACCATCGATCGAAGGCCTGTGGCTGGGCGAAGGACACGATCTCCACTGTCGCGTGGCGGTCTCCGGATTTGATTCCGGGGAACGAGATGAAGGCTGATTGAGGGCGTCCCCGGCATAGGTCCTCGGTCATCTGCTCCAGGTTGTCGGGTCCCTGGGATGTATTCACCCAGACGTTCGACCCGTCCACGCCGGTGGGGTAGTGGTCGAGGGTAAGGTAGACGGTCACTGCGGAGCCTCCGTGCCCGAGGCAGGCGATCCTGTCGCGGACACGTGCAGTGAGTGCGCCGACCGGACCGGTCGTTGGTAGTAGCCGGGTGTAGGTTTCGCGTGCGCCGACGCCGGAAATCACGATGGGAGCACGCTCCTCGTAGGAGACAGGCGCGGACCTGCGATCAGTGACGCGTACGCCCACTGCTCGCCCGTTGTCGATGAGGATGTCGTCGACGTCCTGGCACAGGCGGATCTCACCTCCGGTTGCGCGGATCCGTTCTTCGATCATGCGCGCGATCTGCCCGCTTCCGCCGCGTGGGAACCATGCGCCGTCCATGTAGTGGCACACGATCATCGCGTGGGCGACGAAGGCGCTGCGCGTAGGCTCCACCCCGTAGTCGCCCCAATGCGTGGTGAGGAGGGCGCGCAGGGTCGGGTCGCGAAAGCGGCGCTCCATGTAGTGCTCTGTTCGTTCCAGGGCGCATCCTGTCCGCAGGCGGAGTGCGAGGTGAATGGCGGGGGATGCAAGTGGTGGGACCATGTCGGCCATGTAGCGCAGCGACATCCATGAATAGGCGCGCTTGACATCCCGGCAGTAGCGTCGAATGGCTCTCTTCTCGTGTGGAAACAGAGAGAAAAGGAGGTGCTGGTACTCCTTGAAACTGGATGGGATTGCGACGGTCAGGCCGTGGCCGGGCAGGATGAAGCGGTCGTAGCCCGACGGCATTCGATTCCATGTGAGCGCGCCGCCGGTGAGGTAGTCGAAGAGCTGGCGTGGGCGGGATCCCTGGTGCATGTCGCCGACGTAGTGCAGACCGACATCCCAGGAAGTGCCCATCCGACGGAATGAGTGGGTGAGGCCGCCTGGGGTGCTGTGTTTTTCGAGGACAAGCACGCGCGCTCCCGCGACTCCGGCAAGGAGGCCGGCCGTCGTGAGTGCGCCGATTCCCGAGCCGATAACGATCGCATCATACATGGAAACTCCCAAAACTAGACAGTGTCTACTTATGACAACATGCCTGCTAGACATTGTCAAGTCAGGCTGCTGTCTCGGCTACACTGAGTGCATGACGCGCTCTACGACATCCGAGGGGCTGCGCGAGACAATCCTCGCGATCAGCCGCGATCTCCTCAATGAGGGTGGGCCCTCTTCGCTCTCCATGCGCGAAGTTGCTCGTCGTGCGGGCTGTACGCACCAAGCTCCCTACCACCACTTCCAGGGGCGCGAAGGGATCCTCGTGGCGCTTGTCGAGGAGGGTTACCGCTCCCTCGAACAGGCACTGCGTGAGGCCAGGGAGCGTAGTGATGGGGCGCCGCCGCAGGACGTGACGCGAGCCGCCGGACATGCCTACCTGTCGTGCGCCCTGGCAAATCCCGGCGTCTTTCGGATCATGTTCCGATCAGACATGTACGACGCCGACGCGCACCCGGGGCTGAGGCAGGCCAGCCTGGCCGCGCGCTCCCAGCTACGTTCGTTGGCGCACATCGCCTACGGAACCGACGATCCCCACGCGGAAGTGACCCTGTGGGCATACATTCACGGCCTCGCCACTCTCGTCCTTGATGGGCCGCCCGCCCTCGGCAGCGGACAGGACGCGCAGTGCTTCGCTCGCCAAGCCATCGAATCCCCCTTCTTTATCGATGGAGTGACGGGAGCATAACGGGCTTTGTCGAGATGGGGAGGAATGTCTAGGACCCAAGGCTGATGAGGTCCAGATAATCGTCAGTTACTCTATTCCCATGGAAAACCCTAATAATCAAATGACATACCTCGTCGTAGATGGCGAGAATATTGATGCGACGCTAGGCCTTTCTGTCCTTGATCGCCGCCCGAATCCCGAGGAACGCCCACGCTGGGATCGCGTCCTCGAGTGCGCGCACGGCCGCTGGGGGCACAAGGCCAAGGGCCTGTTCTTCCTGAACGGCTCCTCCGGTTTCCTGCCGATGGGGTTCGTGCAGGCGCTCACGGCCATGGACTACTCGGTCATCCCCCTGTCGGGCCCGGCCGACATGAAGGTCGTCGACGTCGGCCTCCAGCGCACGATGGACGCGATCG
>CAUSHZ010000132.1:0-3462 GCA_963531605.1 uncultured Actinomyces sp.
GCACCGCGGACATCAAGACCTTCATGACGACGAAGACTGCGAATTGGGCGACGGGCACGGTGGGCCTCGTGGGCGAGAACGACTGTTCCATCGAGGTCACTCTCACGTCCGATCGGTCGACACACACGACCCCCGTCCCCGGTGTACTGAGCCAGCACATGACCAGCACGTGCGTCTTCAGCCCGAAGGAGGTCCGCGTCAGCGCGGACGCTTCGGTTCTCTACGCCGACACCTTCACCTACCAGGACCAGAGCCGATACTTCATCGATACCATCAACGGATACACCTACACGTCGAACGAACTCAACATGCCAAAACAGACCATGTGGGTCTTCGACGACATGATCATCGGCATGACCGACGACGGCATCAAGGCGTTCGTACCGGCCTCCTCCTGAGGTCACCATCCGGTTACCACACCGACGCTGCCGTGTGATAGAAACTACCCATGACCAATGACGACCACACGGGCACCGGCTTCCCCACCCACGAGGGAGGCACCGGCTCACCGAACGCGGCGCGCGCCGTTCCCCTGTCTGGCCCGCCCCGGCCTCGCCCGAAGAACCGCGCGACGACGGTCCTTCTCGCAGTGCTTCTGTCCGCCGTCGCCATGACCGCAGTCTTCGGCATCAACTGGCTCACGTCATCACCCTCGACACCGGACAATCAGCGTTCATCTGCCTCGATGCCCACCGTCGGGTACTCCGGGGACGCGACGAGCACGGGATCGATCTCCCCCGCCTGGGCCTCGGGCGTCGAGACGGCGTGGAGGATCCCCTTCCCGTCCTCACAGTACGGCCCCCGCGCGATCACGACCGTTGAGGGCACCACCCTGTACGCCCTCTTCGAAGACCCCAATCCCACCGCCCACCAAGTCACCGCCGCGGCCTTCGACATCTCGTCCGAGCAGCCACGCGAGCTCTGGCGCACGACGGGCCCCCGCCCCGAGTCATTCGGGCGACCCAGCTTCGTGTCCGACGGGGATCAGTTCATCGTCGGCAGCATCGTCATCGACAAAGCGTCGGGAGCGCAGAACTCGGCCCCTTGGGAGGGGTCGGAGGCGCTCGCGGCCGTTGATGGCGTTGTCGTAGCCTGCGATAACAAACAGGCGTGCTCGGGATGGACGCAGGAGTCCTCCTCGTGGGCGCGCCAGTGGGAGACAACCACAGCCCGCCAACGGGGTGGCCTGTCCACCTCGGCCATGCTCACGTACCCCAACACTCCCGTAATCGGTGCCGGAGAACACCAGTCGGTTGTCCTGCGGGTAGACTCGCCGACGCACCTGGCGCAGCTGATTGATCCGCGAACCGGGCAGGTCACGGACGCCGCCTCTGCGAGCCCCTTCAGGGATAGGGATAACAACGCGGTGTCTTTCGCCATCGCCAGCGATGGGCTCGTGGCTTTCAACGACGACGTGTTCGTTAGCTACGACGCCGACGGCTTCATCACGGGCACTCATTCCTATGAGAAGTCGCTGAGAACACCGACGCGCGACGGACGCGTGCCCTCCACATCGGAACTGTCGGATTTCCTCCTCGGAGGCCTGCCCGCGTGGTCGAATGCCGTGGTCACTGCCCAGACGGGGGCCGTCGCCCTCACGGTGACCCCGAGCGATGGAAGCCCAGCATTCGACCTTGATCCCGCCAACAACGACCAGTACCACTCCAGCCCCTTCTGGCCCTCAGAGGTCCGCGCCAGCGCCGACATGTCGGTCGTGTACGTCGAGTCCGTCGAAGTCAATACCACGGGTAACCGGCTCTTCTTCGACACGGCCAGCGGCCGGGGACATGGCTCGGCGGAGTTCCACGACGCGAAAGACCTCTCGTGGGCCTTCGACGACCTGGCCATCGGCGTCACGATCGACGGCATCGTGGCTTTCACCCCCAAAGCCTCGTGATGTTCCAACCCACGAACACCCGCCCGCGCCCCCACCCCGAGCGACGACAGAAATGACACACCCATGAGCACCAACACCCCCCAGTACGCGGCCTCCGCGAGGACGACGCCCACGCGACCCACGCGCCTCTTCCTGACAACGGGCGTCGCGCTCGTCGCGAGCCTCGGGGCTTTCCTCGCACCCTCGCTGAGCACGAGCGCCCACCAGCTCCCCGGCCCGGCAGCGACCCCGCCTCCGCACATCACCGGCTCGGAGCAGGAAACGAATCCGGACGTGACCGGCTACCGGGGGACGGCTACCAACACGAACGAGCTCTCCAGCGCGTGGGCCTCGGGCGTCTCGACAGCGTGGATCCTGCCCACCAGCGACACTCTCCTGCCCGCGCAGCTGATCGCGGAGGGGTCGACCCTGTACGTGCTCACCTACGGAAGCGGGAGCCAGGCCGTCGCCACGGTGTCCGCCTACGACGTGTCGGGCAGCGAGCCGGTCGCCCAGTGGACCACGACCGGGCCCCAACCGTCCCGAATTCGCGCCGAGACGTTCCCGTCCTCCGTCTCGACCCAGGATGAGATTCTGCTGAGCGGCATCATTGTCGACCGCTCGACCGGTGCCCAGACGCAGGCCCCCTGGGGCTCCGACCTGCCGATGGGGGTGGCGGGCGGCGTCCTCGTCACCTGCGACACCTTCAGCTCGTGCTCCGGCTGGTCCCGCGACTCGGGCGCGTGGACGAGGCTGTGGTCCACGACGACCTCGCCCCAGCGCCGCGCGGGCCTGGCCCACTCGGGTCTGACGGCTCCCGCGAGCGCCGTCATCGGCAGCGGCGCGGGCGCTGCCGTGGTCGTCCCGGTCGACGAGGCCCACCAGGCCCCGCAGCTCATCAACCCGGCCACGGGCGCAGTCACGACGCTCGGGGAGGCCCCCTCCGCGGCAGGCCCTTCCGTCTCCCGGATCACGCTGGCGAGCGACGGCGTCCTCGTCGCCGGCGAGAAGGAGAGTATTGCCTATAACACCGCGGGCGAGGTCGTGGGCACTGTCGGGGCCGGGTGGACGCTCGACCATTTCCCGGCGTCAGACCGCGCTCTCCCGACTACGGCAGAACTCAGTTCTTTCATGACGCAGGGCGGCGCGCAGTGGACGACAGCCACTGTGGAGCGGCCCTATTCGAAGGACGTCAACGGTCAGCTCCTGGCGGTGAGCCCGACCAGCGGGAACTCCAGCCGCACGATCAACCCCGGTGAGTCATTCTCCGACCACGCGATGACGGATCCTTGGTCCGCCGCGCAGGTGCGCGCCAGCGCAGACGGCAAGGCGCTGTTCGTCCAGTGCTTGCCATCGACCCCAACCGGCCCCTTCTTCTTCGGCGTGGAACGCGAGATGACCTACGTGTCGCCGGAGCTGGACGAGGCCACGAACCTCACGTGGATTTTCGACGACTTGCTCGTGGGGGCACGCAGCGGCGAGGTCATCGCCGTGACGCCACGGACCCCGTAAGCGGTTCTCTACACGACTTGTCCCCGACGCCCGAGGCCTGCTCATTGCGGTCACCGACGAGGGCATCGCAGCCT
>CAUSHZ010000133.1:0-3392 GCA_963531605.1 uncultured Actinomyces sp.
GATGACGGGGAACACTTCAATGATCGGGATACGGGGCAACAGTTTCTCGCTCACGGGACCCACAGTAGCCTATGGATGCGCGCGCGTGAAAGTCAGGCCCAAGCCTCGGTGTTGGAACCGATGTCCATATGATCTGTCAAGATTTCAACTGTTGTCAAAAGTGGCGGAGTTCCGCCTAAAACTGCGGAGGGTAGCCCCTGGATGTCCAGGAACTACCCTCCGTCGATGAACGATATGCTCAGCTGCCGCTGTTTTGCAGTCCCGCCATCATGGCACCGCCAAAGAGGACGAATATGAGGACCGTCGCGACGATGCCGATGATCTGCCAGATGAACATGGCGCGCGCGAAGTTACGCTTCGCAGGCGAGCCACCCGAACCGAGGGCGAGCACCAGCAGATAGATGAAGCCGACCACCGGGATGCCGACCAGGAACAGAGTGAGCATCCATGCGCCGACGGAGTCGTCGGGGTGCTCGGGGAACTGGTTGTATGCCATGAGAGTCTCCAGAAGTGCGGGGAATCAGTAGACCATCTGCATGGCCGTGCGCACCTCGGACAGGGTCTGATCGGCCTGTTCGTTGGCGCGCTCGTTGCCGGCGTGCAGGATGGACAGCAGGTAGTCCTCGTTCGCGATGAGCTCGGCGCGGCGCTCGCGCAGCGGAGCGAGCATCTCGTTGAGGGACTCGGTGACGAGGGCCTTCAGCGTGCCCGCGCCCGCGTCGCCGATCCGATCCGCAATGGCCTCGGGCGCCTCGCCGGTGGCCAGGGAGGCCAGCATGAGGAGGTTGGAGACCTCGGGGCGACCCTCGGGATCGAAGGTAATGCGGCGCTCGGCGTCGGTCTTCGCCTTCTTGAGGATCTTCGCGGTCTCGTCGGCGCTCATGCGCAGCTCGATCGTGTTGCCGCGCGACTTCGACATCTTCTGGCCGTCCGTGCCCAGCAGCAGCGGGACCTCGGAGAGGAGGGCCTCGGGGCGGGGGAACACGGGGCGCTCGGGGGTGGCACGGCCGTAGCGCTTGTCGAAGCGCTGGGCGATGAGGCGAGCCTGCTCGAGGTGGGGGAGCTGGTCCTGGCCCACGGGCACGATGTTCGCCTTGCAGAAGAGGATGTCGGCGGCCTGGTGGACCGGGTAGGTGAGCATAAGGCCCGTCATGGCGCGGCCCTCGGTCGCCTCCAGCTCGGCCTTCACGGTCGGGTTGCGGTGCAGCTCCGACTCGGTGACCAGGGAGAGGAAAGGCAGCATCAGCTGGTTGAGGGCCGGAACCGCCGAGTGGTTGAAGATCGTGGAGCGCTCGGGATTGATGCCCGCGGCCAGGTAGTCGGCGACGAGGCCGAGGACGCGCTCACGGATTGGGCCCACGCCGTCGCGGTCGGTGATCACCTGGTAGTCGGCGACCACGACCCAGGTCTCAACCCCGCGGTTCTGCAGCAGCACGCGGTTACGCAGCGTGCCGAAGTAGTGCCCCAGGTGCAGGTGCCCGGTCGGGCGGTCACCCGTGAGGATGCGGAAACGCGAGGGGTCCTGGTCGATCGCCAGGTCGATCTCGGCGCTGCGGGCCTTCGAGCGGGCCAGCGAGGCATCGGAGGTTGCGGTTTCCAGGGCATCTTCACTGCGAGTCATGCGTGAATCCTATCCAATGTGTGAGTGACGGGGGAATGGAAGAGGGGTCAGCTCTCGGGCTGGAACGCCACGTCGGAGAGCAGGATGGTGACGGAGAGGGGCTCGATCGTCAGCGTCGAACGCGGGGTCACGTGCTCGACCTCGAGCGAGAGCTCGGCAGGGTCGAGCGTGGAGCCGACGCCGCCGTCGGAGGGCGTGGCCCACACGGTCGAGTAGGCGACGAGCCAGTCCAGGTCGTGGCCTGCGGGCAGGGCGACCTCGGCGCTGTCCAGGTTGGCGTTGATGATGATGAGCGCGTCGCGGTCGCCCCACGTCACGCCCGAGCGCAGCATCTGGAACGTGCGGTGGCGCCAGTCCGTCCAGCCGTAGTCCGGCATGGGCGTGCCCTGGGCGGTGTACCACGACAGGTCGGCGATCGTGTCACCGTTGCGAGGGCTTCCGGTCGCGAAGCGGTCGGGACGCAGAACCGGATGGGCCTTGCGCAGGGCGATCAGCCAGGAGACGGCGTCAATCTGCGCGTGCTGACTCTCGGCCAGCTCCCAGTCAACCCAGGAGATCGGGTCGTCCTGGCAGTAGGCGTTGTTGTTGCCGTACTGGGTGCGACCGAACTCGTCGCCGCCCGTCAGCATGGGAGTGCCCGAAGAAACGAACATCGTCGCCAGGATGTTGCGCTGAGAACGCGCACGCAGGTCGGCGATCGTCATGTCGGACAGGATCGCGTAGGGCGTCAACGCGTTGGGGTGGGTGGCGTTGACAGCCAGAGTTCCTTCGACTCCGTGGTTCCACGAGCGGTTATCGTCCGAGCCGTCTCGGTTGTTCTCCAGGTTCGCGGTGTTGTGCTTACGGTCGTAGGCCGTCAGGTCAGCGAGGGTGAAGCCGTCGTGGGCGGTCACGAAGTTGATGGAGGCGCGCGGGCCACGAAGGCGGCCCAGGCCGTGTTCGAAGACGTCCTGGGAGCCCGACAGGCGGGTCGCCAGGTCGTTCGGGCCGGAAACGATGTGGCCCGAGGCCTGGGCGCGTACGTCCGCCAACCAGAAGTTGCGCAGGGCGCCGCGGTAGTGGTCGTTCCACTCGGAGAAGGGGACGGGGAAGTTACCCGTCTGCCAGCCGCCCGGGCCCACGTCCCACGGCTCGGCGATGAGCTTCGTGTGGGCGAGGATCCCGTCCGTCGCCATCGCGATGAGGAGCGGGTGCATGGGGCTGAAGCCCGTCGAAAAACGGCCGAGCGTGGCCGCGAGGTCGAAGCGGAAGCCATCCACGCCCATCTCGCGCACCCAGTAGCGCAACGAGTCCATCACCATTTGGATGGACTTCGGATGATCCATATTGATCGTATTGCCCGTGCCGGTCACGTCGATCATCTGGACTGGACGCGAGGTGGTGTGACGGTAGTACAAGTCGGAGTCCAGGCCGCGCCAGGACAGGGAGGGGCCGGCGTCGCCGCCCTCACACGTGTGGTTGTAGACGACATCGAGGATGACCTCGATGCCAGCCTGGTGCAGGAGGGAGACCATGCCTCGGAACTCGTCGACGACCGCCTGGGCGCCGCGCTCGCGCGAGGCCTCGGTCGCGTAGGAGGGTTCGGGGGCGAAGAAGGAGAGGGTCGAGTAGCCCCAGTAGTTCGTCAGGCCTCGTTCAGTAAGGAAGGGCTCGTCGCACTTCGCGTGAACGGGGAGCAGCTCGACGGCGGTGACTCCCAGATCCTTCAGGTAGGACACGGAGGCCGGGTGAGCCAGGCCCGCGTAGGTGCCGCGCAGCTCCGCAGGCACGC
>CAUSHZ010000134.1:0-3333 GCA_963531605.1 uncultured Actinomyces sp.
GAGGCCGGAGCAGGAATCCCTGCTCCGGCCTCCTCCTATCAGCCTACGGCGTCAGCGCACCTGCGAGGCGGGCACCAGCCACACAGCGCCCAGCGGCGGCACGCGCAGTGACGCAGAGACCGGACGGCCGTTCCACGGGGTGTCCTCGGCGATGATCGTGCCGACGTTGACGACACCCGAGCCGCCGAACTCCTCGGAGTCCGTGTTCAGGATCTCGACCCACTCGCCGCCGAACGGCAGGCCCACGCGGTAGCCCTCGTGCGGGTTGCCGGCGAAATTCGAGATGCACACGACGACCTCGCGGTTGCCCGCATCGTCCGAACCCTTACGCAGGTAGGAGATCAGGTTGTGGTCGCCGTCCGAGGCGTCGAT
The DNA here is from genome assembly GCA_963531605.1 of uncultured Actinomyces sp. Lineage (GTDB taxonomy): Bacteria > Actinomycetota > Actinomycetes > Actinomycetales > Actinomycetaceae > Pauljensenia. The sequence goes on from CAUSHZ010000134.1 coordinate 373, forward strand.
CCACTCGAAGCCCGTGTAGTCGTCGTCCCACATGGCGGGGGAGGACGCGTAGATCTTGTTGAGGCGCTCCACCAGGGCCGCGACGCCGGCGTGGCCCTCCTGATCCAGCAGCCACCAGTCGAGGGAGTAGGACTCGTTCCACTCCTGCTCCTGGCCGATCTCCTGGCCCATGAAGAGGAGCTGCTTGCCAGGGTGGCTCCACTGGTAGGCGTACAGGGAACGCAGGCCCGCCAGGCGCTGCCACTTGTCGCCGGGCATCTTCGAGATGAGCGAGCCCTTGCCGTGCACGACCTCGTCGTGCGACAGCGGCAGCACGTAGTTCTCGGAGAAGGCGTAGACCAGCGAGAAGGTGAGCTCGCCGTGGTGCCAGCGTCGGTTGACCGGATCCTCGCTCAGGTAGCGCAGGGTGTCGTTCATCCAGCCCATGTTCCACTTCATGCCGTAGCCGAGGCCGCCGCCGGAGGTCGGGGCGGTCACGCCGGGCCACGCCGTGGACTCCTCGGCGATCATGACGATGCCGGGGTGACGACGGTACGCGGTCGCGTTGGCTTCCTGGATGAACTCGATGGCCTCCAGGTTCTCGCGGCCACCGTACTGGTTGGGACGCCACTGGCCGTCCTTGCGCGAGTAGTCCAGGTACAGCATCGAGGCCACTGCGTCGACGCGCAGGCCGTCGATGTGGAAGTCCTCGAGCCAGTACAGGGCGTTGGCGACCAGGAAGTTACGTACCTCGCGGCGGCCGAAGTTGAAGACGTAGGTGCCCCAGTCGGGGTGCTCGCCGCGCAGCGGGTCCGGATCCTCGTACAGCGGGGTGCCGTCGAAGCGAGCCAGGGCGAAGTCGTCCTTGGGGAAGTGCGCGGGGACCCAGTCCAGGATGACGCCGATGCCCTCGCGGTGGAAGGCGTCCACCAGGTAGCGGAAGTCGTCCGGGGTGCCGTAGCGCGAGGAGGGGGCGTAGTAGGAGGTCACCTGGTAGCCCCACGAGCCGCCGAAGGGATGCTCGGCGAGCGGCATGAACTCCACGTGCGTGAAGCCCATCTGCTTGACGTAGGGGACCAGCTCGTCGGCCAGCTCGCGGTAGCCCAGGCCCTGACGCCACGAGCCCGCGTGGACCTCGTAGATGGACATGGGGCCGTCGTGGACGTTGCGCTCACTGCGGGCCTGCATCCACTCCTGGTCGGTCCACTCGTGGAAGTAGTCGGTGACGACCGAGGCCGTGGCCGGGGGAATCTCGGTGGCGCGGGCCAACGGGTCGGCCTTCTGGAACCAGTTGCCGCCGGGGCCCTGGATCTCGAACTTGTAGCGCGTACCCACGCCGACCTCGGGGACGAAGATCTCCCACACGCCGGAAGAACCCAGCGAACGCATGGAGGTCTGCGTGCCGTCCCAGTAGTTGAATTCGCCGACGACGCGCACGGCGCGGGCGTTGGGGGCCCACACCGCGAAGGCGGTACCGGTGGTCTCGCCGAGCTCGTCGCTGTAGGTCTTCACGTGCGCACCCAGGACGTTCCAGAGGTTCTCGTGGCGCCCCTCAGAGATCAGGTAGGTGTCCATCTCACCCAGGGTCGGCAAGTAACGATAGGGATCGTCACGAACGATCGTGTCCTCGCCGTAGGTGACGGACACGCGGTAGGCGGTGATCTCCTTGCCGGGCAGAGCCGCAACCCAGATACCGCCGCGCTCGTGCGTGGCAGCGTAGGCACCGGTGGGGGTGATGATGTCGACCGAGTCGGCCAGGTGCGCGACGACGCGGATGGTGACGCCCTCGTCACCGAGGTGGGCGCCCAGCACAGAGTGGGGCGAGTAGTAGGAGCCTGAGGCAACGGCGTCGAGAATGTCGTCATTGACCGGGATCGGCGTAAGTTCGAAGCTCATGGATGTTCCTTACTCCAGAAGGGTGAACCACTTAGTTCACTGGTGTTGTTAAGTCTAACGTCTGACCGGCAAAAAAGGGAGCCGGGTCTCATATTGATGGGGTTATGAAGGCGCGTCGTGCGCCCGGCGCGGTGACATGGTAGGGCCGGGCGCACGCGCCTCGTTAGGCATGTGCCCAGGGCGAGGAGTGCGCGGGCTCGACCTTGAAGACGTGGCCCAGGCGCGTCACGGGGGACAGTGACACCCAGTTGGACGAGCCCCACACGTAGGAACGTCCGTCCAGCTCGTCGACGACCGTAATATGACCGCCAGGGGTAGCCAGGCCCATTTCCTCCAGATCGAGCTCGACCGAGGCGTCCACGCCCTGGTGCGGATCCAGGGAGATCACGCAGATGACGGTGTCGGTCTTGCCGTCCGACGTGAACTTGCCGGGCATCTGACGCGAGAACGCGATGAGGCGATCCGAGGATGTCGGGTGGATGCGGATCTGGTGGAGCTGGCGCAGTGCGGGGTGCTTGGTTCGCGCTGCGTTGAGCAGCGTGAACAGGCGCGAGATGCCGATCGGCTCGGCGTCCTCCCAGCGGCGCGGGCGGAACTCGTACTTCTCGTTGTTGTTGGGCTCCTGGTACGTGCCGCGCGGCTCGTTTTCCACGAATTCGTAGCCGGAGTAGATGCCCCACGTGGGGGCACCCAGGGCGGCGAGCATCGCGCGGATCGCGAAGATCGCGGTGCCGCCGTCCCACATCTGCGGGGTGAGGATGTCGTGGGTCGTGGGCCAGAAGGCCGGGCGTATGAGGTGTGCCGTCTTTTCGGAGAGCTCGCGCAGGTACTCTTCGATTTCGTCCTTGGCGGTCCTCCACGCGAAGTAGGTGTAGGACTGGTCGAAGCCGATTGCGCCGAGCGTGCGCATCATGGCGGGGCGCGTGAAGGCCTCGGCTAGGAAGAGCGTGCCCGGGTACTGCGCCTTAATGTCGGCGATCAGGCGCTCCCAGAAGGGGATGGGCTTCGTGTGCGGGTTATCCACGCGGAAAATCGTCACGCCGTGGTTGATCCACAGCTCGATGACGTCGCGCACGGCCTGGTAGA
>CAUSHZ010000135.1:0-3296 GCA_963531605.1 uncultured Actinomyces sp.
CGACGGCGTACTGCTGGATGAGGCGGCCGGCGTGGGCGCCGTAGCGCAGCTGGATACCTTCGCCGGAGGAAGCAAAGCGGGTGAACCACTTGCCCTCGTATCCGGCGGTCACCTGGTCGGTGATGGTGCGCGGGTTCACCCAGGTCTCACCGTTGTCGTGGGACTCGACGACGTGGGCGTGCAGGATGTTACGCGCCGCAGGATCGGTGCCCAGCTGGGACTGGAAGAGGCCGGCGTCGTAGGACTTGACCGAGAACAGGAAGATCGTTCCGGTGGTGCGGTCCACGACGAAGGAGGGATCGGAGTAGCCGATCTTCTCCGCGCCGGGGGTACCAGCGAGGGCGGTCTTGATGGGGGTCCAGGACTTACCGCCGTCCTTGGAGATTCGGTAGACGATGGAGTTGGCCTGGGGCGCGTCCTGGCAGGTGTTGGGGCGACCGTCCCACGAGGCGATGATCCAGCCGTTGGTGGCGGTGGTCAGCGCGGGGATGCGGTGGCAGCTGAAACCGGCGAGGCCGGGGGACGCGAGGCGGACCTTGTCGCCGATCGCGTAGTCCTGCGGGGTCTCCAGCGGGTCCGGGGCCGGGGGGCGCTCGCCCTGGGCGACGGTCACCGGGTCGGCGTTGGCGGTGATGCCACCGGCGATGACGTCGGTACCGTTGCGGTCACGGGTGGCCGCCCACGTGGTCATCGGGGTGAAGGTGCCGGCCGCGACATCGTCGGCGGTCACGGTGTGCGTGGCGGTCGTGCACTGCTTGGTGGTGTGCGCGGCGAGGTTGTGCCAGCGGCAGTTAGGAGCGCCGGTGGTGAGGACGCCGGAGAGGTTTGAGTCCACCGGGAAGACGGTGAGAGCGCTGTCGGTGTTGTTGGTGTAGGTGACGGTGACGGTGATCAGGTCACCTTCGTACACCTTGTCTCCGTGGGAGTCGGTGCGCGTGACGGTGACGGTGATGGGGGCCGAACCTTCGTCCGTCGCCGAGGCCGCCACCGGCGCAGCTGCACCGGTGTCACTGGACGGGGTCGCGAGCGCGGGAACCGAGAGAGTCGCGCACAGCAGCACGGCTCCCGAGGCAGCCGCGAGGGCGCGCCCGTAGTGGCGGAGGGTCATCATTGGTCCTTCCGATATGGGTTGTCAATCAGCGGTCAGTGAGTCATGACTCACTATCCACGAGATTCATCATACAAATTTAGATGCTCGCTAACCAGTTATACGACAGACAGCTTTTATCAACGTCTAGGACAATTACCGTGCAACTGAATAAATTCCGCCAATACTGTCAGGCTCCTGACCAGGGAACTCCCCTCCCGCGACCAGCCAGCGATAGACCCGCTCCAACTCACCCACGCACGAACGGATGTCATACTGAGCCCCCACACGCCGATAGCGAGCCGCCTCGATCCGACGATCCTCACTACCGCGATCGACCCAGCCGTCGATCATACGGGCAAGCGAACGCGGATCCCCCGCCTCGAACACACTCTCCTCCGAAAGAGCGAATTGACTGGTCGCAGTCAAAGGACCACGCGCCAGAACAGGGACCACCCCATGGCGTAGCACTTCAAGAGCACCAAGCCCCTCCACCTCGATCCGCGCCGCATGCACATAGAGATCAGCCTCTCGCGAAGCTCGAGCCATCTCCTCATGCCCCATGAAGACGAAGCGCACAGGGTTCTCGATCACCCCATCCCGCACAAGGCGATCCGATAGCTTTCGCAGGCGACGCTCGGTCGGCCCCCGCCCCGCCAACGTCAACTCAATAGAACGAGCATGAGAACTGAAGCGGAGCGCCCGCAGAATCGTCACCTGATCTTTTTCGCGCGAGAAGCGACCGACCGACAACAGGCGCACGATGGGCAGCCCATCCCCACGACCCCCACCATCAGCTCTCACATCGTCAAGTGGAACACCATTCGAGAGAACAAAGAGCCTCGCAGACAGCCTCAACGATGAAACGCGACGCCACACCGAGGGCGAGGGACACTGAAGCGCGCCACAGCGATTAAAAATGAAGCGTTTCCACACCTGAAGAATCGCACGATTGAGGACAGTACAGCGATCGAGATACACGGAGGCCGTCAGGTTTTCCGGATGAATGTGATAGGTCGCCAGAGCTGGCACACCACGAGCGCGCGCACGCCGAGCAACGACGGCCTGCAACATGAAAGGCTCTTCCAGATGCACCACGTCCGCCCAGTCGAGCGCCCGGTCGATCTGGCGATCCGAACGGGCAAAGGCGTAGCCCTGAGAGGCAATGAGTGGCGCAACGAGCGGGACACGAAGGTGCGGAAGCGGATAATCAGGCACACCGACGCCACAATCATCACCGTGACTTGGAGGGGCAGATAGCACGCGAACATCATGCCCCCGCTCTCGCAGGAGCATAATGGTCCGACGCGCGGACGCAGCAAGCCCATTACCGCGCGTATACAGGTCGTTAATGACGAACAGGATCTTGAGCTGGGCGGATGAACCCACCCCCAGGGGAGCCACACCTCAATTTTAATCACGAGAGCATGACGACAAATCCTTGCACAGACGAAAGCACCCTTGACATCAATGCAAGACGTCACAAAGAGTTGCCCAGAAAGTAGTTACTATTAAACTAGTCCTGTCAATCAGTCTTTCACAGCAAGGAACTACCGTGCGCCCCTCCCGTCGAACTCTGACGCGCGTCGCGTCGGCCGCCGTCGCTTCCCTCGTGATCGTTGCACCGATCTCCACCGTCTCCAACGCGGACGCCCTCTCCCCCGCGTCCCTTCCCTGGACAAACGGCGCCGACGAAGCGGCTGCGAACTAACCCGCGCGGGAACGCTGTCGAGCGTCACCGCGCCTTTCAGCACAAACGGGCCCCGGCCTCGTCCCGAAGATGTGGGACGAGGCCGGGGCGTGAAGCTATCCGAAACGGAGCTCGAGATCAGCGCGCGGCGCTGCCCTCGGTGTAGTCCTCGTCGGAGTCGGTCCAGCCGAAGGCCTTGCGCAGCTTCTGGCCGGTCTTCTCGATCGGGTGGGCCTCTTCCTCGGCGCGCAGCGCCTTGAACTCGAGGGCGCCGTTATCCTGATCGGCGATGAACCTGCGAGCGAAGGTGCCGTCCTGAATGTCGGCCAGGACAGCCTTCATGGCCTCCTTGGAGGACTCGTTAATGACGCGCGGGCCGGAGACGTAGTCGCCGTACTCAGCGGTGTCGGAGCAGGACCAACGCTGCTTGGTGATGCCACCCTCGTTGATGAGGTCGACGATCTGCTTCATCTCGTGGCAGACCTCGAAGTAGGCGATCTCGGGCTGGTAGCCAGCCTC
>CAUSHZ010000136.1:0-3255 GCA_963531605.1 uncultured Actinomyces sp.
GGATCCAAACCGATCGACCCACCCCCGAATGCCTCTCCGGACAGCTTGAGCAAAACGCGGCGGTTCGTCGACATGACGCTTCTCCTTTGTAACGGCCCGGGAAGGGCGGAACGGTTAAGAACCATACTACCCGGTAAAAGGGAAGCGGCCCCGCCGTTCGGCGGGACCGCTCCCATTTGTCAGCAAGCTGACGACGTCACCAGATCAGGCACCGACGTGCACGCGCACGAAGTTGGTGACCTTGGCACCGGCCTCCTTGAGGACCTGGCCGACGGACTTCGAGGGGTCACGCGCGAAGGCCTGGTCAACGAGGCAGTTGTCCTTGTAGAACGCGTTCAGGCGGCCCTCAACGATCTTAGGAACGATGTTGGCGGGCTTGCCTTCCTCAAGCGTGATCTTCTCGAGGGTCGCGCGCTCCTTGTCGAGCACGTCGGCCGGAACCGAATCGCGATCGAGGTAGGCGGGCATGTAAGCGGCAACGTGCATCGCGATGTCGTGGGCAACGGACTTGCCCGCGGCATCGGTGACGACGAAGACGCCAACCTGCGGGGGCAGGTCGGGGTTGGTCTGGTGCAGGTAGAGGTCGACGTTCTCGCCCTCAACGCGCACGATGCGGCCAATCTGCAGCTTCTCGCCGATGACGGCGGCGAAGGCGTCCAGGCGGTCCTTGACGGTGCCCTCGCCCATGGGAGCGGCGAGCAGCGCGTCCAGGTCGGCAGCCTTGGAAGCAACGGCGGCGGCCAGAACCTCGTTGGAGAAGTCGATGAACTTCTGGTTCTTGGCGACGAAGTCGGTCTCGGAGTTGACCTCGACCAGCACGCCGACGGTGCCGTCGGTCTGCGCGGCCAGCAGGCCGGCGGAGGCCTGGCGGCCCTCGCGCTTGGACAGGGACTTCAGGCCCTTCAGGCGGATGATCTCGAGAGCCTTCTCGGCGTCGCCGTCGGCCTCGGTCAGAGCCTTCTTGACATCCATCATGCCGGCGCCGGTCTGCTCACGCAGCGCCTTCACATCTGCAGCGGTGAAATTCGCCATCGGATGATTCCTCTCAGTTAAAACGTTCAGTCCTGCTTGGTAGCCGACTCTTCGGCGACCTCGGCGGCAGCTTCTTCGTCAGCCTTGATCTCGCCCTCGAGGAGCTCGCGCTCCCACTCGGCCAGCGGTTCAGCGGCAGCCTCTTCGCCCTTGCCCTTGCGGACGTCGGAGCGAGCGATCAGGCCCTCGGCGACGGCGTCGGCGATCACGCGGGTCAGCAGCGCGACGGCGCGGATGGCGTCGTCGTTGCCGGGGATGCGGTAGTCGACCTCGTCCGGATCCGCGTTGGTGTCCAGGATGGCGACGATCGGGATGCGCAGCTTGCGAGCCTCGGAGACCGCGAGGTGCTCCTTCTTGGGGTCGACGATCCACACGGCCGAGGGAACCTTGGTCATGTCGCGGATGCCGCCCAGGGTGCGCGAGAGCTTATCCTTCTCGCGGCGCATCATGAGCAGTTCCTTCTTGGTGTGGCCGGAGGAGGCCACGTCGTCGAAGTCGATCTGCTCGAGTTCCTTCAGGCGCTGCAGACGGGTGGCAACGGTCGAGAAGTTGGTGAGCATGCCGCCGAGCCAACGGTGGTTCACGTAGGGCATGCCGACGCGCTGGGCCTGCTCGGCCACGGCTTCCTGGGCCTGCTTCTTGGTGCCAACGAAGAGCAGGGTGCCGCCGTGGGCGACGGTCTGCTTCACGAAGTCGAAGGCGATGTCGATGTCAGCAATGGTCTGCTGCAGGTCGATGATGTAGATGCCGTTGCGCTCGGTGAGGATGAAGCGCTTCATCTTCGGGTTCCAACGGCGAGTCTGGTGGCCGAAGTGGACACCGGACTCGAGGAGCTGACGCATGGTAACGATTGCCATGGTTCGTCCTTTCCCCGCAAGTCGCGAGTGATCAGTGGGGTTTCCCCCGGGGTTATCGGTTTGCTGTGCGCTGTGCGCACCCTGGTGCCATGACCGGCGACCATCCCCGAAGGGACCGAAGCCGCCGCGCCTCGCTCCCCTGGCGGTTTCCCGTGGGTCGCGATAATGGCACGCGAAGTCACCTGCACAGGGCAAGTGCCCGGCCATCTTACCTCACAAGTGGGCAAATGTCCGAAGCCAGCGCGATGAGACGTTGCCTACTGGATGCGCCGTTGACGAGGCCGGGGCAACTCCACTCACATACCCTGTCGTCCCCGGTTATCCACAGGGGTATTTCGCGCCATGGCGGTATCCACAACCGGCGCCGTACGACTAGACCGACGCGCCACTGCCCCGCACGCTGATGTCATGACCTCTGCAATCCGCCAACGCAGCCGCTTCAGCGCGGTCTCGCTCATCTCCGCCTTCGTCGGCGTACTGCTTATTGTCTTGACTCCGCCAGGCGTAGCAGCCTCGCACCGCGAACAGTGGCAATGGCCCACGGGAGAGCCGGTGCCCGTCGTCGAAGGATTCGCCCCACCTGCCCACGACTGGCTTCCCGGGCGGCGCGGAGTGACGTTGCGATACCCGGCACCATCCCCGGTGTACGCGTGCGCTTCCGGGACTGTGACGACCGCAGGTCCCGTCGTGGGCCGGGGCGTCATCTCGATTCGTCACGACGTCGGTGGCGACGTCGTCTGGTCGACGTATCTGCCCGTGACGCCATCCGTTGCCGTTGGCGATCACGTCGAGAAAGGGGACGTCATCGGCGTCGTCGAAGGGGATTCACCCACGCTGCACTGGGGCGCGAAAACCGGCAGGCGTACGTACATCGATCCGATACGTATGACGCTCGGGCATCCGCGGCTTCTCCCCTGGGACGACGCGCCGGCTCGGTAGCCGTGCCCGAGTGAGTGACCGCCGGCGGCGATAACCGTTCGCGACAGCACAAGCGAGCGCGCGGGTCCTAGGCGCGCGGGTGCGCCCGCTGGTAGATCGCACTCAGGCGGGCAGTATCGACGTGGGTGTAGCGCTGGGTGGTTGATAGCGAGGAGTGTCCGAGCATCTCCTGGACTGCGCGCAGGTCGGCTCCCCCCTGCAGCAAGTGTGTCGCCGTGGAATGTCGGAGTCCGTGTGGCGCGATGTCGTGCACGCCTGCTCGCGCTGCCATCTTGTGCACCATCGAACGTACGATGCGCGGATCGATGCGGCCGCCCTTGTCCCCGAGGAAAAGCGCGTGCCCGCTGCGCTCCCCGGCCAACTGGGGACGGCCTCGAACCAACCAATGGTCGAGGGCGTCGGCAGCGGGAGGCCCGTAGGGAACCAC
>CAUSHZ010000137.1:0-3139 GCA_963531605.1 uncultured Actinomyces sp.
TGCTTCGCCGCCCCCAGGGCGACGTACTCGGCGGGGGAGGGGACCTCCACCTCGGCCCCCAGGATGCCCGAGGCCAGGGCTCGCACCGCTCTCGAGCGCGCCCCGCCGCCGACCATGACCACCCGCTCGATGGGCACGCCCTGCGCGCGCACCGCGTCCAAGGCCCCGCGCATGAGCGTCAACAGCCCCTCGACCGCCGCGCGAGCCACGTGCGCGGGGTCGCAATTCGCCAGCGTCATACCCTCCAACGTTGCCGTCGCGTCTGGCAGATTCGGGGTGCGCTCTCCCTCGAAGTACGGGATCAGCCGCAGCCCACCCGCATCCGGAACTGACAGGGCGGCCTCGTCGAACTCCTCGTATCCCAGGCCCGTCACCCGCCTCATCGCGTCGATAATCCGCGACGCGTTCAGCGTGCACGCCAGCGGCAGCCACCGACCCGACGCGTCCGAAAAGCCCGTAACCAGGCCGGACGGATCCGACACGGAAGACTCCGAGACCGCCGCGACCACGCCCGACGTCCCCAGGCTCAGCATTGCCGCGCCCGGACCCAAATCCACGCCGAGGGCCGCTGCCGCGTTATCGCCCGCGCCCGGACCCAGGGCAATCTCGCCCCAGCCGCGCGCCTCGTCCCCGTGCGCCACGACCTCGTACGGTTCCGCGATCCGTGGCAGCACGATGCTCTCGGCCCGCTCCTCGCTGCAGTGCAGCGCCTGGGCGAGAATGTCACGCCGATACGCCGACCCCGACCGATCCACGTACCCCGTCCCCGAGGCATCCGACCGGTCCGTCGCCAACCCCTCCAACCCCAGGCGCTCAAAACCGCCCGCGATCCGCCACGTCAAGTAGTCGTGGGGTAAGCACACCGCGGCCACGCGCTGGGCCGCCTCCGGCTCGTGATCCGCCAACCATCGCAGCTTCGTGACCGTTAACGACGCGACCGGAACCGAGCCCGTGGCATCGGCCCACCAGGCCTCGCCCGACGACTCGCCCGCGCGCTCCGCGATCAAATCCCGAGCCGCGCCCGCGCTCCTCGTATCATTCCACAGCAGGGCCGGCCGAATCACCTCGCCCCGCTCATCCAGCACGACCATGCCGTGCTGCTGGCCGCCCACGCTGAGCGCCCGCACGTCATCCAGCCCGCCGGCCGCAGCCACGGCCTCGTTCAACGCGTCCCACCAGGCGCGCGGATCCACCTCGGTGCCCTCCGGATGCGGCGCGCGACCCTCGCGCACCACCTCACCCGACACCGGATCCCACACGACCACCTTGCACGACTGCGTCGAGGAATCGACGCCCGCAACGAAAGGCCTCTCGCCCATCACACAACTCCTCGTCGAAGAGACGATCAACCGATCAGGTGACGCATCGCCTGCTGGTACAGCTCCACGAAGTGGTACTCGCGCTCGCCCGCGGCCTGCGCGTCGAAGTCCTCGTAGGAGCTGCGATCCGCAAGGAAGTCCTCAAGGGACTCGCCCGCGGCCAGCGTGGATTCGCCCAGCTCGGGAACCGACGCCGCCTCGAGCAGCTCGCGGGTCGCCGGATCCTCGCGGAACGCGCGGGCCTTGGCCGCCAGCATCATGTACATCTCGATGTTCGCGCGCGCGGACTCCCACACGCCCTCCATGCCCTCCGTGCGGCTCGGCTTGTAGTCGAAGTGGCGCGGACCCTCGTAGCGCGGGCCACCGCCCGGGAAGCCGTTCTCCAGCAGATCGACCGTGAAGAACGCGCTGGCCAGGTCGCCGTGGCCGAACGCCTTGTCCTGGTCGTACTTGATGCCCGACTGGCCGTTGAGGTCGATGTGGAAGAGCTTGCCCGCGTTCAGCGCCTGAGCGAGCGCATGCGTGTAGTTCAGGCCCGCCATCTGCTCGTGGCCCGTCTCCGGGTTCAGGCCCACGATGTCACCGTGCTCCAGCTGCGCGATGAGGGCCAGCGCGTGGCCGACCGTCGGCAGGAAGATGTCGCCGCGAGGCTCATTCGGCTTCGGCTCCAGGCCAATCTTGAGGTCGTAGCCGCGCGACTTAATGTAGGCGGCGATCGTGTCCAGGCCCTCCTTGTAGCGGTCGAACGCCGCGTTCAGGTCCTTCGACGAGTCATACTCCGCGCCCTCGCGTCCGCCCCACATGACGAACGTCGTCGCCCCCATCTCCGCAGCCAAGTCCACGTTGCGCAGGATCTTACGCAGGCCGAAACGGCGGATCGAACGGTCGTTGTTCGTCAGGCCGCCATCCTTGAAGACCGGGTGAGTGAAGGTATTCGTCGTGACCATCTCGATGACGAGGCCAGCCGCATCGGCCGCCTCCTTCACCTTCATGACGCGGTCGTGACGCTCCTGATCTGACGCGTCAAAGTCGAACACGTCATTGTCGTGGAAGGTAATGCCCCACGCGCCGACCTCCGCGAGCTTTTCCGTGTACTCCCACGGGTCCAGGACCGGGCGGGTCCCCGTGCCGAACGGGTCGACCGCATTCCAGCCGACCGTCCACAGGCCGAAGGAGAACTTGTTGTCGGGGGTGGTTGTCATGGTGGTGTCCTTTCGAACGTCGGTGTTCAGTTGGAGGGGATGGTGCTGCGTCGTCGGTGGCGCTGCGTATGGTTGTGTGGCGGTGGATGCTGGTGTGTGCCGGTCCCGCAAATTTGGTCGCGCGGTCGTTGCGCGCCGTGTTTGCGTCGTCACAATTTATTTGTTGTGGGGTAAAACGTAATACCTGTGTGCGCGTTCGTCAAGGCCCTCCGACAAGTCCGTTCGACGGGTATGTCGAAATGGTGCTCAGTGGCCGGCGCGCTGTCGCATAGCAACGAGAACCTGCGCGACAACCTCATCGATACGTTGCAGATCGGACCAGCGAATACGGATGATGCGCCACCCGGCGAGCTGGAGGAGGCGAGCCCGGCGTTGTTCAGCCTCGATGTTGTCGTGTACTTCCTGAACGCTGTCGCCATACTTGATGCGTCCATCGAACTCGATGGCGATTTTCAGACCGGGGATTGCTATGTCGATGAAGAAGGTGTGCCCGTTGCAGCGGACTTCCTCCTGAGTGGTGATCCCCTTGATTCCGGCCAGGACCAACGCGTAGAGAACTCGAGATTCTCCAGGGGACTCACATCCGGCATCTGCGTGGGAAATAACCCATCGAGCCTG
>CAUSHZ010000138.1:0-3083 GCA_963531605.1 uncultured Actinomyces sp.
CTACTCAGAACAACCCTCTCAAAACAAACGGTCCGAAAAACCCAGACCCCTCCACAGCGTCTCCGCACGCACAGTGGAGTTAACACGTCGATCCTCACCAATTTCGCATGCAATTCCCTGGCGACCATACCTTGCAGCACCCTAAAAACCGCAGAATTCCAACGTTCTGATTTCAAAAGTTGAAACATCCGCAGGGGAATTGCATGCGAAATTTTGGGGGTACTGGCACCCAATCGCTGCACGCGTCAATGCAGCTCCCCCACCATTCGGCACCGGGAGGCATTGCACCACTTTCGCCAGCATTGCACTACTTAGCAGGGCATTGCACTAGCTACTATCCAGTGCAATACTCCCCCATCTAGTGCATTGCTCCCCAAAATGGCGCAACACTTCGGAGTCACAAGCTCCACCATGGTCCGTGCAGCAACTCCCACACCCGGCACTGCACCCGTTACGGGACGCTGCACCTCTTACGGGACGCTGCACCTCTTACGGGACGCTGCACCCGATCAGAACAGGTGCACTGCCTACGTATCGGGTGCAGCACTCACACGCACAAGCGTAACCGCGGACACAACAGCCTGGCACCACCCTCACACTCACCAATTTCGCATGCAATTCCCTGGCGACCATACCTTACAGCACCCTAAAAACCGCAGAATTCCAACGTTCTGATTTCAAAAATTGAAACATCCGCAGGGGAATTGCATGCGAAATTTTGGGGGCACACCCGGACGGGCACTCAGCTCACCACCCGTAAACCGCGCCGTCAACAAACCCCCGCAGCCACCAGGCTGCGGGGGTCATTCAGCTCATTGCGGCGCTCAGCGGCCCTCGAGGTAGTTCTTCGCCGCGACCAGGACCTGTTCCCACATGCCGATCGCATCCTCGTACGCCTGGCGGGCCTCGGCCTCGTCGTCGGAGACCGACGCCAGACCCAACTCCTCGACGTGGATCGCGACGCCGCCGCGCTCCTCGGACAGGGAGACCTCGACGCGGGTCGCGTACTCGTCCGGCAGCTCGTCGTCGGCCAGCGGGTACCAGCGGAAGGCGACGACATCCATCGGATCCTCGTCGGCCTTCTCGATCAGCCAGTCGCCGGCGTCCGGGTCGCTCACGCGATAGATGCCGTCGTCCCCGAGCGTCACCTCGTGGTCACCGAGCGGGCCGTCGTTGACCCACCAGCCCGGCTCCGACACGAGCGCCCACGCGGCCTCGATGTCGCAGTCCACGACCACGTCGGTCTCGACGCGATCCAGGTCGTCCTCAACGTCGGCGTCAGAAGTCATGTCAAAGAAGCTCATACACCAACGGTACCGGGTCGGGCGCTCCCAGGCACGCGAATGGACACCCAAACGGGCTCGCATACGCCGAGGCCGTGGCCAGTCCCGCGGGAAAGCGAGAGTCGGCCACGGCCTCGGCGTATCAAAGAGCCTCAGGCGAGACGCGTGATGCGGTAGCGCCAATCCACGGGACCGACCTCGAGGGTCTCCACGCGGTAGTGCTGCTCGGAGGCCTGCAGGTGCGCAAACAGCGGCTCGGGCTGGTGGGGCGCGCAGATCTGGATGTTCTCGCCGACGGGCAGGTTGTCGACCGCCGCGAAGAGGACCGCGTGGCGCACGACGCGGGGGATCGAGTGGATGACCAGCTCGTCCGCGCCGGGGCGGTGGATGACGCCGGCGCCGCCAGCGTGGACGTTGCCCGCCGAGGGGGTGCCGTCACCACAGCCGCAGCCGCCCGCGGTGGAGGTCATGGGCTCGGCGGCCATCTCGTGGGGGCGCTCGGCGGGGGCGTCGTGGCCACCGCAGCCGCAGCCGGCGTGCTCGGCGGGTGCCTGCTCGGCGCGCGCCTTCTTGCCTTCGCCACCGCAGCCACAGCCGCAGCTGCCGTCCGTGGAGGGGACGGTGTTGGCGTCGACCAGCTTGAACATCTGACGGTCAGTCATGTCTTTTCCTTATCCTTCGGCCCGACGGGCCATTTCAGCGAACCTTACCCAGTGTAGGCATGCCTCAGCCACGCCCGCACGTTCACTTAATGAGGAACTCGGCCTCGACCTCGACGCTGACGTTGAGGGGCAGCGCGGCGACACCCACGGCGCTGCGCGCGTGCTGGCTGCCGAAGATCTCGCCGAACAGCTCGGAGGCGCCGTTGATGACGCCGGCCTGGCCGTAGAAGTCGGGGCGCGAGGACACGAAGCCCACGACCTTCACGACGCCCGCGAGGTTGTCGATGCCGCCCGCGACGGAGGCCGCCGCAGCCAGTGCGTTGAGGGCGCACACGCGCGCCGCATCCTTGGCGTCCTCGGGGTCCGCGCCGTCCTCGCCGACCGCGCCGATGCACACGGGCTCGCCGTTCACGACGGGGATCTGGCCGGAGGTACGCACGACGCCGCGGTCGATGACGGCCGGCACGTAGGCGGCGACGGGGGTGGCGACGGCGGGCAGTTCGAGGCCGAGCTCGGCGAGCTTCTCGGAGGGGAGCATGAGGGGTCCTTTCGTTGTCATCGACGAGGCCGGGGCCTCGTTCTCTGGTTCCAGTTTAGTTGCGCTGATCCCGCAGGTGGCGAGTGAGAGCGTGACCGTGAGATCCCGGCCCGGGCCTCGTCGATAAGGACGTGGCGCAGGCATAAGCGTGCGCCCCGCGTGTCGACAATCACGCGGGGCGCACTATTGGGAGGCCTCAGCCCTGGGGTGCGGCCGGGGGCTGACCGCCCTGACCCGGGCCGCCCTGGCCGGCGGTCGCCGAGGTCTCGGTGCCGTCGACGCTCACCGTGTAGGTGGAACCGTTGGTCATGCCGGAGGTCGAGTAGATGACGTTACCGAAGGCCTTGAGCGAGGTGTAGGTGCCCAGGACGGAACCGGAGGAGTCGGTGATCGTCACCGTGGATCCGGCGGACCCGGAGGCCGCAGCGGAGACCCAGCCCTGGCCGTCGGTCGTGGTCGGCGTCTCCACCATCTCATTGGTCGCGAAGGCGATGACCGTGCCGCCCGTGATGCTCATGGCACCGTTGGAATCCAGGGCGCCGTTCGCGCCGGAGGCCGGGCCGTAGACGGTCGTCGTGCCGCCGCTGATGGTCAGCGAGC
>CAUSHZ010000139.1:0-3079 GCA_963531605.1 uncultured Actinomyces sp.
TCGGCCTGACCTCGTGCCCCCTGTCCAACTCCTTCGTCACCGAGGAAATGAAGGGCAAGGAGATCGTCGAGCTGACCGCCGCGGGCGTCAAGGTGAGCGTCAACTCCGACGACCCCGCCTACTTCGGCGGATACATCGGAGACAACTACCTGGCGCTCGCCCAGCGCTTCAACCTCGGCCGAGCGGACCTGGAGCGCATCGCCCGCAACTCCATCGAGATCGCCTGGATCTCGGACGATGAGAAGGCCGAGCTGCTCGCTCGCGTGGACCGCTTCGCGAACGAGAACTGACCACTGATGGACGAGGCCGGAGCTAGGGGCCGTGAACGCACGGATCCGCCCCGGCCTCGTCGTGCGTGGGGAAGCGGCGTACTCAAGCTGTTCGGAGGACGGACCCGCGCTGTCACAATCGGCCACCCCGTGAACGCACCCGGCGCGGTGGCCGCGAGACTGCAATGATAGGGATCATGACGAACCACACGAAGCCGACGTTGTTGATTTCCAACGTCCTGCCGGCACGCCCGGGGGACGAGGCATACAACAACATCTGCATGCGCCTGTGGGATCGTCTTCTTGAGGCCGCGCTGCCTACCTGGAACGTTATCCGCGAGTACGCGCAGGAAGACGGCGCCGAGGGGGCCGCCCTGCGGGCCCAACATGCCGACGCGATCATCATCATGGGCGGCGAGGACGTCCACCCCAGCCTGTACGGTGCCACCCAGGGCTACGAGGCCGAGGGGCGTCACTGGTACCGCGCCGACCGCGGACAGATCGCCCTCGTCAACCACGCCGTGCGCACGGGCACCCCGCTCCTGGGTATTTGCCGCGGCATGCAGATCATCAACACGGCGCTTGGCGGCACGCTCGAGCAGCACATCGAGGGCGCGGACGGCACGCACACGAACAACCGGATCCTGTCCGACCATCGCTTCATCCGCCACAGCGTGCGCGTCGGCGAGGCCACCAACCTCGAGCGCGCGCTGGCCCCCGTCCTCACCGACTCCGAGCTGGTCATCTCGTCGGCGCACCACCAACGCGTCGCACGGCTCGCGCCCGGTCTCCAGGTCAGCGCGCAGGCCCCCGACGGCACCATCGAGGCCATCGAATTGGTCGACGCACCCGTGATCGGCGTGCAGTGGCACCCCGAGGACCCCGCCGCCGACATTTCCCAGCTGCACGCCCTCCTCGGCCACCTGGACGCGCGCCGCGCCCCCCGCCTCGAGAGGGCCTCGACTACCCTGGTCGCATGACCATCTCCCCGGGAACGAACTTCGACGACCCCCGATTCCGCGACGACGAGCGTACCTCCGGCAAGCGCATGCACGACGGCGACTACTACGTCGCAGACGACGAACTCTCTGCGCTCACGAAGCGCGCGGTTCGCCTCCTGAGCCTCTACGAGCAGGCGCATCCCAACGACCCGGACATCGCCGCCTACCTGCTCGCCCAGGTTCTCGGCCACGTGGGGGAGGGCGTCGACATCCGGCCTCCGCTGCGCGTCGACTACGGGCACAACATCTCCATCGGCGATGGCTCCTGGGTCAACTACGGAATGACCGTGCTCGACGTCGCCCCGGTCACCATCGGGGCGGACGTGCTCATCGGCCCCAACTGCTCGCTCTACACCGCGATCCACCCGAGCGAGCCCGGGCCTCGTCGAGCGAAATGGGAGTCTGCCGCCCCGATCACCATCGAGGATAACGTGTGGCTAGGCGGCTCCGTCGTCGTCTGCCCGGGCGTCACCATCGGGGAGAACTCGATTATCGGCGCGGGTGCCGTCGTCACGCGTGATATCCCCGCCAACTGCATCGCGGTCGGCAACCCCGCCCGCGTCATTAAAGACCTGGACCCCACCACCCCGCGCGCGATTGAAGCGGCGGGCGTCGGAGTCATCGCATACATGGGAGATCACGCATGAGCATCCTGCCGATCTGCATCACCGGCGAGCCTGTCCTGCACCGGGTCCCGGCCCCGATCGAGTCTTTCGATTCGGAGCTGAGCGACCTCGTCGCCGACATGATCGAGACGATGCACGCCGCGCCCGGCGTCGGCCTCGCGGCACCGCAGGTCGGTGTTGGATCTCAGATCTTCGTGTGGCGCTACGCCGGAGCCGGCCCGTTCGACAGGCGCTACCGAGACGTCCTCCAGCTTGACGAGGGGCCTCGCCGAGGCTTTAACACAGCGCTCAGCGGCGTCGTCGTCAACCCGACCCTCGACCTCATCTGGGATGACGAGGGCGCGGGAGCAATCCTGCCCACCCGCCCCGATGCCACTTGCGAGTCCGAGGAGTGCCTCTCCGTGCCCGGATACGGCTACCCGCTGCGCCGCGCGCTCGGCGCGGTCCTGCGCGGCTACGACGTGAACGGCAACGCCATCGAGGTGCGCGCCCGCGGGTGGCTCGCGCGCATCTTCCAACACGAATACGACCACCTGCAGGGCACCCTCTACGTCGACCGCCTCGCGGAGCCCTACGCAGCGCAGGTCCAGCGGGTTATCGCCGAGCGCGGATGGGGCACCTGCGGACACACGTGGACCCCGGGGGAGCGAGCCTAAGCCGCTTCCTCCCGGGGTCCTGCTACGAACGCGTCAGTGGACCACGAAGCCCAGCGAACGGAAGTAGTCGCGGACCTCCTCGGTGGCCTCCGGCGTGGGGGCCTTCGTGTCCTCCAGGTGGTATTCCAGGCCCAGCGAGTGCCACTTGTCCTTGCCCAGCTGGTGGAAGGGGAGAACCTCAACACGATCGATGACGTCCTTCCACCGCGAGACGATCTCCCCGACCTGGCGGACGTTCTCCGGGTCGTCGGTCAGGCCCGGAACCAGCACGAAGCGGATCCACATGCGGGTGGCACCGCCGCGAGCCGCGATGCGGTCGCCAAACTCGATCGTGGGCGCCAGGGAACGGCCCGTCGTCTTCTTGTAGGTCTCCTCGTTGCCGCTCTTCACGTCCAAGAGCACCAGGTCGATGGCATCGAGCATCTCGTCGTCGCAGTTCGCACCCAGGAAACCGGAGGTGTCGATGCAGGTATGCACGCCCATCTCCTTGGCACCCATGAGGATGCGCTTGGCGAACTGGGGCTGCA
>CAUSHZ010000140.1:0-3019 GCA_963531605.1 uncultured Actinomyces sp.
TGCACGCCCATCTCCTTGGCACCCATGAGGATGCGCTTGGCGAACTGGGGCTGCATGAGGACCTCGCCGCCGGACAGGGTGATACCGCCGTTCGTCGTGCGGAAAATGCGGCGGTAGCGGGCAATGCGCGAGAGCAGCTCCGTGTCGGACACGGGAGCGCCGTCCTTCATGAGGAAGGTGTCGGGGTTGTGACAGTACAGGCAGCGCAGCGGGCAGCCGTTGAGGAACACCGTCATACGCGTGCCGGGGCCGTCAACCGCGGTGACGAGCTCCCAGGAGTGAATGGAACCCAGCGTGCCCTCACGCATGCGGCGCAGGCGCTCGGAGCGCTCCAGGTCCGTGATCTCCTCCAGACCCTCGACGCCAGCGCCGACGGTACGGGATTGGGGAGCTTGGAAATCCTGCTCGCGGAACGTGGGGAGAGCGAGGGGCTGCGACATGATTCCTTCTTCGCGGTTGAGTGGGCGCGGTGGTCGTGATGGGAACGAGGCCGTGGATCGTCAGCGGTGCGCGCTGATAAGGGCAGACATAGTAGTGGGGCGTCGAGCGTTGCCCGACGCCCCACTCCAATCAGCTATCAGGCCGAGTGGTGGAAGGTGCGGGACAGAACGTCCAGCTGCTGCTCACGGGTGAGCTTGACGAAGTTAACGGCGTAGCCGGAAACGCGAACGGTCAGGTTCGGGTACTTCTCGGGGTGCTCCATGGCGTCCTTCAGCGTGGACTCCTCGAGAACGTTGATGTTCGCGTGGTAGAGGCCTTCCTTGTCGCCGCGCTCTTCGCGGGCGGCCTTCATGTCGGCGAGGCGCTCTTCGTAGGTCTTGGTTGCCATAACATTTCTCCTTTTGTGAAACTCCGGCGGTGCCGGCTTGGGTGGGTCGCAGTGCGGCTCACCCACGAGTGGTGGGTGGCGGGGATCAACACGGGCCACGCATCGATCCCCGCCAATGGTGGATCAGTAGCCCTTGGTACCGTCGTAGGCGCAGGAATCGTCCGGAACGAAGCCGGCGTCGAGGATGCCGACCAGGTTCTGGATCTGCTCTTCCTTGGAACGGCCGAGGCCCTGCGGGGTGATCGTGTTCGTCAGCGAGATGCCGTCGAGCGCGTCGTTGTAGTCCAGCTTGCCGACCGACAGCATGGAGGCGACCATGCCGTGCGTGTCGATGCCGTTCTCCGGGTTCGCGCCGGGGGCGAAGGGGGTGCCCTTCTGGTGGCCCGACGGGAAGGAGCCGGTGGCCTTGCCGTAGACGACGTTCGAGGTGATCGTCAGGACCGACTGGGTCGGGACCGCGTCGCGGTACATGGGGATCGCGCGGATCTTGTCCATGACGGTGTGGACGACGGTCGCGGCGATGTCGTCAGCGCGGTCATCGTCGTTGCCGTAGGTCGGGAACTCGCCCTCGGTGCGGTAGTCGACGACCAGGCCGGTCTCGTCGCGGATCGGGTAGACCTTCGCGTACTTGATGGCTGCCAGAGAGTCGGCAACGATGGACAAACCGGCGATGCCGCAGCCCATGGTGCGAATGATCTCGGAGTCGTGCAGCGCCATCTCGATGGACTCGTAGGCGTAGCGATCGTGGCAGTAGTGGATGATGTTGAGGGCCTCAACGTAGGTGCCAACGACCCAGTCCAGCATCTCCTCGTAGCGCTTCCACACGTCATCGAAGTCGAGCGGGCCGTCACCCTGGACGGGCTCGTAGCCTTCCATGACCTGCTTACCGCTCATCTCGTCACGGCCACCGTTGATGGCGTAGAGCAGGGCCTTCGCGGCGTTCACGCGAGCACCGAAGAACTGCATCTGCTTGCCGACCTTCATGGGGGAGACGCAGCAGGCGATGGCGGCGTCGTCGCCCCAGTGGGCGCGAATCTGCGGATCGGACTCGTACTGGATCGACGAGGTGTCGATCGAGATGAGGGCGCAGAACTCCTTGTAGCCACGGGGCAGGTTCTCGTCCCAGAAGATGGTGATGTTCGGCTCGGGGGCCGGGCCGAGGTTGACCAGCGTCTGGAGCAGACGGAACGAGGTCTTGGTGACCAGCGTACGGCCGTCGTCACCGAAGCCGGCGTCCGACCAGGTGGCCCAGTAGGGGTCGCCCGAGAAGATCTGGTCGTAGGCGATGGTGCGCAGGAAGCGGGTGATGCGCAGCTTGATGACGAGGGCGTCGATGATCTCCTGCGCGCCGGACTCATCCAGCGTGCCGTTCTTCAGATCGCGCTCGAAGTAGATGTCGAAGAAGCCGGACAGACGGCCGATCGACATGGCGGCACCGTCCTGGGACTTCACGGAGGCCAGGTAGCCGAAGTAGGTCCACTGCACGGCCTCGCGAGCGTTGGTGGCCGGGCCGGAGATGTCGTAGCCGTAGGACTGCGCCATGTTCTTCAGCTTCTTGAGGGCCTTGATCTGCTCGGAGTGCTCCTCGCGGTAACGCGCCCAGTGCTCGGAGAAGGGCTCGTTGACGTAGCGGTCCTTGTCCTTTTGCTTCTCGGCGATGAGGTGGTCAACACCGTAGAGGGCGACGCGGCGGTAGTCGCCGATGATGCGGCCACGGCCGTAGGCGTCCGGCAGGCCGGTGATGATGTGGGAGGAACGAGCAGCACGAATACGCGGCGTGTAGATGTCGAAGACCGCGTCGTTGTGGGTCTTGCGGTACTTGGTGAAGATCTTCTTCACCTCGGGGTTGTACTCCATGCCGGCCTCGTGGATGGCCGTCTCGACCATACGCCAGCCGCCGTTCGGCATCATCGCGCGCTTGAGGGGGGCGTCGGTCTGAAGGCCGACGATCACGTCATCGTCCTCGCAGATGTAGCCCGGCTTGAAGGCATCGATGTCGGCGGGGGTGTCAATGTCGATGTCGAGGATGCGCTTCTTGCGCTCTTCGGAGAGGTACTTCTCTTCGAGAGTGTTCCACACGCGCAGGGTCTTCTCGGTCGGCCCTGCCAGGAACGAGGCGTCGCCCTCGTAGGGGGTGTAGTTCAGCTGGATGAAATCACGCACGTCGATCTCATCGCACCAGTTACCCTT
>CAUSHZ010000141.1:0-2949 GCA_963531605.1 uncultured Actinomyces sp.
TACGTGATGGGCGAGGTCGTGGACACCGAGGACGAGGACTGGGACTTCTGATCCTCACGAGGCCGGGCACATTGTCTGTGTGCCCGGCCTCGTCGTGTGCCCGGCAGTGTCGTATGTGTGCGCTCCCTTTCCTCGGCTACCCACCCAAAAGTCGCACGTAATTTAACACGGTCAGTTTTGGACATAGCCCACAAACGTTGCAATTCCAACGACTCGATTTCAATATTTGAAATAAACGCAAGGGAATTACGTGCGACATTGTTGAGGAACTGGCCCGCGCGAGTCGCAGCACAACGGGGGTGTTCGCCGTATAGCGAACACCCCCGATGAGCGGTATCACGATCCGTGACTACTTGGCCAGCGCGCACTCCTTGCGACGCATCCACCCGCAGCCGGCGGCCGTAACGAGCAGGCCCGCGGCCACCGCGAGGTAGGGGTAGATGCCACCGGCGCCAGCCTTGGGCAGCTCGCCGACCTGGGTGTCGACGACACGGATACCCGGCAGGGCGGCGTCACCGCTGGCATCAGCGTCGGCGGGCAGGACTCGCACGGAGGTGAAGCCTTGGTCCGGTCCATAGTCGGCCACGACGACGGTCGAACGCGCGTCATCGGTCCCAACCTCGATATGGAAGGGAACGGGGCGCGGCAGCAGGACGTGACCTGCGGGCGCGCGGGTCTCCACGAGCCAGTAGGTGACGCCCTTCTCCAGGGACGAGACCACGAAGCTGGATCCACCATCAAGTACGCTGACCGGGGTTCCGCTGAGCTCCGCGTTGTCGTAGATCGCGAAAGCAGCGCCGTCGAGCGGATACGTTCCGTCGTCGTTCGGGGTGCCGACCGGCTGTGTTCCGGCCTTCTCTACGCGGATCGAGCGCGGGCGAGCGGGCGCACAGGCCTCGTTGTTGGCACTGCCGTCGTGATCCTTGGGTCCGGCGACCTCGTTGTAGAGGCCGTGGCCCGGAACAAGGCGCTCATTCTCAGTGCGGCACTCGAGCAGCGTTTCCTTGTAGCCCTCGGCGCTCTTGTCGCGCGCGACGCGGAAGCGGATGAACCACGTGACGGAGGCGCCCGGCTCAATGTCGGTCCCCTCGGTCAGGACGTAGTTTTCGGTTGCGGGCAGCGCAGGGACCTGGTCGATATTCTCGGGTTCGGTCGTGATGCGCGCGGATTGCACGGTCAGGCCCGGCGCGAAGTCGGGGCGATCCACCACGCGGCCCGTCGAGCCCTTCACGTTGCCGTCGTTGGTCGCGGTAATGCGGTAGGTGACGGTGATGTCGTCGGTCGTCGCGCCATCAACGCCGTCCAGCTCCTTTTTCAGGCGCAGATTCGGGGATTGCAGCTGGTTGGTGAAGGTACAGGTGATCGGCAGTGCCGCGGGGGACGAGGCCGGGGCAACCTGGGAGAAGTCCACGCCGCCGGTGGCCGCGTCGCGGGTGACGTTCACGCGCTCACCCACGCCGTTCAGGCAGGTCACGTCCGTCATGGCCCACACCGGCGAGCCCGACAGCTCGCTGGTCTCCCACGTGGGGCCAAAGTAGCCGGGCTTCGGGGAGTATCCGGGCAGGACGGGGCCGGTCTCGGCGATCACGAACTTCGACTGGCCGGGGATGAAGGCCTTGTAGGACGAGGCTGTGGTGCCGTCAGCGCCGTAGCCGGTGGGGGTGAGCTGAGAGTCCGAGAAGGAGCCCGCCTCCACGAAGCCGTCGGCGGCCACGACCGTCGTATCCGGCGTGCCGGTCATGCCGCTCCAACCATCGCCGACCCGCGTCGTGAAGGTGAAAGGCGGGATCGTGCCGCCCACGCCCTCGGAGTCCTCGGTGATCGCCTTGGCGACGCGCACGTAGCGCTCCTGTTGGAACGACCCATACATGCAGCCGAAGGATGACCTGTTCTCCTTCGTGACGAACGTCGCCACCGGCTCCACGCCCGCCGGTGGCTGGGCGGGGCAGTTGCCGTCCGCGTTGGGCACGAAGCCGTAGATGAAGAGGCGATGCGGAATGCCGTTGATCATGACGGTCTTCTCAGACGTGGTCTTACGGATCGTCAGGATGTCGTCGGAATAGGGGGTCTGGCCCGGAGCACCCGCATTCTCGGGGTAGTTCCAGGGTTCCCTGTTCCCGGCGGGCGGGTTGGGATTCTTGTAGATGTCCGTATCACCCTTTCCTGCGCCCACGTACTTGTGGCAGTACCAGGTGACCTTATCCCCGCGCTTGCGCGCCTTGTAGGGCGCGCTGGGGGGACAGTGGATCCCACTGGCTGCGTCTTTGTACTCGTAGGAGCCACCCGCGCGGGGCACCGCGGTCGTCTCCGTGTCGTTGTCGGTTTCCAACTGGTCGAAGGGGAAGGACTCCTCCAGGTCGCCGATGCGCACATCGAAGTTAGAGTGCACCCAGTCGTTCCGCGTAAAAATCGTGAAATTGTTGTGGCGCACGGCCCCGATCAGGAAGGGCTCGCCCAGCGTCACCGTTCCGGGATCGTTAGGCTTGAAGCCCAGCGCACTCGTCGTGGAGGCGGAGATGTAGTTCGAACTGTATTCAGCAGTAGGTGTGTAGGGTCTGCCTCGAACGATATAGGACCAGTAGTCCCCACTCTCAGCCACGGATGCTTTCAGCCATGGCTGAACCTGAGTGCCGCTGGTGTGCTTGATCGACGACTGATTCGGGTCGCTCGAGTTGTAGCGCGACTGTCCGCGCACAACGCCGAAGTAGCCGTTGTCGGACACGAAGGTTGTGCGATCTCCTTCAGTGTTGTTGATGACGGTGGCGCCGATACGTCCCTCGGTGCGATTGAACGAGGTCGTGGTCGCGCCGGGCGTCTCGAGCGGCGCTTCGGCGCGCGTCGGCTCAATGGTGGCCGTCAGCGCGGGCAGGGCTGCCACGGCCGCAACGAGGCCGGCTGCCAGGGCGCGGCCGATATATCGGCGCGGTCGTCGCACCGGTCGAGACCGGT
>CAUSHZ010000142.1:0-2922 GCA_963531605.1 uncultured Actinomyces sp.
CGCCGGTCACGTCCGTGGTACGGAAGTAGAACTGCGGACGGTAGTTCGAGAAGAACGGGTTGTGACGGCCGCCCTCTTCCTTCTTGAGGATGTAGACCTGGCCCTCGAAGTCCGTGTGAGGCGTGATGGAGCCGGGGACGGCCACAACCTGGCCGCGCTCGACCTCGTCGCGCTTGGTGCCACGGAGCAGCAGACCACAGTTCTCGCCGGCCCAGGCCTCGTCCATCGACTTGTGGAACATCTCGATGCCGGTAACCGTGGTCTTCTGGGGCTCACGGATACCGAGGATCTCGACCTCGGAGTTGATGGGCAGCTTGCCACGCTCAACACGACCGGTGACGACCGTGCCACGACCGGTGATCGTGAAGACGTCCTCGATCGGCATGAGGAAGGGCTTGTCCATGTCGCGCTCGGGGGTGGGGATGTAGGAATCCACCGCGTCCATGAGCTCCTCGACCTTGGCAACCCACTCCGGGTCGCCCTCGAGGGCCTTCAGAGCGGACACCTGGATGATCGGGGCGTCGCGATCGAAGTCCTGGGACTCGAGCAGGTCGCGGCACTCTTCCTCGACCAGTTCCATCATTTCCTCGTCGTCGACCATGTCGGCCTTGTTGAGGGCGATGAGGATGGTGGGGACGCCGACCTGACGGGCGAGCAGAACGTGCTCGCGGGTCTGGGCCATGGGGCCGTCGGTGGCGGCGACCACGAGGATCGCGCCGTCCATCTGGGCCGCGCCGGTGATCATGTTCTTGACGTAGTCGGCGTGGCCGGGGGCGTCAACGTGCGCGTAGTGACGCGCCTCGGTCTGGTACTCGACGTGGGAGACGTTGATCGTGATGCCACGATCGCGCTCCTCGGGAGCGTTGTCGACCTGATCGAAGGGGGTGTACTCGTTCAGATCGGGGTACTTGTCGTGCAGCACCTTCGTGATAGCTGCCGTCAGCGTCGTCTTGCCGTGGTCAACGTGACCAATCGTGCCGATGTTGACGTGCGGCTTGGTGCGCTCAAACTTGGCCTTCGCCACTTGTGTCCTCCTGGACTCGGGTAGATATTCTCAGCCTACGGCTAGGTGTCAGCTTAACACCCCTGGGGCTTGAGACCTACTGGGTTTACTTGTGTGTGAGGCGGCTCGCAGGGCAGGTCACCCTGCCCCACGAGCCCCCGGTGGGACTCAGTTGCCCCGAGACTTGCCGACGATCTCGTCCGCGACGGCGCGCGGAACCTCGGCGTAGCTGTCGAACTCCATGGAGTAGACAGCGCGGCCCTGCGTCTTGGAGCGCAGGTCGCCCACGTATCCGAACATCTCGGACAGCGGAACCTGAGCCTTGACGACGCGCACGCCGTGCTGCTCGTCCATCGAGCTGATCTGGCCACGGCGAGAGTTGAGGTCGCCGATGACGTCGCCCATGTACTCCTCGGGAGTACGAACCTCAACGGCCATGATCGGCTCGAGGAGGACGGGGTTAGCCTTCTTAGCAGCTTCCTTCAGCGCCATCGAGCCAGCAACCTTGAACGCCATTTCGGAGGAGTCAACCTCGTGGTAGGCGCCGTCGAGCAGCGTGGCCTTGATGTCGACCATCGGGTAGCCGGCGAGAACGCCGGACTGCATGGCGTCCTTGATGCCCGCGTCGACCGACGGGATGTACTCGCGAGGAACGCGGCCACCGGTGACCTTGTCCTCGAACATGTACTCTTCCTCGGAGTCGGCCGGGAGGGGCTCCAGGGCGATGATGACACGCGCGAACTGACCGGAACCACCGGTCTGCTTCTTGTGCGTGTATTCGTACTTCTCGACCGTCTTGCGGATGGTCTCGCGGTAGGCAACCATCGGGTTACCCACGTTGGCCTCGACCTTGAACTCGCGACGCATACGGTCGACGATGATGTCGAGGTGGAGCTCGCCCATACCACCGATGATGGTCTGGCCGGTCTCGGGGTCGAGCTCGACGGTGAACGTCGGGTCCTCTTCCGCCAGCTTCTGGATGGCGACGCCCATCTTCTCCTGGTCGGCCTTCGACTTGGGCTCGACGGCGACCTGGATAACGGGGGCGGGGAACGTCATCGACTCGAGGACGATCGGCTTGTCCATCGCGGACAGGGTGTCGCCGGTCGTGGTGTCCTTGAGGCCGATCACCGCGTAGATGTGGCCAGCGTGCGCCACGTCGACGGGGTTCTCCTTGTTCGAGTGCATCTGGAAGATCTTGCCGATGCGCTCCTTCTTGCCCTTGGTCGAGTTGAGGACCTGGGCGCCAGACTCGACCTTACCGGAGTACACGCGGATGAAGGTGAGCTTGCCGTAGAAGGGGTGAGCGGCGATCTTGAACGCCAGAGCGGAGAAGGGTTCGTTCTCGTCGGGCTTACGAACCTCGGTCTCTTCCTCGGTCTCAGAACCGGGGAGGAAGCCGCGAACGTCGCCGATGTCGAGCGGGGAGGGCAGGAAGTCCACGACGGCGTCGAGGACGGGCTGCACGCCCATGTTGCGCAGAGCGGTACCGCAGTAGACGGGGAACGCGCGCGAGGAGATGGTCAGGAGGCGGATGCCTTCCTTGATCTGCTCGATCGTGAGCTCGCCGTTCTCCAGGTAGGCCTCGGTCAGCTCGTCCGAGCCCTCAGCGGCGGCCTCAACGAGCGCCTCGCGGTACTCTTCAGCCTTTTCCTGGTACTCGGCGGGGATCGGGCCGCGCTCGACGATGGAGCCGAGCGTGTCGTTACCCTTGTCGTCCTTGGCCGGGTAGGTCAGGGCCTCCATGGTCAGCAGGTCGATGTTGCCGACGAAGTCGTTCTCGGCGCCCATCGGGAGCTGCATGACGATCGGGGTCGCGTGCAGGCGGTCGCGGATGGTACCAACCGAGAAGTAGAAGTCGGCACCCATCTTGTCCATCTTGTTGATGAAGCAGATACGCGGGACGTCGTACTTGTCGG
>CAUSHZ010000143.1:0-2866 GCA_963531605.1 uncultured Actinomyces sp.
ATGAAGTCCGCCAGGTCCGCGGGGCGCATGTCCTCCGTGTACTGCACGAGCGCGGTCGCCGCCTGGTTGGAGTCGGTCTTGAGCAGGCCGGACACCTCGGACACGTCCACGGTGAGGGTCTCGCCGCTGCGCGTGAAGCCCAACGAGGAAGTGCGCACGCGCTGGACGTGCAGGGTGGAGATCACCCAGTCCTTGGGGCGGCGCTGGCGCATCGCGACATCGAGGATGCGCACCTGGCCCGAGCCGTCGTTCATCGTGACGACGCGGTCGAAGAGCTCGGAGAGCACGAGCGTCTCGATGGGGCGCTGCGTGAACGAACGGATGTTGAGCAGGCCCGTCGTGATGACGGAACCGGACTCGATCGCGGTCACGCGGGTGAGCGGCAGGAAGACACGCTTACGCGGGCCGACCTCGACGACGAAGCCGATGACGTTGGCTTCGGATTTCAGCCGAAAGATGACAACGACATCGTGAATCTTGCCGACCTGGTCGCCCAAAGGGTCGAAAACACTGGTGCCAGCGAGCTTTCCGATGTAGACGCGGCGGCCCTTGGTGCCTAGCTCAATAGATGCAATGCTCACACAATCATCTTAGGCTGTTGACAAAGAAAGAGTAACGACGAGCCGGTCGCTGCATGAACAATGCGTTCCATGCCACCGAGGCCGGGGACGAAGGAGAAGAAATGGCTGTCGTGACGGACCCGCAGATGCCCACGGGCACCGAGGTCGCCTCGTACGAGACCTACGCGCAGGCCCGCGCCGGTGTCGACTTCCTGTCGGACGCCGGCTTCGACGTTTCCGCGATTACGATTGTCGGCTCCGACCTGCACCTCGTCGAACGCGTCAAAGGACGCCTGACGATCGCCCGCGCGTCCCTCTCGGGTGCCTCCAGCGGCGGCCTGTGGGGAGCCCTGGGCGGCATGCTCATGTCCGCCGGGCAGAACGCGGGCGGAACGGGTTCGTGGGTTGCCGGCGGTATCGTCGTCGGCGCGCTGGTCGGCATGGCCCTGTCCACCCTGTCTTTCATCATTCGCGGACGCAGCCGCGACCTCGTGTCATCCCAGCAGGTTGTCGCCCAGCGATACGCGGTCCTGGCCTCGGCCGACATCGACCGCGCCTATCAGATCCTGCAGCGCACCCCCGGCAACCGTGCGCGCGTCGTGCGCCCGCGTACGGAGCAGGCACGCGCCAAGAAGGATTCCGTCGGTTTCTTCCCCGACGGCCGCCCCCGCTTCGGCGCGGCGACCAAGGACGGGGAGGTGCCCGGCGGGCGCGAGACGCCCGAGGCCTCGGCCCCTGCAACGAACAGCCCCGACAGTGCGGCGTCCGGACACGAGGACGCCCCGGCCTCGTCCCCTGACAAGGACCAGACCGAGGCGTAACCTCAGCGTCTGCGCGCGGCTCAGCGGGACTGAATGCGCGCGATCCACTCCTCGACGTCCGCGATCGTGCGCGGAATGTCCTCCGAGATGCGCGTGACCGTGCCGTCGGCGTTCACCACGACGTCGTCCTCGATGCGCACGCCGATGCCCCGGTACTCCTCGGGGATCAGCAGGTCGTCGGCGCGGAAGTACAGGCCCGGCTCGATCGTGAAGACCATGCCCGGTTCCAGCAGCGCGCCCTGGTAGAGCTCCGCGCGCGCCTTCGCGCAGTCGTGCACGTCCAGGCCCAGGTGGTGGCTGGTGCCGTGCGGCATCCAGCGGCGGTGCTGCTGGCCCTCGGGTGACAGGGACTCTTCCGGGGTGACGGGCAGGATGCCCCACTCGTGCAGGCGGGCGGCGATGACCGTCATCGCGGCGTCGTGCACGTCCTTGAAGCGGCAGCCCGGCTCGCCTGCGCGGGCCAGGGCGGCCTCGCAGGCGTCGAGGACGGCCTGGTAGACGCGGGCCTGGACCTCGGTGAAGCGGCCGTTGACGGGCAGCGTGCGCGTGATGTCGGCCGTGTAGAGGGAGTCGACCTCGACGCCGGCGTCGACGAGCACCAGGTCGCCCTCACGCACCTCGCCGTCGTTGTCGATCCAGTGCAGGGTGTTCGCGTGGTTGCCCGAGGCCGCGATGGTCTCGTAGCCCTCGCCGTTGCCCTCCTCGCGGGCGACGGCCGCAAACGCGCCCTCGATGACGCGCTCGCCGCGACGGTGGCCCACGGCGCGGGGCAGGACGCGGATGATGTCCTCGAAGCCGGCCTTGGTGACCTCGACCGCGCGAATCAACTCGTCGAGCTCGAAAGCATCCTTGATGAGACGGATTTCGGAGAGGTGCTCCTCGAAACGCTCGTCGTCCTCGCGGGCCTCCTCGCCGGCGGGCAGCCCGGCCTGGGTGCGCACCTCGTTGACCATCGCCTCGACGTGTCCATCAACGCCGCGCACGATGCGCAGCTGAACGGTCCCGGCGTCCTTCGCCAGCACGTCGCGCAGCGTGTCGATGTGGCGGGTCTCCAGGCCGGTCTGCGCGCTCAGCTCCTCGAGCGAGGGGCGCGCGCCCACCCAGAATTCGCCGTAGCGGGCGTCCGCGTAAAACTCCTTGGAGGAACGCGAGGCGCGGGGCTTGAAGAAGAGCAGGGGAGTGTGGGTGCCGTCCTCGTTCGGCTCCAGCACCAGGACGGTGTCCGGCTCCTTCTCGCCGCCCAGGCCCGACAGGTGCGCGAAGGCGGAGTGCGCGCGGAAACGGTAGTCGCAGTCGTTGGAGCGGACCTTGTAGGGGCCCGCGGGCACGACGAGGCGCTCGCCCGGGAAGGGAGCGCCGGCCTTGAGGGTGCGGTCGTGCAGGAAGTCGGCGACGCGCTCGCGCTCGGGCAGTTCGGAGGGGCGAGGCCCCCATCCGGAGCCGATGAAATCGCGGAAGGCGGAGGACTGGGGCTGACGGGAGCGG
>CAUSHZ010000144.1:0-2836 GCA_963531605.1 uncultured Actinomyces sp.
CGTGCTGCGGCCTGACGTGGATTACGACGGGTCAGCTGGAGGGGGCGAAGAAGCACTTGGTGAGCCTGCTCGGCGTACTCGCGCCCTTCGCGGCGTCGGGGATCCCAATCGTCGGCGTCGAGCCGTCATGCACGGCGGTGCTGCGCGACGACCTGCTGGATCTGCTGCCCGAGGACCCGCGCTCTATGCTCGTGTCTTCCGCGACGCGCACCCTCGCCGAGGTGCTGTCGGCCCTTCCCGCGTCCGCGCGTCACCTGCCGAGCCTGGAGGGCGTCGAAATCGTCGCGCAGCCGCACTGCCACCACTACTCCGTCATGGGGTGGGACACTGACCAGGCGCTGCTCGAGTCGCTGGGCGCGCGCGTGAGGAGGCTTGAGGGATGCTGCGGCCTGGCCGGGAATTTCGGCATGGAGGCGGGCCACTACGACCTGTCTGTGGCCGTCGCGTCGCATTCGCTGCTGCCGTCCCTGTCGGCACAGCCCGATGCCGTGTACCTGGCGGACGGATTCTCGTGCCGCACCCAGGCCGCGCAGCTCGCAGGCCGCGGGGGCGTCCACCTGGCGACCCTGCTTGCGAGGCGTTCCGCCTGAATTCTGGCGTCGATGAGCGCTGCCGCGGGTGTTCCGGGCGCCGCCGGACCTTGCTGTGGGGCCGACTTCGTGGCCGGTCTGCTTGGTGCGCCCTGCTGGGCCGGGCTGCGCCGTGGGCGGCGGCCCGCCCGCGAGCCGTCTGCGCAGCGAGCTTCGCTCGGCGCGTCGTCCCAAAGCCCTGTCAGGCCCCGACGCCAGAATGCCAGGCGACCAGTAATCCTGACATGGCATCATGCTCGTGATTGATCGAGTCAGGTCCTCCCACTCCGCGATTAACCTTGTTCATCTGCGACATTGCACTACTTAGGGAAGCTATGCACTACGTACTATCTAGTGCAATGCTGCGCTAACTAGTGCAATGCCTTCCCGTCAGCGCAGCATTATCGGCGACGCACATGAAAACGCCGTTGCGGACCATCGCAGTTTTCTGTCGGAAGTACCCAGAGCATCTCCGATTGCGCAGATATGCGCATCTGATAGGGACGCAGGACGCTGATAGCCCATGCTCGCAGCGCATTGAAATCCTCATAGTCTGTCCACGAGACTCGATGAACTGTCCATCCAGCTGTTCGCAAGTCATTTTCTCGCTGGATCCAGTCACGCTTCGCCCGCGCAAACTCGGCATCATCCTTGCCAAGTTTTCCAATGCCGTCGAACTCGAAGATGATCATGAGTTCCGGAATCGCAATGTCCGCAAAGTAGCGGCGCCCGTTGATGACGATCTCGAACTGGGTAACGACCTCGAAGGCACTCACCGACTTCAAGACCCACAGCAGTGCAGCCTCGGCTGGGTTCTCGCACCCCGGATCAGCAGCATCGATCAAAAGCTCCGCGCGTTTGTATGGCAAGCAGCTAATTTCCTGTCGTCTCTGTGCCAAACGAACTTTCATGCGATCCCTGACCATCTCCGCCAGGCATCGAGCCTCGTCCTGAGCGAATTTTGAGAAACCAGATTCATGGCACAACACCATGCAAGTAGCTACAAAAGCGCTCAAAGGCTCCGAGTAGCAAGCCATTCGCACAACAGCGTCGACAGTTGATTCACATTGGAGACCATCGACAACTTCTATTTCTTCTTCTCTCGGCCGGCTCGTCGTGGAACAAACATTGGCTGCCGGGACAGTTGCTACCGGCATCTTCACAGGAGGGAGTTTTCTCTTGGGGCGCCGTGCTCCGAACCATGCAACGACATCCGGATTTGCTTCCCAGAGAGGAATCGAACGCGCAACAAGCGAGCTGATACCCACAAGCACAGGATCACGATGCGCGCTGACACACACCGCGAGAATTCTTGCTCGGGCAACCGTCGCCCACGAGCTCCACAACGTTGAGAACGCATCTGCACTATCGACTCGAACGTAGCACCCTTTTCTGACACGTATGCACGGTGCGTTCATGTCCTTGAAGACCCCCCTCTCCCTTGAAGAGGTTGTCACCACTGTCATCGCTCGAATGCTCATGCATCGATGATCCACGAACATGCACACATCGTCAGCCACATACTCGTCCCCTGTGGATAACTCGTCCTCAGGGAAAACCACTGTGGATAACTCGATCAGGAGTATCCCTACAGGGCGGCACTAATCGATGAGTACACGGAATGGCACACACGCAGATCCCGCACACTAGCTTGTTCCAACGTGACACTGCACTACTTAGGACCGTAATGCACCACCTACTACGTAGTGCAATGCCACCCCAACTAGTGCAATGCCTCCGTATCTAGTGCGAGGTCGCTCAGGACCGCGCGCGCACCAGGCCCACAACCTTCGCCGAGGCCGGGGTACCCGTCACGCGGGCCCAGCGGGCCACGACGTCAGAAACATCGATGGACGGCTCGACGAGCAGCGCCGTCGACAGGGCCTCCGCCAACACACCCGACGAGGCCACGACACTGACTTGTCGCACACCTGCATGAGCGGGGTATCCCGTACGCGGGTCGATGATGTGATGGTCGAAAACTCGACCACCATCCGCGGATGTTTCACGCGGTGTTTCACGCGCGCGACGATCCGACGCGGCCCCGGCCTCACGCCCGGCCGCACGCTCAGCCGCACGCCCAGCCTCACGCCCGGCCTCACGCCCCACGCCGACCCCACCCAGCGGCCCCAGGTTGTCGCCGGACGTCGACAGGGACGCCATGGCGCCCGCAGGCAGCTCGACGACGCCAGCGACCGACGTGGGCCCTCCATGAGGGTCGCGCAGGCCGGCGCGCCACGAAGAACCGTCGGCGCGAGTCCCGAACA
>CAUSHZ010000145.1:0-2813 GCA_963531605.1 uncultured Actinomyces sp.
ATGGGTTCCGGTAAGGGTGCTCCGGAGTGGTGGGTTGCCCCCGTCAAGCCCGGACGTGTCATGTTCGAGCTGGCAGGCGTCCCCGAGGAGCTCGCTCGCGAGGCCCTCAGCCGTGCCCAGCACAAGCTTCCTATCAAGACCCGTTTCGTGGTCCGAGAGGGTGGTGACATCTGATGGCAGATAAGGGTCTGACCACCGAGCAGCTCGACGCAATGGACGACTCCCAGCTGTCCAAGGAGCTGGAGAAGGCTAAGGCTGAGCTGTTCAACCTGCGTTTCGCGCAGGCCGTTGGCAATCTCGAGGATCACGGTCGCATGAAGACCGTGCGCCGCGACATTGCCCGGATCTACACCATCGCGCGTGAGCGGGAGCTTGGCTACCGCACCGCCCCGAGCACTGAGGAGTGAGCCTGATGGCAGAAACCACCGCTCGTAACGAGCGTAAGGTCCGTCGCGGCTACGTCGTCAGCGACAAGATGGACAAGACCGTTGTCGTCCAGATCGAGGACCGCGTCAAGCACGCCCTCTACGGCAAGGTCATGCGCAAGAACAAGAAGGTCAAGGTTCACGACGAGCACAACGAGTGCGGTGTCGGCGATCTCGTCCTCATCATGGAGACCCGCCCGCTGTCGGCCACCAAGCGCTGGCGCGTTGTGGAGATCCTCGAAAAGGCGAAGTGACCTTCGCTCACAGACCGAAATCCGTTCGGCAAGGCTCGACCGGTACAATCCGGAAGAGAACCGGCACGACGACAGGAGTCAATAGAAAATGATTCAGCAGGAGTCGCGACTGAAGGTCGCCGACAACACAGGGGCCAAGGAGATCCTGACCATCCGTGTTCTCGGTGGCTCGGGTCGGCGCTACGCGGGTATCGGCGACACCATTGTCGCCACCGTGAAGGACGCCATTCCCGGCGGCAACGTCAAGAAGGGCGAAGTCGTCAAGGCAGTGATCGTTCGCACGCGTAAGGAAACCCGCCGCCCCGACGGTTCCTACATTCGTTTCGACGAGAATGCGGCCGTCATCATCAACAACAATGGCGAGCCGCGTGGCACGCGTATCTTCGGCCCCGTGGGCCGCGAGCTGCGTGACAAGAAGTTCATGCGCATCGTCTCCCTCGCTCCGGAGGTGATCTGATCCATGGCAGCCAAGATTCGTAAGAATGACCTCGTCGAGGTCGTTCGCGGACGCACGTCCGACGAGAAGGCGCTGGCTGAGCGCAACGCCCGCCGTGCGGAAGAGGGCCTCGAGCCCCTGACCCCCGGCGACAAGGGCAAGCAGGGCCGCGTCATCCAGGTGTTCCCGGCCGAGGGCAAGGTCCTCGTCGAGGGCATCAACCTGAAGACGCGCCACGTGCGCCAGGGCCAGCAGGGCAGCGCCGGCGGCATCGAGACCATCGAGGCCCCCATCTCGCTGTCCAAGGTCGCACTGGTCGACCCCGAGACCAAGAAGCGCGTTCGCGTCGGTTTCCGCGAGGACACCGTCGAGCGCGGCGGCCGCACCCGCACCGTCCGAGTCCGCGTGGCTCGTGGTGGCGCGAAGCGCGGCGTTGAGCAGGGCAAGGAGATCTGAGAATGGCCCCGCGTCTGAAGGAAAAGTACGTCTCCGAGATCCGCGAGGCGCTCCGTGCTGAGTTCAAGCACGAGAACGTCATGCAGGTCGGCGGACTGACGAAGATCGTTGTCAACATGGGTGTCGGCGAGGCCGCTCGCGACTCGAAGGCACTCGAGGGCGCTATTCGCGACCTCACCGCGATCACCGGCCAGAAGCCCGTGACCACCCGCGCCAAGAAGTCCATCGCGCAGTTCAAGCTGCGTGAGGGCCAGGCGATCGGTGCGCACGTCACGCTTCGCGGCGACCGCATGTGGGAGTTCCTGGATCGCCTCCTCTCGACGGCGCTTCCCCGTATCCGTGACTTCCGCGGACTGTCCTCCAAGCAGTTCGACGGTCACGGCAACTACACCTTCGGTCTCACGGAACAGTCGATGTTCCACGAGATCGACCAGGACTCGATCGACCGAGTGCGCGGCATGGACATCACGGTTGTCACCTCGGCCACCACCGACGAAGAGGGTCGCGCCCTTCTCCGTCACCTCGGCTTCCCGTTCAAGGAGGACTGACCCATGGCCAAGACATCCCTGAAGGTCAAGGCTGCCCGCAAGCCGAAGTTCGGCGTGCGTGCCTACACCCGGTGCAACCGTTGCGGTCGTCCGCACTCGGTGTACCGCAAGTTCGGACTGTGCCGCGTGTGCCTGCGCGAGCTCGCCCACCGTGGCGAACTCCCCGGTGTCACCAAGAGCAGCTGGTAAAACGAACGTCGCAGGTCCCGGGTAACCGGAGAAACCGCGACGAGGAAGGGGAATAAACCCCCATGACAATGACAGACCCGATTGCAGACATGCTGACGCGTCTGCGCAACGCGACTCGTGCGCACCACGATGCGGTTTCCATGCCGTACTCGAAGCTCAAGAACGCGATTGCGAACATCCTGGTCGAGGAAGGCTACATTGCCTCGACCTCCGTCGAGGATGCCCGCGTGGGCAAGACCCTGACGATCAACCTGAAGTACGGCTCGCACCGCGAAGCCGCTATCCAGGGGCTCAAGCGCGTGTCCAAGCCCGGTCTGCGCGTGTACGCCAAGTCCACCAACCTGCCCAAGGTCCGCGGCGGCCTCGGCGTGGCGATCCTGTCCACGTCCTCCGGCCTGCTCACCGACCGCCAGGCAGCCGAGAAGGGTGTGGGTGGGGAAGTCCTCGCCTACATCTGGTGATGAGGAGGCTGAACAATGTCGCGAATTGGTAAGAACCCCATCGC
>CAUSHZ010000146.1:0-2795 GCA_963531605.1 uncultured Actinomyces sp.
ATCGTCCGGCCGTCCGCTTGGGGACGGTGAGTCCTTCGTCGTCGAGGGCGGCGAGGGCTCGCTGGACGGTGTTGGGGTTGGTGCCGGCCTCGATGGCGAGGTCGCGGACGGAGGGGATCTTCTGGCCGGGCTTCCACGTGCCGTCGGTGATACGGGCGCGGAAGCTGTCGGCCAGCTGGATCCAGATGGGGCGGGTGTCATCGATGCGCATCGATGCGTCCCTCCTGTCTTGCTGTATTAATACACTAATACAATGACACAGTCTCCCAACTGTGTCAACCCAGTAATACAGTTGGTTCACAGACCGATACAACTGCGCTCCCCCAGGCAACAAGAGAGGCCCGGAACCATGCGGTTCCGAGCCTCCCCAACGCGAATGCGTCAGTCGATCGGCTCACCCTCGATGTGCCAGACCTCGCGAGCGTAGTCGGAGATCGTGCGGTCCGAGGAGAAACGGCCGGAGCGGGAGATGTTCGCCCACACGCGGCGGTTCCAGGCCTTCTGGTCGCGGTAATCGGCGGCCATGCGATCCTTGGTCTCGCGGTACGCGGCGAAGTCGCCCAGGACGTAGTACACGTCGGCGGGATCGTAGCCACCCTCGAGGATCGAGTGGCGGATGTCGTGGAACCAGCCGGAGTTGGAGTCGTCGAGCGTGCCGTCGGTCAGGGCGTCGATGACGCGCTTGAGGCCGGGGACGTTCTCGTAGTGCCAACGGGGGTCGTAGTGGCGACGCAGCTCGGGCAGCTCGTCGTCGGTCGCGCCGAAGATGTAGGCGTTCTCCGCGCCCACGGCCTCGAGAATCTCGACGTTCGCGCCGTCGAGGGTGCCCAGGGTGAGGGCGCCGTTCATCATGAACTTCATGTTGGACGTGCCCGAGGCCTCCTTGCCGGCCATCGAGATCTGCTCGGAGACGTCGGCGGCGGGGATGATGTGCTCGGCGGGCGACACGTTGTAGTTGTGGACGAAGACGACCTTGATGCGGCCGTTGATGTCCTCGTCGTTGTTCACCAGCTCCGCGATGGCGTTGATGAGCTTGATGATGGCCTTGGCGCGGATGTAGCCGGGGGCGGCCTTCGCGCCGAAGATGAACACGCGGTTGGGGGTGTCCAGCGTCGGGTCGTCCTTCATGCGGAAGTACAGGTCCAGGACGTAGAAGGCGTTGAGCAGCTGGCGCTTGTACTCGTGCAGACGCTTGATCTGAACGTCGAAGATCGAGTCGGGATCGATCTCGACACCCTCGCGCTCCTTGATCCACGCGGCGAAGTCGACCTTGTTGGCGTGCTTGATCTCGGCCAGGCGTGTGAGCACATCATCGGTGCCAGCCTCGGTGAAGTCAGAGAGCACGGTGAGGTCGCGGACCCACGCGTCGGAGCCGGTGACCTCGTCGAGGAGGGCGGCCAGGCGGGGGTTGCACTGCTTGAGCCAGCGGCGCGGGGTCACGCCGTTGGTCTTGTTGTTGAAGCGCTCGGGCCAGATGGCGTACCACTCCTTGAGGGTGTCGCGCTTGATGATCTCCGTGTGGAGGGCGGCGACGCCGTTGATGGAGTAGGACCCGTAGCAGGCGATCCAGGCCATGCGCACGGTGTTGCCGGCGACGGGGGCCATGTAGTCGATCGTGCCCTGGTCGAGGCCGCGCTCGGCCATGTCGATGCGGAAGCGACGGTCGATCTCGCGGACGATCTCGGCGATGCGCGGGAACAGGCGGTCGAAGATGTGGATGTCCCAGGTCTCCAGGGCCTCGGCGAGAACCGTGTGGTTCGTGTAGGCGAAGGTCTTGGAGACGACCTTCCAGGCCTCTTCCCAGCCGAGGCCGTGCTCGTCCATGAGGATGCGCATGAGCTCGGGGATGGCGAGGACCGGGTGGGTGTCGTTGAGCTGGACGGCGTTGTACTCGGCGAAGCCGGTCAGGTCGGTGCCGTGGTGACGCACGTAGTTGGCGACGATTTCCTGCAGGGAGGCGGAGCAGAAGAAGTACTGCTGGCGCACGCGCAGGACCTTGCCCTCGAACGTGGTGTCGTTGGGGTACAGGACGCGGGAGATGTCCATGGTGCGCTCACGGTCGACGATGGCGTCGGTGAAGCGCTGGGAGTTGAAGGCGTCGTAGTCGAATTCCTCGATGGGCTCGGCCTTCCACAGGCGCAGGGTGCCCACGTTCTTGGTGCCGTAGCCGGTGATCGCAATGTCGTAGGGGACGGCGCGCACGGTCAGGTCGGCGTAGGAGACGATGCGGGAGCGCTCTTCGCGGCGGATAACGAAGGGGTAGCCCTCTTCCATCCACGGGTCCGGGTGCTCGGTCTGGAAGCCGTTGTCGAAGAGCTGCTTGAACAGGCCGTAGCGGTACAGGATGCCGTAGCCGCGCACGGGCAGGTCGAGGGTGGCGCAGGAGTCCAGGAAGCAGGCGGCGAGGCGGCCGAGGCCACCGTTACCGAGGGCAGCGTCCGGCTCCTCTTCGAGAACCTGGCCGAGGTCGAGGCCGTAGGCGGCGAGGGCTTCGCGAGCCTTCTCGACGAGGCCGAGGTTCGACAGGTTGTTGAGCAGGGCTCGGCCCATGAGGAACTCGGCGGAGAAGTAGTGTTCCTGACGGCCCTTGGCGTAACGCTCCGTGGTGGCGGCCCAGTTATCGGCGATCTGATCGACGATTGCAGCGGAGAGCCCCTGCCACACTTCCATCAGGGTCGAATCTTCAACGGGGCGTCCAGAGGTCGCGCGCACATGAGAGGGCAGCGACTGCGTCAGATCCAGCGTCATACGATTTCCTTTTGTGTAACTGCGCCGTGCCCGCCGCGGGGGCGAGC
>CAUSHZ010000147.1:0-2795 GCA_963531605.1 uncultured Actinomyces sp.
GCGCGACATCGCCAACGCCCTGCGCGCCGACGGCCTGTCCACCCTGCTGGGCGGCATCCTTAACTCCTTCCCCTACACCTGCTTCGCGCAGAACGTCGGCCTTGTGCGCCTCACCCGCGTGAAGTCCCGCTGGGTCGTCACCGCGGCGGGCGTCTTCATGATCATCCTGGGCCTGCTGCCCAAGGCTGCGGCCATCGTCGCAGCCATCCCCTCCCCCGTCATCGGCGGCGCTTCCCTGGCGATGTTCGCCAACGTCGCCGTCGTCGGCATCCAGACCCTGGCGAAGGTCGATCTGCGCGACAACCGCAACGCCGTCATCGTCTCCACGTCGATCGGCCTGGCACTCCTCGTCACCTTCAGAAGAGCGGACATCCTCTCGGCTATGCCCTCCTGGCTGCAGATCATCTTCGGCTCCGGCGTGACCATCGGCTCGCTGACGGCGATCATCCTCAACATCCTGTTCTTCCACATCGGACGCCAGGCCTCGCCGGACGTGGCCGTGGTCGACGGAAAGAAGATCAACCTGGACGACGTCAACGCGATGGATCGCGACCAGTTCGTCGCGACCTTCTCCTCGATGTTCTCCTCGCACACGTGGCCGGTCGAGCGCGCCTGGGAGTCCCGTCCCTTCGCCTCCGTCTCCGAGCTGCGTTCCTCCTTCGAGGACGCGGTCCTGGCGGCCAGCCCCGAGGAGGCCGAGGAGCTCATCGCGTCCTACACGGACGTCGTCTCCCTGATCCTCGACGGCGCGGGCGACGAGCAGGCCAGCTCGGACACCTCGTCCCTGTCGGTGGGCGACGTGACCCCCGAGGAGGCCGAGGAGCTGCGCGCCCTGGCTGCCGCCTACCATGAGAAGTTTGGTCGCCCGCTGGTCATCTGCGTGGACAACGTGGTGGATCGCAAGCACCTGCTGTCCTCGGGCTGGCGCCGCGTCGAGCACTCCCCCGCTCGCGAGGCACGCTTCGCGCTCGGCGAGGTCATCGACATCGCCGACCTGCGTTTCGATCAGCTGGTCGCCGACGCGAACCCCATGCGCGCCGCGTGGGACGCTGGTTTTGAGCGCCTCTGAGTAGCAGCGTCTCGCACGAGGCCGGGGCGCGTTGGGCAATACGCCTGACGCGCCCCGGCTTTTCGCACGCTACGGCCCATCGTGGACATAATTTGCCCGGGTGATCGGCACTGCATGAGGACCAGAGGCCGCACGCGGACTGTCTCCACAAAGTCGCATGCAATTCCAAAACACAAGTGACACAGAAGTGCGAACTGACATGGACTAATATGATTATCGGGGGGAATTGCATGCGAAATTGGTGAGCGCCAAGAAAGCGCTCGAAACTGCGGAGTTCCCATGGGTCGCTCCAGATACAGATAAGCCGAGGGGCCGACCTGTCGGTCGACCCCTCAGCTTATCCCATCAACACAGTGCAAGTTTTCCCAGAAGGCTCCTCGAAAAAGTTTCGTCGGCATCTCCCGGACCCTCGTGGTCCGTGCCGTATTCCCTTGTGATGACAATCAGTGTAAAGAACGAACCTTGCGACAACGGCAAGACAACCTGAAAAAACCCTGGGAATTTTGGTGTTTGCCCACTGTGACAGACGCCAGGCCCGCACATCCCACATGTTGCAGGGTGTGCGAGCCTGAACGGTCAACCTCAGGGGCGGCCTAGCTGATCAGCTGCCCCGTCTCAGAGAAGGTGTACCACCTCCAGAAGATGCGCAGTCGGCCCGTGGCCATCGCGCCGCTGCCGGCCTTCAGGTAGTACCAGGCACCGCCATCCTTGAGCCACCCGGTCACCATCTTGCCGGTGGTGGGATTGAGGTAGTACCAGGTGTCCCCATCCTTGACCCAGCCGGTCGCCATGACGCCCGTCGCCGGATCCAGGTAGTACCAGGAGATCCCGTCGAGGACCCACCCGCTCGCCTGCGCGCCCGATGCACTGTGGTAGTACCACGAGCCCTGCTCCTTCACCCAGCCGGTGCGCATGTAGCCGCTCGCGTCGAAGCGGTACGTCGCCCCGTCGATCACCAGCGTCGTATCGGCGGGGTACGTGCCATCCTCGTAGCGGTACCACCAGCCGCGACCATCCCACTTCCAGGTACCGGCCTTGGGGGCGGGCGCGGGAGCGCTGACATGGATGGTGGCGCTGGCGGACACGCTCGGCTGCGTCGGGTCGGAGACGGTGATGGTCGCGTCGCCCGCGCCCACCGCGCTGACCTCACCGGTCGCGCTCACCGTCGCCACGGCCTCGTCCGAGGAGGACCAGACGAGGCCGGTCACGTTCGCATCCGCGGGCTCGTGGGTGGCGCTCAGCGTGAGGGTCTCCCCGACACCGAGCGTGGCGGACTCGCGCGACAACGTCAGCGACGTCATGGGGATCGGCTTGAGCGCAACCGGCGCCGTTGCCCCGTTGACCGGCCAGTCCCACACGTGCAGGTAGATCGTCGACGGGTCACCGCCGATGCTCGTGAGGGCGTCCTTCAGCGGCACGTCGAAGTGGCGGTGGACAAGCCCATCCTCGCCGCGCTCGGTCGGGTAGACCTCGACGCCGCGCTCGACGACCTTACCGTCCGGGGTGGCCGAGAAGCCCACACCGGCGATCGCCGAGGAGTCGGTGACGTCGAAGGACAGGACACGGTCCGTGCCCTCGCCCGACACCGTCACGTTGGAAATAACGGGAGCCTGCGTGTCCAGCGTGACGGCGTAGCTGATGCGCTGGGTCGCGGGCGACGGACCGTAGGTCGAGGCCTCGATCGTCAGCGTGTAGCGCCCGTCCGGCAACTCGGTGCCGTCCGGCG
>CAUSHZ010000148.1:0-2727 GCA_963531605.1 uncultured Actinomyces sp.
CTTTGGTGGTGGCGGCCACCCCTTTTTCCGCCTTTGTCTTTTACCCCCCTGCTAATTTTTTTGTGGTTTTTTTTTTTTTTGTTTTTGGGGGGGGGGGGGGGGGCGGCCCCCCCCCCCCCCCACCCCGTCGTCGCTTACTTCTTCACGACGCCCGCATCAACGTCGGCCTGGGTGAAGTAACCGGAGTCGATGAGCTTTTCCTTGAGGTTGTCCTTGTAGATGGTTTCGACCTCGAGCAGGTAGGAGGGCACGACCTTCACACCGTTGTCGTAGGTGGTGGTGTCGTTAGCCTCGGGTGTCTTGCCCTCACCCATCGCCTTGACGACCGTCACAGCCTGGGCTGCCAGGGTACGGGTGTCCTTGAAGATCGTGGACTGCTGAATGCCATCGTTGATCATCTTGGTGGAGGCGATCTCGGCGTCCTGGCCGGTCACGACGGGCAGGCCGTCCTTGATGGTGGGGCCGTAGCCGGCGCCCTGGAGAGCGGTGATGATGCCGCGGGAGATGCCGTCGAAGGGCGAGAGCACGCCGGCGAGGGGCTCAGAGCCGCCGCCGTAGGTCGAGGTCAGCAGGTCCTCCATGCGCTTCTGGGCGACTTCCTGCTGCCAGCGCAGGATGGCGACCTGGTCGAAGCTGGTCTGGCCGGACTTCACGACGAGGGTGCCGTCGTCGAGGTAGGGCTTGAGGACGCTCATGGCGCCATCGAAGAAGAACTTGGCGTTGTTGTCGTCGGGTGAACCGGCGAAGAGCTCAATGTTGAGCGGGCCCTTGGGGGCGCTATCGAGCTTCTTGCCGTCCTTGTCGGTCAGGCCAAGGCCGTACAGCAGGGCGTTGCCCTGTGCGACGCCGACCTTGAAGTTGTCGAAGGAGACGTAGAAGTCAACGTTCTCGTTGTCGCGGATGAGGCGGTCGTAGGCGATGACCGGGATGTTCTTCGAACCCGCGGTGTCGAGCTGGCTCGACAGGGCCGTGCCGTCGATGGATGCGATGACCAGGACGGTGGCACCGTTGGTGATCATCTGGTCGATCTGCTGGGTCTGGGTGGGGATGTCATCGTTGGCGAACTGGAGGTCAACCTCGTATCCGGCTGCCTCCAGGCCTTCCTTCACCGCGTTGCCGTCGGCGATCCAGCGCTCCGAGGTCTGGGTGGGCATCGCGACGCCGACCTTGACCTTGCCGCCGTTCGAGGCCGCAGCACCGCTGTCGGAACTGGAAGCGCCACCGGCACCGCCGCCCGCACATCCGCTCAGCGCAAGGGCACCGGCCGCAAAAGTGGCCGCAACCGTTGCCATCTTTCCTAAGAAACCACGTGTCTTCATGGAATATCTCCTGTTAATTTCCTCGACATCACTGTCGATGAGCGTCACGTCTCCACACGTCCGTCGTGTGGTCTGACAACTTTTACCATATGAGAGAGGGGTCACCCTCGCATTGCCCAATTGATAACGTTCCGATAACAATTGTTAACGTTCACAACTTTAAGAATGGACATATACACAAAGAAATACCTCGGGAGCGCGCCGTGCAAACGCGTCACACTCCCGAGGACACAGTGTTTTACAGCCCCTCGGCGAGGCGGTGGTACGCCTGGTTCCAGCGCACACCCGAGGCGAAGTCGCGTCGCGTCGTCGACTCGTCGATGACGACGAGTTCCATGTGCGCCAGCGCCGCAAAGTTCTCCCACACCTCGGGCTCAATCTGCGTCGACATGCACGTGTGGTGTGCCCCGCCAGCCGTCAGCCACGCCTCGACGGAGGTGTAGAAGTCGGGTTCGGGGATCCACATCGCGCGGGCGACCGGGAGCTTCGGCATCGGCTGGGGAGGCTCGATGACGTTGACAATGTTCGCGGTGAGGCGGAAGCGGTCGCGCATGTCGGACATGGCGACGACGACGCCGCGTCCCGGGGCCGCATCGAAGACCATGCGGACGGGATCCTCGCGGTCTCCGATGCCCAGGGGGTGAATCTCGATGCGCGGACGGGCGTTCGTCAGCGAGGGGCACACCTCGAGCATGTGGGCACCCAGGATCATCTCGGCACCCTCGACGAGGTTGTAGGTGTAGTCCTCCATGAGCGAGGCACCGCCGGACAGCCCCTCCCCCATCACCTTCGCAGCGCGCACGAGGACCGCGGTCTTCCAGTCCCCCTCTGCGCTAAAGCCGTAGCCGGCCTCGGTCAGGCGCTGCACGGCCAAGCCGGGGAGCTGACGGAGCCCGCCGAGGTCTTCGAAGTTGGTCGTAAAAGCCTTCGCTCCGCGCGCCTCGAGGAAGGTACGCAGCGCGATCTCCTCGCGCGCGGCGTAGCGCAGCGATTCCGCGCGATCCCCACCCGGGGCGAGCTCGGGGGCAACGTCGTAGCGCTCGCAGTATTCGGCCACGAGGCCGTCGATGGCCTCCTCGTCCACGGCGTCAACGACAGCGACGAGATCGTTGACCGACCACGTGTTGACCGAGACTCCGAGGCGACGCTCAGCCTCGGTCTTATCTCCCTCCGTGACAGCCACGTTGCGCATGTTGTCGCCGAAGCGCACGACGCGCAGCTCGTTGGTCGCCGCGAAACCACCGGCCGCGCGCACCCAGTTGGCGACGCGGCGACGCGTGTTCTCCTGCGAGGCATGACCGACCACGGTGGCGCGAGCCAGGCCCAGGCGCGTCAGGATGTACGCGTATTCGCGGTCCCCGTGCGCCGCCTGGTTCAGGTTCATGAAGTCCATGTCGATGCTGTCCCA
>CAUSHZ010000149.1:0-2669 GCA_963531605.1 uncultured Actinomyces sp.
CCGAGGCAGCGCGCGTGCGCGGCGATCGTTCC
The DNA here is from genome assembly GCA_963531605.1 of uncultured Actinomyces sp. GTDB lineage: Bacteria > Actinomycetota > Actinomycetes > Actinomycetales > Actinomycetaceae > Pauljensenia. The sequence continues at coordinate 33 of CAUSHZ010000149.1, forward strand.
CGCGTCCCCGCGGGCGGCGGGCCCCGAGATGCCCGCGACCCCCTCGGTGAGGGCGCGGTCGAGCGCGGCCTCGAGGAGCGGGCGCACGTACAGGGCGGGGTTCTCGATCCCTGCCTCGGCGAGAATCCGCGTCGTCTGCACGGTGATGCCGGCGATGAAGTTGGCGCCGTGAGCGAGACCCGCGTGGTAGAGGGGTCGGTCTTCCTCGGCGACAACGACGGGTTCGCCGCCCATTTCGACGACGAGGGCCTGGGCGATCGGCAGGAAGGGGGCCGCAGCCGTCACCGCGAAGGGCGTGCCCACGAGGCGCGCCACGTCGACGCTGGTGCCGGTGAACGTCATCGCCGGATGGATGGCGAGCGGGATCGCCCCCGCGCCCGCGGCGGCGCCGAGCAGCCCGACGCCGGAGGCACCCGACAGGTGAATGACGATGTGCCCGCTCTGCCAGGCGCCCAGGTCGGCCAGGCCGCTCACGAGGGGGCCAATCTGGTCGTCGGGCACGGCCACGATGACCACCTCGGAGCGTCGCACGACCTCCTCGGGCGTGGCGATCGGCACGCCGGGGAGCATCGCGTCGGCGCGCTCGCGCGAGGCCTCCGACGACGCGGAGACGGCAACGATCTGGTGGCCGACCGCGCGCAGCGCAGAGCCGATGACGGGCCCGACGTGGCCCATGCCGATGATGCCGATTCCGAGGCGTCCGGGGGTGCTCATGGCTCCATTGTCGCCGATCACCCGGCTACTTGTCGCCCTCCGCGCGCTGCGAGGTCGCCTCGACGATCTCGGTGACGCGCGAGAGCCAGCGCTCGGGAGCCTCGGCCTCGCGCCGGACCTTCGAGGCCTGCGACAGCTGCGCCCACAGCTCCAGCGAGCGGCCCGCCTCGACGTGCTCGGCCATGGATGCCACCGGTCCGGGGACCAGCGCAGCGCGCACGGAGGCGACGCGGCGCCAGCGCTGAATGGGTCCCTGATGCAGGGACACAGACTGGATGCGCGTTAGAGGGATGATCGAGAAGCGCAGGTTGAAGAAGCCGTCGCGGATCGCGAACACGGCGTCGGTGAGGCCGAAGGCGCGGCGCTTGTGCACCAGAGGATCCAGGATCCTCGCGCTGCGCGGGATCGGTGTCATCCAGCGGTCCTCGCCCGTGCCGACGCGGAGGGACTCAAGGAAGCCGTCGGGATCCTCGACCCCCAGGTCGGGGATCGCCATCGCGATCGCCTGGATGACCTCCGTGCGGCTGCCGACGGGAAGCAGCACGTCGGAGGCCACATCCACCTGCATGCCCTTGTTCTTCTCGTCCGACGTGTGCGCCGCGTTGCCGGCCTGCGTGATCTCCACGCGATACCAGCCAAACAGTCGCCAGATCAGCGGCTGGCTCACCTCGATGGCGTGGATGCGTCCCGGAGGGATCGTCACGTGACGACGAGCAGTCAGGCCGCGGTCGATGCGCACGCCGTCGGCGCCGATCGCCGCGCTAAAGCCGAACTCTCGATCGAAACGCGCCCAGACGCCCGCCAGGAGGCTGAACGCGCCCGCCAGGATGCCCAGGAAACTCATGATCGACGTCACCCCGACGACCCCCACGAGGAAGCCGTTGAGGCCCAGGAGGAAGACGCCGAAGAACAGGGCAATCGCATTGTCGATGGTCGCCAGCATGGACACCAGGAGCTTGACGAAGCCGACCTTGAAAACGGGGCGCTCCGGGGCCTCCAGCGGGGTCTTTGCCGTCACCACGCGGGCCGAGGCACCGGTCAGGTCCGCGGGATCCACGACCTCGTCGATCGCACCCGAAGCGAGCGCGAGGAGGAGGGCGCGCAGCTCCTCGAGGCGATGCGCAGGCAGCAGGCCCAGCTTGATGCTCGAGTCGGTGCCGCCCGCTACCTCAATATCCAGGTAGCCCAGGCGCAGGAGGCGACCGACGAGCGAGTAGGACACGTTGATCGTCTGGATGCGCGTGAGGCGCGCGTGACGCTGCGTGCGCTTGAGGATGCCGGCGCGGTACCAGATCGCCGTATTGCTCACCGCGTAGCGAGTCTTCGTCCATGACAGGTAGCAGTACGCACCCGCGATGGCGAGGACGATGCCCGCAATAATCAGCAGACCGAGGAAGACGCCGGTGGTTTCAAACCACTGCGGCGTCTCCCCGTTGAGCATGCGCCCGATCGCGGAGGCGTTGCTCAGGGACACCGCACCGACGATACCCGTGACACTTCCCGCGACGCGGGGGACGTAGGTGAGCGGGTGAAGCGGCTTCCAGTCCTCGGGGGCGATGCCGTCGGAGGAGAGGTCCGCGCTCATAGGCCCATCAGCTCCGCCGAACCGCGCTCCGCCAGGACGTCACGCAGACGCGCCGCGTCCGCGACGGGCACGCCGCTCAGCGTCGCGTCCGTCTTCGCGCTCGCGGTCGAGAGCTTGATCGTGGAGATGCCAAGCAGGCGCAGCACGGGACCCTGGTAGATGTCGACGTACTGGATGCGGCCGTAGGGCACGAGGGTCAGCGAACGATTGAAGACGCCGCGGCGGATGACGAAGTCCGTGTCGGCCAGGGCGTAGCGCAGGGCACGCACCTGGGCGGGCACGAGCCACAGGCAAAACAGGGCGATGGCGGCGGGCACGAGCATGAGCCACCACAGCGC
>CAUSHZ010000150.1:0-2656 GCA_963531605.1 uncultured Actinomyces sp.
ACTACTCAGAACAACCCTCTCAAAACAAACGGTCCGAAAAACCCAGACCCCTCCACCCCTCAGCTGGGCATTGTGTGGGTTATTGGCTGCTCATCATGATGTAGCTCCCGAAAGCGCAGGGGCTGGTCGGAGGTTAGGCGACTGGACATTGCCCCGGCACCCACAGGCCAGTTCCCAGCAACCCACTACCAGAACAAACGTGTCCGACGTAAGGCACCGGCACCCACAGGCCAGTTCCCAGCAGAAGTTATCCACAGGCACTTGCGCAGAGCTTGAACGCCACGACCAATCGGCACACAGTTAAATCCAGGTACCAAAAGTGAAGACAAGTACCAAACCGTGAATCCAAGTACCAACAGCGAGGCACACCTCGCAGTAACGAAGGAGTTGCAATGTTGCGAGAACACGTGGAATCCATACGATCGTCCCTGGTAGTTGCCCACTCCCACGCAGCTAGCATGCGTATTCATCGACGCATTCAAAACGGGACGCTGCGTCGTCTACTCTCGGGCGTCTACATTCCGACAGCTCTGTTGGACAGACATGGTTCATCCGAGTGCAGGGACATAGTTTTTGTTGCACGTGTATGCGCCCTGAGTCTTCGTTACCCCGACTACGTTATGAGTGGTATCGTCGCCGCGTACCTCCTTGGGCTCCCGTGCGAGGCTCACATTGGACAACTCACGCTGTATGCGCCGTCGAGAAAGTGCCCAACCCGCGTGCATTTCCCGGAAGTCGTCATTGATGACAGCATCCGCATCCCCTCCGTATGTGTTCGTACGTGCCGCCCGGGCCGTCCTGTGTCTTCCATCGAGTACGCCGGTTTTCGCATTGCGTCCCCGGCCCGTGTTCTCATTGATTGCGCGCGCACGCTGGACGACAAGCACGCTTTTCCCATCGCTTGCGCGGCTTTAGCGAGGGCGTGTCAGTTTGATCGTTTCCGTCAGGATGCGTCGCGGCCGCGGCAGGAGGAAGCGCGGAGGGATTTCCGCGAGGCCTTGGATGCCACTCCCCGCAACGCCAGAGGGCGCGGACACGCCCGTTGGATCGTGGACCATGCTGACGCTGGTTGTGAGTCTCCCGGCGAGGCCTTGGTTCTCCTTGCGCTGGCGCGCGCAGGCATCGCAGGGTTAACGACGCAGGAGGAAGTCTGTGTAGACGGCCGTATGTATTTCATTGATATTGCGCTGCCTGCACTGAAGATCGCGATCGAATTTGATGGCCGTATCAAGTACGGGGAGACCGTCAGCCAGGTACATGACTCAATCGAGGCCGAGCAGCGTCGCCAGAGAGACCTCGAGCGCGCGGGCTGGAAGGTGATTCGGGTTCGGTGGTCGGATCTGAAGCTCATTGACGAGGTCGTCGCCCAGGTTATGGTCGCCATCCGTTCCCGGTCCGCCCGCTAAATAACGAGGCAGTACGAGAACGTGACCCCATTTCCCGAGCGTTTCACGAGCGTTTCACGCAATTAAGCAGAGCAGCCGTCTCGCACACGACACTCGTATTTCCGCATCTACGGTGGGGATTCGTGCCCCGAACAGGCGTTAGGTTCACGACGCGCCACTCCCGCGCCTCGTACACATCGGGCATACCAGCGACGCGCGGCCGCAGCGTTCGCGGCACGCGCGCTCGCAGGGAAGAATGGGGGTATGGCAGATGAACGCGAGTCAAAGGAACTGCAGTCGGGAACGTTGGTCATCGGGCTGGGCCGTTTTGGCTCTGCGGTCGCGGTGACGCAGGACCAGTTGGGCTATGAGATCCTGGCGGTTGAAAAGAATCCCGCTCGTGTGCAGGCGTTCGCGGGGCGTTTCCCTCTTGTTGAGGCCGACGCAACCTCCAAGGACGCTCTCGAGCAGCTGGGCGCACGCGAGTTTCGCAGTGCTGTCGTCGGTGTGGGGTCGTCGCTAGAGGCGGCGGTGCTCATCACCGCGAACCTCGTCGACATGGGCATTTCCTCGATCTGGGTGAAGGCGACGTCCTCTCAGCACGGCCGTATCTTGCGACGCGTGGGTGCCCACCACGTTGTCTACCCCGACTTGGACGCAGGCAAGCGCACGGCACACCTGGTGGGCGGCCGCATGGTTGACTACATCGAGATGGAGAAGGATGGCTTCTCCATCATGAAGCTGCGCCCCCCGCAGGAGGTGCGAGGCTTCTCCCTCGAAGAACTCGACCTGCGCGGCCGTTACGGCGTCAACGTGCTGGCGATCCGCCGCCCCAAGCAGCGCTTCGAGTACGCGGACTCGTCGACGCGCATCAACGCCGACGACGAGATCATCGTGTCGGGCGACTCGCACTTGTTGGAGTATTTCGCGAACAGGCCGTAGCACTGAGCATCAAGGAGGGCCCCGCACAGTGGTTTGTGCGGGGCCCTCCTGTTGTCACACTGGGACGAGGCCGGGGCCGCCCGCGCTCACGCCGCAAGGCAGAGTGCGGGGAACTGCGCCGGTCGTCTGACGCGTGCAGTGCCGAGGTGACGAGAGACCTCTGTCATACGGTTACCGGCGACCGCGACGCGACCTATGTGGGTGAGAGTGACGTCCACCGCCACTGTGGTTGCCACCGCCACTGTGGTTGCCACCGCCACTGTGGTTGCCACCACCACTGTGGTTGCCACCACCACTGTGGTTGCCACCACCACTGTGGTTGCCACCAC
>CAUSHZ010000151.1:0-2620 GCA_963531605.1 uncultured Actinomyces sp.
CGATGCGATCGACTCGCTGTGCGTCGATGTCCCCGAGGCCGCTCGCGCGCTCGCGCGCGCCTTCTGGCCCGGTGGCCTCACGCTCATCCTGCGCGCCCGCCCCGACCTCGGGTGGGACCTGGGCGAAACCGGCGGCACCATCGGTGTGCGCATGCCGAACCAGGCGGCTCTCCTGCGCCTCCTGCATGATTGTGGACCGATGGCCGTCACCTCCGCGAACCTGACCGGTCAGCCCCCCGCGACCTCGGTCGAGCAGGCCGTCGGATACTTCGGAACACGGGTGTCCGCCTACCTCGACGGTGGCCCCACCCAGGGGTCCACGGCCTCGTCGATTGTTGACTTCGCGCACGACGCACCCCGCGTGCTGCGCCTTGGGACCATCTCCCTGAACGACCTCAGTGCCACCGCCGGCGTACCCATCGCCCCCGTCGAAGGGGCCGCTTCGTGAAGGTCTACCTGCTGCTGGGTGCCATTGCAATGGCCCTGACGATCCTACTGACCCCGGCCGTGCGCTGGGCGTGCCTGCAGTTCAACATCTTGCCGCCCCTGCGCGGCCGGGACCTGCAAAAGAAGCCGATCCCGCGCCTGGGCGGCGTCGCGATGACCATCGCACTGATCGTCACGATGCTGCTCGCCTCGCGGATCCCCTACATGGCGCCACTCTTTACGACCACGGTCCCGTGGGCCGTCATGGTCGGTGCCGGTGCCATGTGCATCCTCGGCATCATCGATGACATCATCGAACTGGACTGGATGGCCAAGCTCGGTGGGCAGGTCCTCATCGCGGGCGGCATGGCCTTCGGAGGCGTGCAGCTGGCCTCGTTCCCGATTTTCGGCCTGACGCTCGGATCCTCCCGGCTGTGGCTCTTCGTCTCCGTCTTCTTCATCGTCGGCATCATGAACGCCGTCAACTTCATCGACGGGCTCGACGGCTTGGCCTCCGGCATGATCGCGATCGGTGCCGGGTCCTTCTTCGTCTACTCCTACATCGTCACCCGGCTCATGGGCGCGGCCTCCTACGCGACGACCGCCAGCCTCATCGTGATCGCGCTGCTCGGGGTGTGCGCCGGCTTCCTCTGGTTCAACTTCCACCCCTCCTCGATCATGATGGGCGGGGGAGCGGAGACCATGGGCCTCGTCCTGGCCGCTGCCGGCATCATCGTCACCGGCAAGATCGATCCCTCGCTGCTCGGTCGCCAGCAGATGATTGTCTCCGCGCTGCCGCTCATCCTGCCCCTGTCCGTTATTTTCATGCCCGTCCTCGACCTGGTCGTCACGTCGATTCGTCGCATGAGCCGAGGCAAGAGCCCCTTCGTGGCCGACCGCTCCCACTTCCACGATCGTCTTCTCGTCGCTGGGCACTCTCACCGCGGGGTCGTCGCGATCCTGTGGATGTGGACCGCCATCGTGTGCGTCCCCGCAGTGGGGCTCCTCGTCTTCGAGTGGTGGAGCGTCGCCCTCGTCGCAGTCATCGCGGCGGCTATCGGCGTGGCCGTGACCACCCGTGAGTTCCCCAAGGAAGAGACTGCCCACGAGGAGGTTTCCGCATGACCTACGTGCTCGCCCTCGCCATGGTCGTCGTCATCGTCGCGGCGCAGTGGTTCTTCACCTCCCGGGCCCTGCGATCGCCCTCATCTTTCATTGGGTGGGTCACCGGCGGATACGCCGCGAAGATCGCTCTGCTCGCCATCGGGCTGTACGTCCCGCGCGCCCTGGGCATGGACGTCCGGCTGGCCGCAATCGCCACGATCATCGCAATAATCGCGTCCTCGACCGTCGAGATGATCGTCATGATGCGCAAGCGCACGATGAACGTGGACGCGCCGAGCGACACTCAGTAACCCTTGCGCGCGCTAGGCAGCCCCTTCTCAGTGTAGAATGGTTCAGTTGCCCCGGCAGCAGACATAAACCAATGGAGTTGAGATGAAGGAGGCACATTCAGTGTCCGATCACGCGCCTGCTCGCCGCACTGCGTCCAAGCCGCGTTGGTATTGGGTGAGCCTCGCGATCCTTCTCACCGTCATCGCCCTCACCGCCTATCCTGCGTTCACGCAGCATCCCCACCAGCCTGCCCTCGAGGACTTCTTCCCGAGAGTCATTTTCGGCGAGGGGACCTTCTTCGAGTTCAACCGACTGACTCTCGCCCGCATCATCATGGGCCTCCTTGTCTCGCTGGTTCTCGTCGCGGTCGCGCGTAAGCCCAAGCTGGTGCCCACCCGAGGCCAGATGGCCGTCGAGGCGATCGCCGGTTACATTCGTGACAACGTAGCCCTCGACATGCTCGGCCCCAAGACCGGCCGCAAGTTCTCCGGCTTCATTGGCTTCCTGTTCTTCGGCGTCCTGTCCATGAACATTGCGGGCATCATTCCCGGCATCAACATCGCGGCCTCGTCGGTCGTCGCCGTCCCGATGGTCTTCGCGCTCATCACGTACGTGACCTTCATCGGTGCAGGCATCGGAAAGCAGGGCGTAGGTGGCTTCTTTGTCTCGCAGCTTTTCCCACCCGGACTGCCCACCCCCATGTACCTGCTCATCACGCCCATCGAGTTCCTGTCGAACTTCATCGTTCGCCCCGTCACGCTGACCCTGCGTCTCCTGTGCAACATGATCTCGGGCCACC
>CAUSHZ010000152.1:0-2579 GCA_963531605.1 uncultured Actinomyces sp.
ATGCGTCGCGCCCGCCCCGCCCGGACTCGCACCGGGGGAGCGGGCGCGCCCGCAAGGCGACACGAGGCGCAGCCACACGCTGCGCCTGCCCTATCGCGTGCCCGCAGCGACGTGCCGCGCGATCCCTCACCCTCATGCAGCTCAACACTTTAGGTGTGAAGAAAGCGAGCCGATAATGTTTCACTACCGACGCGCAGCGCTGACGCTCATAGCGGCCGGTGCCCTCGCGCTCACTACGATCGGCGTGCCCGCAGCCTTTGCGGACGAGGCCGATGCCACCCAGGCCTCGTCGCCCCAGCAGGGCGCGAACAACTCCCCGGCGACGATCATCGTCCAGCTTGAAGCGGGCGAGGCCGGTGCCGACCGTGCCGCGTACTACGCGCAGATGAAGAAGCGCATCGGCGAGGCCGTAGCCGCAGCTCTCCCGGGTGCGACCGTCTCCGACGTGCGCGACTACCTCCACGCCTTCGATGGATTCGCGATCCAGGCGCCCGCCTCGACTCTTTCGGCGATCCAGGCGACCGCTGGCGTCAAGGGCGCTTTCCTGGATGGCGATAACACGTTCGTCACTGACGAGGAGATCGCCGGACACTATCGTGCTGCTTCTGGCGGCGGAGACTCTGAAAGCGCGCCCGGAGCGGCGGCGCGGATGATGCGCGTCGACGCGGCTACTCAGAAGGGGCAGGGCCAGGTTATCGAGCTCATCGACAGCGGTATTGATACCTCGCACGAGGCCTTTTCCGGCGACATGGATCTCGCGTCGGCGCGCCTCACGCAGGATCAGACGGCTTCCCTGACCTCCCAGCTCGGCGCAGGCCAGGCGGGAGTGTGGGTCAGTCCTAAGATTCCCTTCGCCTACGACTACGGTGACGGGGATACGAACGTGCTCGCCACGGACGAAGGAGGCGAAGAAGCGCGTGCCGCGAACACCCAGGGCACGCGCGTCGCCGCCCTCGCGGCGGCCAACGGGGGGCAGTTTTCCGGTGCCGCACCCCAGGCGCAGCTGATCGTCGCGAAGGTGACGAAGGATCCGGGCAATAGCGCCAGCGATGTCAACCTGCTGGCGGCGCTCGACGACGCGATGGTCCTGCGCCCCGACGTTATTTCTGTGTCTTTCTCCAAAACGGAAGGAATGAGCGACGCCGCCGCAGCCCTCTATTCCCAGGTCTACGAGACTCTCGGCGCGCAGGGCACGACCGTCTACGCGCCCGCCGGTGACGTCGAGCGCTACGGGCGAGCGGACGACCCCGATAACGGCGCGCTCGGCTTCCCCGCCGCCTTCTCCTCGACCCTCGCCGTGGCCTCGGTCAACGAGCAGGAGATCATGGGTGCTCTCACCTTCGGTGATCACCTCATCGGCTATCTCCCCCTCGCTCGCATGGGCAAGGGCGATGGCCCCGGCTTCGACACTCTCGCCGAGGGTACGTACCGCGTGGTCTACGCCGGCAACGGATCGAGCGAGGACCTGACTAAGTACCTCGGAGCGAACTACGGGGACCTGTCGCGCACGATCCTCCTCGAGGAACTGGGCGGCAACGACTCGAGGGGCAACTCGGTGGAGGTGAAGCACAAGATTAAGGCCCTCAAGTCCCTGACCAGCAAGCCCGCCGGCGTTCTGCTCGGGCACTGGTACGACACCGAAACCCCCGTCAAGTGGTCGGTCGATCGCTGGTTCAACCTGCCGATGGCGACCATCACGACCTCGGACCGCAACCGCCTGTACGACGCCATCAAGGCCTCCGAGAGCGGATCGGTCGAGGTCAGTGTCTCTGCATCCACGACTCTCACCGTGCCCGAGGGCGTGCAGGCCTCCGACTTCTCGTCCATGGGCGTGACCCCCGACCTGAAGCTCAAGCCCGAGGTTGCGGCTCCCGGTGGCCAGGTCACGTCCGCGACGCCCGGAAACGACTACGATAACGGGTCCGGCACTGCCGAGGCCTCGGCTCAGGCTGGCGCGGTCGCTACCCTCGTGCGTCAGCGCGTGGCCTCCGACCCGGCGTTTGCGGGCCTGTCTGCCACCGAGAAGGAAGCCGTTGTCACGAAGCTCCTGATGGGCACCGCCCGTCCGATCGTGGACGCGGAGCAAAATGACGGCACCTTCTACTCGCCGCGTCGAGTGGGGGCGGGCCTGATCGACGCGACGGGTGCCACGACATCCTTCGTGTACCCGAGCGTCGTGGGTGCCGACAACCCATCGCGGCCCAAGGCTGACCTGGGAGACGGAACCTCCGGGTGGACCTTCCAGGTGACCCTCACGAACGTCTCCGACACGGCCCGCACCTACACGCTGGGCGGCCAGGCGCTGTCCGAAAAGGTCGAGAGCATGCTGTTCACACATCACTCGACGAACTGGGCTGGGCAGGGCATCGACCTGACCTTCTCCTCCGACTCGGTGACCGTGCCCGCCAAGGGTGACGCCACCGTGACCGTCACCGTGACCCCGCGTTCGGCCTTCTCCTCGTACGCAGCGCAGAACGCGCCCAAGGGCACGTTCATCGATGGTGCCGTCACCTTCACGAGTGCTGACGGGGCTCCGAACCTCACCGTCCCCTACGTGGGCTTCTACGGCTCCTGGGGTG
>CAUSHZ010000153.1:0-2517 GCA_963531605.1 uncultured Actinomyces sp.
AGCGTCGGCTGGGCGTTGCGCCACACGTCCGCGCCGGTCGTCGCGTAGCGGACGTGGCCCAGAGCGATGTGGCCGCGCAGGCCCTGCAGGGACTGCTCGGAGAACACCTGCGAGACGAGGCCCTGATCCTTATACACGAGGATCTGCTTGCCATTCGACGTCGCAATACCCGCGCTCTGTTGGCCGCGGTGTTGCAAGGCATAGAGGGAGAAGTAGGTCAGGCGGGAAACGTCCTCGCCCGGGGCCCATACTCCGAAGACCCCGCAGTGATCATGCGGGTGATCGTCTCCGAAGAGTTCCTGGTCGGACAGTGTCATGTCTGGCTGCGAGACGGGAAGCACGCTCTCACTCTCCCACACTTTTTCCCTCCTCGTGGCATGAATCCACGTTGTGGCGGGCACACGAGAGCGCGACGGAGCCCGTACGCAGCGCGTAATTGCGCACGCTTTGCGGGGCAGAATCGGTCTCTCCTGGGTCAAGGTGACACAATGGAGTGCAGCAATCTTGAGGAGGAAACGTGGCCAATCCGACGCTGAGCGCCATCATGTGGGGACTCGCCCTGCTGGTGAGCGCCCTGGCCGTCCTGTCGTTCGCGCGAGGCCTGACCCACATGTGGCGCACGGTCTCGGCGGGCACGCCCGACCCGGGGCGCCTGAGCCCCGTCGGCAAGCGAGCGTGGGGCGTCGTCTCGGCGGCCCTCACCCACCGCGAGTTCAAGGGACGCCCGTGGATCAGGTGCGCCCACTGGCTGGTCATGGTGTCCTTCCCGATCCTCTTCCTGACCCTCGTCACGGGCTACGCGCAGCTGCGCGTGCAGACCTTCACGCTGCCTCTCCTCGGCCATTTCGCGCCGTGGGAGTGGCTGACCGAGGCCTTCGCGTGGGGCGGCCTGGCGGGCATCATCCTCCTGATGGTCGTGCGCCAGCGCGCCGGGCGTGGCACGGCCGCCGAGGCGGCCCTGTCGAACGACGATCCCGACGGCGCTGCCGCCGCGGCGGACCCGGAAGGTACCCCGCCCTCGTCCCTGACCCGCCCCCACCCGCGCGACTCCTCCCCGCGCGGCCTGGCCTCCCGTTTCCTGGGTTCGACCCGCTGGCAGGCGCTCTTCGTCGAGTGGGTCATCCTCATCGTGTGCGCGTGCGTCGTGGCCCTGCGCGGCCTCGAATACGCGATCTTCAGCGCAACCCCGGGCCTCGAGGCCCACGCGACCGCCCTGCATTTCCCGCTGACCGCCTGGCTCGGTGCGATCTTCGCGGGCGCCGCCTCCTCCTCCTCGGCCGCCTCGCTGGCCAACGCGATCGTGCTAGTCAGCGCCCTCAAGGTCCTCACCTCCATGACCTGGCTGACGGTCGTCGGCATCCAGACCGGCATGGGCGTCGCCTGGCACCGCTTCGTCGCGATCCTCAACCTGTACACGCGCCGACACGCGGACGGCACGAAGTCCCTGGGCCCGGCCGACCACATGCTCATTGACGGCAAGCCGGTCACCAGCGAGGACGACTTCGACGACCTCCCCGAGGACACGGTCCTCGGCGTGGGCACGATCGACGACTTCTCGTGGAAGGCCCGCCTGGACCTGTACTCGTGCACCGAGTGCGGCCGCTGCCAGGAGCTGTGCCCCGCGTGGAACACCCAGAAGCCCCTCTCCCCCAAGCTGCTCATCATGGGCCTGCGCGACCACATGGAGTCCGCCTCCAACGTGCAGATCGTCGAGCAGGAGGAGGGCCACCAGAAGCTGGGCGACGGCGAGGTCCTCCTCGACAAGGGCGTGCCGGCCTCGCCGCACTCCTTCGACCTGGTCTCCGCCCTGTCCCTGTCGGGCGCGACCGGCCCCGAGGGCGTCTCCGCGGTCACCGCTCCCCTGGTCCCCGAGGTCGTCTCCGAAGAGGTCCTGTGGGACTGCACGAACTGCGGCGCCTGCGTCGAGCAGTGCCCCGTCGACATCGAGCACATCGACCACATCCTCGACCTGCGCCGCCACCAGGTCCTCATGGAGGGCGCGTTCCCCCGCGAGCTGGGCCGCGCGTTCCGCGGCATGGAATCCAAGGCGAACCCCTACAACCAGCCGGCCCGCAAGCGCATGGACTGGGCGAAGAAGCTGGACTTCGACATCCCCGTCGTCGGCGAGGACATCGAGGACGCCTCCGAGGTTGACTACCTGTTCTGGGTGGGCTGCGCGGGCGCCTACGACGACACGGCGAAGAAGACCAGCGCCGCCGTCGCCGAGCTGCTGCACACGGCGGGCGTGTCCTTCGCGGTCCTCGGCTCGGGCGAGTCCTGCACGGGCGACCCGGCCCGCCGCGCCGGCAACGAGGCGCTCTTCCAGATGCTGGCCGCCCAGGCGATCGACACGCTCAAGGAAGCCAAGCCCCAGAAGATCGTCGTCTCCTGCGCGCACTGCTTCAACACGATCGCCGGCGAGTACCCGGAGCTGGGCGGCTCCTTCGACGTCGTCCACCACACGCAGCTCCTCAACCGCCTGGTGCGCGACGGCCTGCTCACGCCGGTGGCCCCCAC
>CAUSHZ010000154.1:0-2502 GCA_963531605.1 uncultured Actinomyces sp.
AGGGCGAAGACAAGACCTCGTGGTTCATCAAGGAGGTCGAGCGAGGCCTGCGCGATCGCTTCCCGAACGGTATTCCTGACGCAGTGCGCAAGCAGGCCCAATACGAGGAGGACGTCATCATTTCGATGGGCTTCCCGGGCTACTTCCTCACCGTCGCCGACTACATCAACTGGGCGAAGTCGCAGGGGATCCGCGTGGGACCGGGCCGTGGCTCGGGCGCGGGCTCGATGGTGGCCTACGCCATGAAGATCACCGAGCTGAACCCCCTCGATCACGGCCTGATCTTCGAGCGATTCCTCAACCCCGAACGAATCTCGATGCCCGACTTCGACGTCGACTTCGACGAACGCAGGCGCGACGAGGTCATCGCCTACGTCAAGCGCAAGTACGGCGAGGACCGCATCAGCCAGGTCGTCACCTACGGCACGATTAAGACCAAGCAGGCCCTGAAGGACTCCGCGCGTATCCTCGGCAAGGACTTCAAGGTCGGTGAGCAGCTCACCAAGGCGCTGCCCCCGGCGATCATGGGCAAGGACATCACGGTCCACGGCATCTTCGACGAGAAGGACAAGCGCTACGCCGAGGCCTCGGAGTTCCGTAAGTTCTACGAGGAGAACCCGGACACGCACGAGGTCGTCCAGTACGCGCTCGGCCTGGAGGGACTGACGCGCCAGTGGGGTGTGCACGCGTGTGCGGTCATCATGAGCTCCCACACGCTCACCGACATCATCCCGGTCATGAAGCGCCCACAGGACGGTGCGATCATCACGCAGTTCGACTACCCGACGTGCGAGACGCTGGGCCTGCTGAAGATGGACTTCCTGGGCCTGCGTAACCTCACCGTCGTGTCCGACGCGCTCGAGAACATCGCGCTCAACGGCAAGCCGGACCCGGATCTCGACCACCTGACCTTCGACGACAAGAAGACCTACGAGCTGCTGGGACGAGGCGAGACCCTCGGCGTCTTCCAGCTGGATGGCGGCGGCATGCGCGACCTCCTCAAGCTCATGAAGCCCGACAACTTCGAAGACATCTCGGCGGTGGGCGCCCTGTACCGCCCCGGCCCGATGGGCGCGAACTCGCACACGAACTACGCGCTGCGTAAGAACGGGCGTCAGGAGATCACGCCAATCCACCCGGAGCTGGCGGAGCCGCTCGAGGACATCCTGGGAACGACCTTCGGTCTGATCGTGTACCAGGAGCAGGTCATGCAGATCGCCCAGAAGCTGGCGGGCTACTCGCTGGGCCAGGCAGACATCCTGCGTAAGGCCATGGGTAAGAAGAAGAAGGAGGTCCTGGACCAGCAGTTCAAGGGCTTCCGCCAGGGCATGGTCGATAACGGCTACTCCGAGGAGTCGATCAAGGCCCTGTGGGACGTCGTCGTTCCCTTCTCCGCCTACGCCTTCAACAAGGCCCACTCGGCGGCCTACGGCCTCGTCTCCTACTGGACGGCCTTCCTCAAGGCGAACTACCCGACGGAGTACATGGCGGCCCTGCTGACCTCGACGAAGGACAACAAGGATCGTCGCGCCCTGTACCTGGCGGAGTGCCGCCACATGGACATCACGGTCCTGCCCCCGGACGTGAACGCGTCGATGGGTAACTTTGCGCCTGACGGCGAGGCGATCCGCTTCGGCCTGAACGCCATCCAGAACGTGGGCGGCCCGGTCGTCGACGCTATCGTGGAGACTCGTGCGCAGAAGGGGCGTTTCGCCTCGTTCCAGGACTTCCTGGACAAGGTGCCCCAGGTGGTGTGCAACAAGCGCACGATCCAGTCCCTCATCCGCGCCGGCGCTTTCGACTCGATGGGGCACACGCGCCGCGCCCTCCTCGCGCGCTGCGACGAGGCCGTGGACGCGATCATCGACGTCAAGCGTAACGAGGCGATCGGACAGTTCGATCTGTTCGGCGCTCTGGGCGAGGACGAGGACACGGGCTCGGGCCTGACGATCGACATCCCGGACCTGCCCGAGTTCGACCGTAAGACGAAGCTGGCGGCCGAGCGCGAGATGCTGGGCCTGTACGTCTCAGACCACCCGCTGCGCGGCGTGGAGGCGGCCCTGGCGCGCCACCAGGACTACGAGATTGCCCAGGTCGTCGGCTCCGACGGGGCGATGGCGGACCGCATCGTGAAGATCGCGGGCCTCATCTCGGGCGTGACGACGAAGGTGACGAAGCAGGGCAATGCGTGGGCGATCGCGACGATCGAGGACCTGTCGGGTTCGGTGGATGTGCTCTTCTTCCCGCGCTCCTACGAGTCGATTCAGACCTACCTCGCGCAGGACATCATCGTCCAGATCGAGGGCAAGGTGAACGTGCGCGAGGAGGGTATGACCATCTACGGCCAGTCGATGACGCTCCTGGATCTGTCGGGCGGGGCGGACCTGCCCCTCGATCTGCGCCTACCGGCCGCCAGGTGTACGCCCGAGCTGCTCACCGACCTGCGCGGTGTGCTCGAGTCCTATCCCGGCGGTTCCCCGGTGCGCCTGCACCTGACGGAGC